>NZ_JBITUB010000016.1:0-16647 GCF_044542225.1 Streptomyces sp. NPDC079020
GTCATCCCGCAGATCAGTGTGATGCTCGGCCCGTGTGCGGGGGGTGCCGCCTACAGTCCGGCGCTGACGGACTTCGTGTTCATGGTCCGTGAGACTTCGCAGATGTTCATCACGGGTCCGGACGTGGTGAAGGCGGTCACCGGTGAGGAGATCTCCCAGAACGGTCTGGGCGGCGCGGACGTGCACGCGGAGACCTCGGGCGTCGCGCACTTCGCGTACGACGACGAGGAGACCTGCATCGCCGAGGTCCGGTACCTGATCGGGATGCTGCCGTCCAACAACCGGGAGAACCCGCCCGCGGCCGCGACCGGCGACCCGGCCGACCGGCGCGGCGACGTCCTGCTGGACCTGGTCCCCGCCGACGGCAACCGCCCCTACGACATGCACAAGGTCATCGAGGAACTCGTCGACGACGGCGACTACCTGGAGATCCACGAACGCTGGGCCACCAACATCATCTGCGCCATGGCCCGTATGGACGGCGCCGTCGTCGGCATCGTGGCCAATCAGCCGCAGTCGCTGGCCGGGGTCCTGGACATCGAGGCGTCCGAGAAGGCCGCGCGATTCGTCCAGATGTGTGATGCGTTCAACATTCCCATCATCACTCTCCTGGACGTACCCGGCTTCCTGCCCGGCGTCGATCAGGAGCACGGTGGGATCATCCGGCACGGCGCGAAGCTCCTCTACGCGTACTGCAACGCCACCGTGCCCAGGATCTCGCTGATCCTGCGCAAGGCCTACGGAGGCGCCTACATCGTCATGGACAGCCAGTCCATCGGCGCCGACCTCACCTACGCCTGGCCCACCAACGAGATCGCCGTGATGGGCGCCGAAGGTGCCGCCAACGTCATCTTCCGCCGCCAGATCGCGGACGCCGAGGACCCCGAGGCCATGCGGGCCCGCATGGTCAAGGAGTACAAGGCCGAACTGATGCACCCCTACTACGCCGCGGAGCGCGGTCTCGTCGACGACGTCATCGACCCCGCCGAGACCCGCGAGGTGCTGATCGCCTCGCTCGCGATGCTCCGCAACAAGCACGCCGACCTGCCGTCCCGCAAGCACGGCAACCCGCCGCAGTAGGCACCGCTCCGGCGGCCCGCCGCCGGAGTCCACGGAAACCCTGCCGAGAAGACGGAGACACCCCTATGAGCCTCACCCCTGCCGAGTCAGTGCTGCGCGTCGAGAAGGGCCAGGCGGACCCCGAGGAGCTCGCGGCCATCACCGCGGTGCTGCTCGCCCGCGCCGCGGCCCGTTCCGCCGCTCCCGCCCACCGGGGCCGTGACACCGCCGGATGGCGCCGTCTGGAGCGCACCCCCGGATTCCGTGCCCCGCACAGCTGGCAGGGCTGAGAACGGCCGCTGAGAGGCCACCGGGGCATCTGCCGCCCCCACGGCCTCCCGGCGCGTGTTCCACGGTCCACGCGAAAGCCCCGCACTCCTGGAGTGCGGGGCTTTCGCGTGCTGCGGCCGGGACCGTCAGCGCAGACGGGCCATCAGGGCGTGCTCGACCAGGGTGATGAGCGCGCTCTTGGCGTCCGCGCGGTGGCGGGCGTCCGTGGTGAGGATCGGGGTGTCGGGGCCGATCTGGAGTGCTTCGCGTACTTCGTCGGGGGTGTAGGGCTGGTGTCCGTCGAAGCCGTTGAGGGCGATGACGAAGGGGAGGCCGCTGTTCTCGAAGTAGTCGACGGCGGGGAAGCAGTCGGCGAGGCGGCGGGTGTCGACGAGGACGACGGCGCCGATGGCGCCGCGGACCAGGTCGTCCCACATGAACCAGAACCGGTCCTGTCCGGGGGTGCCGAAGAGGTACAGGATGAGGTCCTGGTCCAGGGTGATGCGGCCGAAGTCCATGGCCACCGTGGTGGTGGTCTTGTCCCCGGTGTGGGTCAGGTCGTCGATGCCCGCGGAAGCGGACGTCATCACGGCTTCGGTACGCAGCGGATTGATCTCCGAAACGGCACCGACAAACGTGGTCTTACCCACGCCGAAGCCCCCTGCCACCACGATCTTCGCCGAGGTAGTGGAGCGGGCCGCTCCGCCGCTAGAGCTTGCGAAGTCCACTGAGCACCCTTTCGAGCAGTGTCACATCTGGCTGACCGCCGACGGCCTCGTCGCCGCCGGGCTGATGAATAGCGACGAGTCCCGCCTCGGCCAGGTCGGCGACGAGGATCCGGGTAACGCCGAGGGGGATCGAGAGAAGGGCCGAAATCTCGGCTACCGACTTGATCTCGATGCAGAGCCGGCAGATCCGCTGGTGCTCGGGCAACTGCCCTTGCAGCCGGGACGGATCGGCCGTGGTGCTGACCAGTGCCTCTATGGCGAGCTGGTAGCGCGGCCGGGTCCGGCCGCCTGTCATGGCGTACGGACGGACCAGCGGGTTGGGCCCGGAGTGCGCGGCGGGCTCGGAAGCCCGCTGCGGCTGCACCGGCTGAATGCGGGGCTGTTGCGGTTGCCGGGCCTGAGGGGCCTGCTGGGGCCACCCCGAACCCGGGTGCTGCGGGGGCCAGTCGGACCCCTGCGCGTTCCAGGGCTGCTGCTGCGGCTGCTGGTACGACGGGGGGAACGGCTGGTAGGGCTGCTCCCGGCGGGGCGGCTGCGCACCCTGTCTGCTGGGTGCGGAGGGGAAGTTGAACCGGTTGTCACCGTGCTCACCCGGAACCCGCCGGCCACCGTCATACGGGTGCCCGTGTGTGGGTGCTGCCACGTCTCCTCCTCCGACTGCCGGTCGCCGATCCCAGTGGGGCCGCGCCACCGCACTTTATGGCGCGGTGGCGAGAAACGCACTGTCTGTCTACTAGTTAAGAAGACTTCCCTGGAGCTCTGCCCGGAGGTCGGGGGTCAGCACACCCCCCGCGCGGTCGACCAGAAGGGCCATTTCGTACCCGACCAGACCGATATCGGCATCCGGGTGGGCAAGGACAGCAAGGGAAGAACCGTCCGAGATGGACATCAGGAAGAGGAATCCGCGCTCCATCTCCACAACGGTCTGATTCACGGCGCCGCCCTCGAAGATCCGGGAGGCACCCGCGGTCAGCGACGTCAGACCGGAGGCGACGGCCGCCAGCTGGTCGGCGCGGTCGCGCGGGAATCCCTCGGACAGGGCCAGCAGGAGTCCGTCGGCGGAGACCACCACCGTGTGCGACACCCCGGGGGTGTTGTCCACGAAGTTGGTGATCAACCAGTTGAGATTCTGCGCCGCCTGGCTCATCGGGCTCACACTAACGCTCCTGGTTGTAGGTATTACTTGTGTCCGACCCCGCGCTGCGTCCCCGCTGGATGCCGCGTCGCAGGTTGCTCAACCTGCCACGGACGTCCTCGGGGGCGCGGGAGACCTGTGGGCCGCCCTGCTGGGTCTGCTCCGCCGTGCCCTCGACCAGATTGGCCTTGGGTACACGCCGGGGCAGACCGGAGGGGGTGATCCCGCCCGCCTTCGGCTCACGGAGCTTCTCGGCCCGCTCCCAGCGCTCATCGTTCGTCGAGCGCCAGTCGTCCGGGCCGTCCCCGTCCGCCTGCGCGGCCTGCTGCTCCTGCGGCGGCTGCGACTGCGGCTGTTCCTGCTGCGGCTGCGGCTGCTGCCGGGCTGCGACGGGCTGACCGTTTCCGCGGCCGGTGGGCTGCCAGTGCTGCTGGCCGCCCCGGCGCGGCAGACCGGCTTCGGTCAGCTCGTGGCCGTCGTTCGGGGTAGACCCCGGACGATCGAAGCCTACGCGCTCCTGAGGTTCCGCGGGGGCGCTGGGAAGAGATTCCGCTTCGAGCTGGGCAACCGGCTCATAAGTGCCCTGGTACCCGCTCTGATCAGGCCAGTCGTCCTGGTGGGGCTGGTCGTTCCCGGAGCCGTACGACGTCGCATATGCGTCCTCCGCATAGCCCTCTCCCGGGGACCGGAAGGGCTGCTGTGCCTGGTGCGGGTAGCCGTCCCCGGTGCCGTACTGCTCGTAGGAGCTCTCGTGGGAGCCCTCCTCGTAGCCGGAGTGCCCCGGCTCCTGCGCGTACTGCTCCGGCGCGTACTGCCCCTGGGGGTACGGCTCGTGGCCGTACTGGTCCTGGCCGTACTGCTCCTGCGCGTACGGGCCCTGCGCGTACGGCTGCTGGGCCTGGTCCTGCGGCTGCGGGGACTCCAGCGCGGCACGGCGCTCCTCCCGCATCAGCGAGCGGTTGACCGGGTCCAGCCGCGCCGGGTCCTCCGGTGCCTCGTACCGCGAATCGTCGAAGCCGAGCTCGGCCGCCGTACGGATCTGCGGCTGCTGCGGGGCGGCCGGGAAGGACTGCTGCTCGGGGATGATCGAGGAGACGGTGAAGTCGCCCTGTGCGGCACCGGGTTCGCCGCCGCCGCCGTGGGTGATGGCATCGGGGAGCATGACCAGCGAGGTGGTCCCGGCCTGCTCCCCGGAGGGGCGCAGCTGGACCCGGATGCCGTGCCGGTCGGAGAGCCGGCCGACCACGAACAGGCCCATGCGCTGGGACACCGCGGCGTCCACGGTCGGCGGGTTGGCCAGCTTGTGGTTGATGTCCGCGAAGTCCTCGGGGGTGAGCCCGATCCCCTTGTCGTGGATCTCGACCATCACCCGGCCGTCCGGCAGCCGGGTCGCGTTGACGCGGACCTTGGTCTGCGGCGAGGAGAACGTGGTGGCGTTCTCCAGCAGCTCCGCCAGCAGGTGCACCAGGTCGGTGACGGCCTGGCCGTGGATCTCGCTCTCCGGGACGCCGGTGAGCTCGATGCGCTCGTAGGACTCCACCTCGGAGGAGGCCGCGCGCAGCACGTCGACCAGCGGCACCGGCTGGTTCCAGCGGCGGCCGGGCTCCTCGCCCGCGAGGACGAGGAGGTTCTCGCCGTTGCGGCGCATCCGGGTCGCCAGGTGGTCCAGCTTGAACAGGCTCTCCAGCTGGTCCGGGTCGGCCTCGTTGTTCTCCAGGCCGGTGATGAGGGTCAGCTGGCCCTCGATGAGCGACTGGTTGCGGCGCGAGAGGTTGGTGAAGATCGCGTTGACGTTGCCCCGCAGCATGGCCTGCTCGGCGGCGAGCCGGACCGCCTCGCGGTGCACCTGGTCGAAGGCGCGGGCGACCTCGCCGATCTCGTCATGGGTGTTGACCGGGATCGGCTGGACCCGGGTGTCGACCCGGCCGGGATCGGTCCGCGACAGCTGGTCGACCAGCATCGGCAGCCGCTGCTCGGCGATGCCGAAGGCGGCGGTACGCAGCCGGCGCATCGAGCGGCTCATCTGCCGGGCCATGAGCCCGGCCAGCACGAAGGCGGCCAGCAGCGCGACGACCACGACGGCGCCGTTGACGATGGCGTCCCTCTTCGCCCCGGCGGAGATGTCCGCCGCCTCGGTCACGGCCTTGTCGACCAGCTCGTCCTCGACCGTGGCGTAACCCTCGAACTTGGCCGTGGCGGCCGCCATCCAGGTCTCGGGCGTGATTCCCTTCGCCTTCAGCTTCTCGGGGGTCTGGCCCCGGCCGATCTCCTCGGCCATGCCGTCGAAGACCGACCCGTCGATGCTCGGCGGTGCCACGAACGGCTTGCCCGCCGCCTTCGCCTCGGCCTCGGCGGTTCTGATCTGCTTGGCGCCCTCGGCGGCCTTGCCCGCCATGACCTCCTTGAGCCGGTCCACATCCGCCTGGGTGCCGCCCGAGTTGAACTCGCCGAGCGCGATCTGCTCCAGGTAGTTGTACGAGCCGAAGGCCGTGACCTGCTCGTCGAAGGTGCCGGGGCGCTGGCTGGGACGTACCAGCAGATGCATGCCGATGGAGCGCTGAAGCGATTCTGCAGCCTTGGCCAGCTCGACCGCGTAGACGGTGCGGCCGTAGCTGGTGATGTTGCCGGTGCCGAGTCCGAGCTCGTTGGAGAACTCCATCAGCGAGTGCTGGACCTGGGTGTAGCCCTCTTCGGTCTTCACCGGGTCCAGCGCCGCGGAGTAGGCGGCCTTGCGCAGCCCGGGAAGCTTGGGCTCCTCGGCCTTGAAGAGCTTGAGGCGACGCTCCAGGCCCTGTTTCGCGGGCATGTTCCTCACGGCGGCGTCGAACGCGGTCCGGGCCTCCTCCGTGGTGGCACGGGCCTCTTCGACGACGGCCGCGGAGCGCTCGTCGGACAGCAGCGGCTGCGCGGTGAGGTCACGCTCGTCGAGCAGCGCCTGCCCGTAGTCCGAGGCCGCGCGCACGACTAGGGCGGTCTTCTCGGCGTCCTGCGCCTCGCTCCAGGTGTCGACCGACGCCTTCACCTGGAAGCCGCCCATGACCAGGCCGACGAGTACGGGGATGAGGAGGATGGCGTTCAGCCGGGTGGCCACCCGCCAGTTGCGCGGGGCCAGCCGGCTGGTGCTGCCGGCCGGCTCGGGAGCGGTCGCGGGCGCCGCCGCGGCACGCGGCGGCGGGGTGAAGTTCCCCCGCTCGGGCTGCGCCGCGGAGCCCTCGTTGCTTCGCCTCACTGACCAACAACCTCTCGGCGTCGGCACCCACGCTGTGCCGGATTTCGTTCAGGGCCGTACTACTCGCTAGTTCGTCGCATTGCAGCACGGGGACCGGCCACGTTCCAAACAGTCGGAATCGGCCATTCCGAGTGGTCCAGGCCTCAGATAAAACGGGCATAAAGAGCGAGCCCCGTCAAAAGGCGGGGCTCATGTGAGCGCAGTGGCACCGGTCGGATGCGTCGGGTGTTGTTTCGTGGGCAATTCTCTGTCGAAACGTTATGAACGCGGGGGCGGATCGTGTCAAAGGACACAGGTCGCCCCCGCGTGACTACAGCAACTTCCGTATGCCGGTAACGACTTACGTCTACTTCAGACGGGCCATCAGGGCATGCTCGACCAGGGTGATCAGACCGCTCTTGGCGTCCGCGCGGTGGCGGGCGTCCGTCGTGATGATGGGCGCGTCGGGGCCGATCTGGAGTGCTTCGCGTACTTCGTCGGGGGTGTAGGGCTGGTGTCCGTCGAAGCCGTTGAGGGCGATGACGAAGGGGAGGCCGCTGTTCTCGAAGTAGTCGACGGCGGGGAAGCAGTCGGCGAGGCGGCGGGTGTCGACGAGGACGACGGCGCCGATGGCGCCGCGGACCAGGTCGTCCCACATGAACCAGAACCGGTCCTGTCCGGGGGTGCCGAAGAGGTACAGGATGAGGTCCTGGTCCAGGGTGATGCGGCCGAAGTCCATGGCCACCGTGGTGGTGGTCTTGTCCCCGGTGTGGGTCAGGTCGTCGATGCCCGCGGAAGCGGACGTCATCACGGCCTCGGTGCGCAGCGGGTTGATCTCCGAAACGGCTCCGACGAACGTGGTCTTGCCCACGCCGAAACCGCCCGCCACCACGATCTTCGCCGAGGTGGTGGCACGGCCCGTACCGCCGTTAGAGCTTGCGAAGTCCACTGAGCACCCTTTCGAGCAGTGTCACATCCGGCGCGCCGCCGGCCTCTCCATTACCCGGCTGGTGGATGGCCACCATGCCGGCTTCCGCCAGGTCCGCGACAAGGATGCGGGCCACGCCGAGCGGCATGGACAGCAGCGCCGACACCTCGGCCACCGACTTGACCTCACGGCACAGGTGGCAGATCCGCTGGTGCTCGGGGAGCAGTGTTCCCAGATGCGCCGGGTCGGCCGTGGTGCTGACCAGTGCCTCTATGGCGAGCTGGTAGCGCGGCCGGGTCCGGCCACCGGTCATGGCGTACGGACGTACCAGCGGCTGGTCGCCTTCACCGTCGTACGACGCGTGATGCAGTGCGCCGTACGGATCGTGTGAGGCGGGTGGCGGGGTCATGAGTCCTCCGGGCGTGACGACAGGGGGTCGGCCTGCTGTCGGATGGGGCCGGTGAGGGGGCTGTGGCGGCCGGACGGGTGAGGGTTGTGGGAAGTACCTGAGGGGATCGTGTCTGGAATCCGCTGCATGGCCGCCTAGTGGAGCAGACTGCCCTGGAGCTCGGCGCGGAGGTCGGGCGTGAGCACGGTGCCCGCACGGTCGACCAGGAGGGCCATCTCGTACCCGACCAGACCGATGTCGGCGTCCGGGTGGGCGAGAACGGCCAGTGAGGAACCGTCCGAGATGGACATCAGGAAGAGGAATCCGCGCTCCATCTCCACCACCGTCTGACTGACGGCACCGCCCTCGAAGATCCGGGAGGCACCCGCGGTCAGCGACGTCAGACCGGAGGCGACGGCCGCCAGCTGGTCGGCGCGGTCGCGCGGGAAACCCTCCGACATCGCGAGCAGCAGTCCATCGGCGGAGACCACCACCGTGTGCGACACCCCGGGGGTGTTGTCCACGAAGTTCGTGATCAGCCAGTTCAGATTCTGCGCGGCCTGACTCATGGGGCTCAACTAACGCTCCTGCTGGTGAGTGGGGCCGAGTTGGAAACTGCCGGTCGACTGGCCGTTGTTGGCCTGCCGACCCTGCTGGATGCCCCGGCGGAGATTGGTCAGACGCCCGCGCACGTCATCGGGCGCACGCGAAACCTGAGGTCCGGTCTGGTGATTCTGCTGCTGAGCGGTGCCCGGCACCAAATTGGCACGCGGTACACGGCGAGGAAGTCCGGAGGTGGTGACTCCGCCCGCCGCGGGCTTCTTGACCCGTTCGGCCTGCCGGACGAGTTCGTCGTTGGGTGAGGGACGCCAGGAACTGGCGGCGCCGTTGTCGGCCCCCTCGCGCCGGGGCATCGGAGGAACGGGGCCCCCGGCGTCCGGAGCGGCCGGTGCCTGCGGCTCGGCGGCGGGCGGCTGCTGGCCACCCTGCTGCGGGCCGTGGAACCAGTTCGTCTCCAGCGTGTCGTACAGCGGAGTACGTCCGTCTCCCGGACCGGCCGGCGGCAGCGCCTCCGGCTGAGGCTGCTGCGGCAGCATCGGACGGTGCGGTGCCTCACCGGCGGGAGACGCCGACGGGCGCGGTACGCCGAAGTCGTTGTCGTCCCGGCCACGCTGACGCGGTGCGGGCTGTCCCTGCTCCGGCGGGCGCGGCGCGTTGAAGTCCGGCCGCGCGAACTGCGCGGTGCTCGCCGGGTCCTGGCCCTGCGGCGCCTGCGGGAACTGCGGTGCCTGGGGCGACTGCGGTGCCGAGAAGTCCGGACGGGCGAACTCGGAAGTGGCGCCCGGCCCCTGCCGGTCGTCCATCGGGGGCCGCCGGGCGAGCGGCGCGTCGAACGGCTGGTTCCGGCCCGGCCCGGCGTTCTGGCCGGGGCCGGCCGGGCGGGCGAACTGGCCGGTGGACTCGGGCTCCTCGTGGCCGCGCGGCGCGTCCAGCGGGTTGTGCCGCGGCGCTCCCTGCTCCTCGACGCCCCAGCTGGTGGCCTGCGGGCGCTGCGGCTGCGGGTTGCCCCCGGGCAGCTCGGCACGCGGACCGCCGGGCGGCGGCAGCTGACGGCCGGGGCCGCCGGGCTGCTGGAGACCGCCCTGGCCGCCGGGGCCGTTCTGCTCCTGGTGGGGCTGCTGCGGCCGGGGTGCGGCGGGACCGTGCTGGCCCTGCTGCGCGAACGGGTCCTGGACGAAGGGGTCCTGGCCGAAGGCGTCCTGCTGGGCGAACTGGCCCTGCCGGGCGTTCGGGCCCTGCGGAGCCGGACCGCCGTGGCCGAACAGGTTGGGCTGACCCGATTCCGTACGGCCGGGGTTCTCGCCCTGGTTGCCGCGGGCGCCCAGCCGGGCCCCGCCGCCGAAGGCGCTGGAGAGACCGCCGCCGTGACGCTGCGGCTCCTGGCGCGGGAACTCCTGCGGACCGCCCTGCGGGGCCTGGTTCGGCCTGCCGGGGTTCTGCGGCCCGTTGTTCCGCTGGTCGGGGTTCTGCTGGTCGGCGTTCTGCTGGGGCTGCGGCTGACGCGGCCCGGTGTCGCGCGAGGGCAGCGCGGCCCGCGGACCGGAGCCCGCGCCGACCTGTCCGCGCGGGGCGCCGGGACCAGCCCCGAGGCCCTTCGCGGGCGGGGCGGAAGGACCGCCGCCGAGGCCCGGACGCTGGGCGTTGCCCGCACCGTTGCCCGCACCCGAACCGGCCAGCAGGCCGCCGGGGGCGCCGGGAGCGCCGGAGTGCTGACCGGGGCCCTGCTTGGGCACGGGCTGCTTGCCGCCGTGCGCGACATCGACGGGCAGCATGACCAGCGCGGTCGTGCCACCGGAGTCGGAGGGCCGCAGCTGGATCCGGATGCCGTGACGCAGGGACAGCCGGCCGACCACGAACAGACCCATGCGGCGGGAGACCGAGACGTCCACGGTGGGCGGAGCGGCGAGCCGCTCGTTGATCGCCGCGAGGTCCTCGGGGGAGAGTCCGATACCGGTGTCGTGGATCTCGACGAGCACCCGCCCGTCGGGCAGCGCGTGACCGGTGACCCGGACCTTCGTCTGCGGCGAGGAGAACGACGTCGCGTTCTCCAGCAGCTCGGCGAGCAGGTGCACGAGGTCGTTGACGACGCGGCCCGCGACCTCGGTGGCGGGCACCGCGGCCAGTTCGATGCGCTCGTACTGCTCCACCTCGGAGGCGGCGGCACGGAGCACGTCGACCAGCGGCACCGGGCGGGTCCACCGGCGGCCGGGCTCCTCACCGGCGAGGACCAGCAGGTTCTCACCGTTACGGCGCATGCGGGTCGCGAGGTGGTCGAGCTTGAAGAGGGAGGACAGCTGGTCCGGGTCGGCCTCGCGCGACTCCAGCTCGGAGATGAGCGAGAGCTGACGCTGGATGAGGCCCTGCGAACGGCGCGAGAGGTTGGTGAACATCGCGTTGACGTTGCCCCGCAGCAGCGCCTGTTCGGCGGCGAGCCGGACGGCCTCGCGGTGCACGTCGTCGAAGGCCGCGGCCACCTGGCCGATCTCGTCCCGGGAGTGCACACCGACCGACTCGACGGAGGTGTCGACATCCTGCGGGTCGGTCTCGGAGAGCTGCTTGACGAGCTCGGGCAGCCGGTCCTGCGCAACACGCGTAGCGGTGTCCTGGAGGCGCCGCAGCGAGCGGATCATGGACCGCGCCACGACGAAGGCGCCGACCAGCGAGACACCGAGCACGAGCAGGATGACCGCACCGTTGACGATCGCCTCGCGCTGCGAGGCCTCGCGCAGCTCACGGGCCTTGGCCTCCATGTCGCTGAGGAGGGTGGCCTCGATCGTCTGCATCGCGTTGATCTTGGTGGAGCTCTGGTCGTACCAGTCGAGGTACGAGCGGACCTTGGTCCCCTCGATGCCGGACGTGGTGTCCAGGACCCGCTTGGCGTACATGTTCGCGGCGTTGATCTCGGGGTTGCCGTTGTCCAGTGGCGCCGTCAGCTCGGCGGCGCTGTCGCCGGTGGTCCCGTAGATCGTGTTGAACGACGTGAGGGCGCGGGATTCCTTCGCGAGCGCGTTCTGGCCGAACTGCCGGTCGTTCGGGTTGAGGTGCGGCTCCTTGACGCTGCCGCCGGGCAGCGCCGCGGCGATGATCGCGCGCTGGACCGAGGCGTACTCCTTGGCGGAGGAGAAGGCCGCCAGCGCACGGGTCCGCTTGATCATCTCCGGGTTGCTGGTCGCCTGCGCCATGTCCTGCGAGAGGCTCAGCAGCGAGGTGATCAGCTGGCTGTACTGGTCGATCGTGTTGAGACTCGGGGACCCCTCCGCGTACGCCGTCTTGCGGATCGTACGGATGTCGCCGAGCAGCGAGGCGATCTGCGCGACGCTCGCGTGAATGCCTTCGAGGGCCTCGTCGCCCTGGGCGTCACCGATGGCGTTCGTGGCGTCGAAGAACGCGTCCTTGGCCCGGTCGGTCTTCTTCCGGGGCTCGGTGACCTTGTAGTCGGTGGCCTTCGACTTGTTGGACAGCGGACCGGCCGACTGGTCGCGCTCCACCTGGAGCGCCTGGGCGAGCGTCGTCGCCTGCTTGGTCATCCGGGTCAGCAGCTGCATGTGCTCCAGCTGCTGCATGTCGGTCATGGACTCGTTGATCCGCAGTCCGCCCAGGGTGGTCGCCGCGACGACGGGGAGGGCGAGGAGGGAGACCAGACGGGTGCTGATGCGCCAGTTGCGGAGCGCCACCCGCGAACCGGTGTTGACGGGGCCGCGGGGCTTGAGGGGAGTGGCCGGCTCGGCGCTGCCGCTCGTCGCCGAACCCGAGCGCTGCGCGCGGTCGCCGCTGTCACCGGCTGCGGCCGGCCCGGGGTTCTGGGCGTGCTGGGGGGAGGAACCGCGGTCGGTCCCGCCGCGCGGCTCCTGTTCCGCCGGAGCACTGCCATCCCTCTTGAAACGTCCCTGCACTAGCGTCGCAACCTCTGGACCAGGCGTCCCTCCGCCAGGCGGGCGGGACGGTGTCGGCGTCGTGGAGCGCTGGACGCGCCCCATGGTGGTCGTGAGTGACCGGCGATCTCCCCCTTCCGCCGCCACTCGGCGCTGCGTTGCGCCCCTGCGCGCCGGCCTGAAACCCGCGGCGGTGCGTGGAATTCCAGCACAGTGGGGGATCTCCAACAAGGCCCAAGTTCTACGCCGTCACCCGGGTGACACGTTGTGATTGACGCGTAACAAGCAGTGGAGAGTGTTCATGGTTAAATCGGACTATTGCGGATGACTTGATCACGAACGAGGGGTGTCCCAGTCGACATGATCAGGAGCGGAATGGCTCATTCAGTGGTGCAATGTCCGTTTTCTGAGCCGTGATCAGGCGCCTGAAATGGGTAAATTGTCGATAAGTTCGTGAGCAAACTCACATGATGATCGTCGTCTCTTCTGTGCTTCTGCGGGGAATCGGATGTTTAGCCTGACGCTTTACACGGATGGCGAATCCGACAAGCCGGTGCCCCTTACGGGTGGCGCCCCCACTGACAAGGTCCGGACGGCAGATGAAGACGACGATGATGTTCCGCAACATTGCCAACCCCCGGCGCACCACGCTGGCGCACCTCAAGGACGCCGGGGCGCTGCGTACGCCGGAGCGGCCGGAGCACGCCGTCGACCTGCCCACCCAGACGGCCAACCCGCGCCGCACCATCCTGATGGTCGCACCGGCCACGACCGCGGAGTAGGCGGGCCGAGGCCCCGGAGAAATCGGCGCGGCTGTCCCCCTCACCCGCGTTAGCCTGGAGCGTCAGTCTTCAGTCAGCCAGCAAGTGAGGGGCGACAGCATCCCGTGCGCATCGCCAGGTTCTCCATCGACGGCAATGTCGCCTTCGGCGCCGTCGAGGGTCAGGGCACCGTGGAATCCGGTGACCTCGTCCTCGACATCATCAAGGGCATTCCGTACGCCGACTTCGAGCTCTCCGGAACCAAGGTCCCGCTGAACAAGGTGCGGCTGCTGCCCCCCGTGCTCCCCAACAAGGTCGTGGCCATCGGCCGCAACTACGCGGAGCACGCCGCCGAACTCGGCAACGAGGTCCCGGATGTCCCGGTCGCCTTCTTCAAGCCCACCACCTCCGTGATCGGTTCGGGCGACGCGATCGAGTACCCCTCCTTCTCCGACGAGCTGCACCACGAGGCCGAGCTGGCCGTGGTCATCGGCCGCATGTGCCGCGAAGTTCCGCGCGAGCGCGTCAAGGACGTCATCTTCGGCTACACCTGCGCCAACGACGTCACCGCGCGTGATGTCCAGCGGCGCGAGAAGCAGTGGGCCAGGGCCAAGGGCTTCGACACCTCCTGTCCGCTGGGCCCCTGGGTGGAGACCGGCCTCGACCCCCACGACCTCACCATTCAGGCGACGGTCAACGGCGAGCAACGGCAACTGGGCCGTACGAGCGACATGGTCCGCTCGATCGAGGATCTGGTCGTCCACATCACGGAGGCCATGACACTGCTCCCGGGCGATGTGATCCTCACCGGAACTCCCGCGGGGGTCGGACCCCTGCACGTCGGCGACGAGGTCGCCGTCACCATCGAAGGCATCGGCACTCTCACCAACAAGGTGATCAAGCGTGGTTAACGGACCCGTCCGCGTACGTTTCTGTCCCTCCCCGACCGGCAACCCCCATGTGGGCCTGGTCCGGACAGCTCTCTTCAACTGGGCCTTCGCCCGGCACAACCAGGGCACCCTGGTCTTCCGTATCGAGGACACCGACGCGGCGCGCGACTCCGAGGAGTCGTACGACCAGCTGCTCGACTCGATGCGCTGGCTCGGCCTCGACTGGGACGAGGGCCCCGGCATCGGCGGCCCGCACGCCCCGTACCGCCAGTCGCAGCGCATGGACATCTACAAGGACGTCGCCGAGAAGCTCCTCGCCGCCGGCCACGCGTACCACTGCTACTGCACGACCGAGGAGCTCGACACCCGGCGCGACGCCGCCCGCGCGGCCGGCAAGCCGTCCGGCTACGACGGCCACTGCCGCGACCTCACGGCCGAGCGGATCGCCGCGTACGAGGCCGAGGGCCGCACCTCCATCGTCCGCTTCCGGATGCCCGACGAGGCGCTCACCTTCACCGACCTGGTCCGCGGCGACATCACCGTCCAGCCGGAGAACGTGCCGGACTACGGCATCGTCCGCGCCAACGGCGCCCCGCTCTACACGCTGGTCAACCCGGTCGACGACGCGCTGATGGAGATCACCCACGTCCTGCGCGGCGAGGACCTGCTCTCCTCCACCCCGCGCCAGATCGCCCTGTACCGCGCGCTGATCGAGCTGGGCATCGCCAAGGACACCCCCGCCTTCGGTCACCTCCCGTACGTCATGGGCGAGGGCAACAAGAAGCTCTCCAAGCGTGACCCGCAGGCCTCGCTCAACCTCTACCGCGAGCGCGGCTTCCTCCCCGAGGGGCTGCTGAACTACCTCTCGCTGCTGGGCTGGTCGATCGCCGAGGACCGCGACATCTTCACCATCGAGGAGATGGTCGCGGCCTTCGACATCAAGGACGTCAACGCCAACCCGGCCCGCTTCGACCTCAAGAAGTGCGAGCACATCAACGCCGAGCATGTGCGCAAGCTCGATGTGAAGGCCTTCACCGAGGCCTGTGGCCCCTGGCTCAAGGCGCCGTTCGCCCCCTGGGCCCCGGAGTCCTTCGACGCGGAGAAGTTCGCGGAGATCGCCCCGCACGCCCAGACCCGGGTCACCGTCCTCTCGGACATCACCGACAACGTCGACTTCCTCTTCCTCGACGAGCCGGTGAACGACGAGGCGTCCTGGACCAAGGCGATGAAGGAGGGCTCCGACGCCCTGCTGGCCACGGCCCGCGCCAACCTGGCCGCCGCCGACTGGAACGCCGAGGCGCTGAAGAACGCCGTCCTCACCGCGGGCGAGGCCCACGGCCTCAAGCTCGGCAAGGCCCAGGCCCCGGTTCGCGTGGCCGTCACCGGCCGCACGGTCGGTCTGCCGCTCTTCGAGTCCATGGAGATCCTCGGCCGCGGGAAGACCCTCGCCCGGGTGGACGCGGCGCTGGCCAGGCTGGCCGCGTAACTGGCACGAAGGCACGAAGGCACGAACGTACGGCGCATGGGGTGGCCGCTCCCGGGGGAGCGGCCACCCCGTCGGCGTTCACGGCCGGACGGGAGCGTCCAGCGCCGGGGCGATGACGGCGAAGGCCCGGTCGGTCGGGACCGCCGGGTCCTCGGCGCCCCCGCGCTCGCTCCACCGCTGGAGCACGGTGCCGAAGGCGGTCGGCGCCATCCCGGCGGCGAGCGGCGGAGAGAGACCGGCCCCGGCCCGTGCCCCCAGCGGCGTGCCGGCTCCGCCGCGAGGGCCTCGTGCCACCGCGCCTGGTGCTCCAGGAGGCGGGCGCGCAGGGCCGGGGTACGCGGAATCAGCCGCACCGCACGCGATGCGGTGGAAGAGCTGGCCTGGGCGTACGGTGCGCGCTCCTGGCGCCCCGGCGCGAGGTGCCGCGCGCCGGGTGACGGTCTGGCCCGCCACCGGCCTCCCGGCTAATCTCGCCCCATGCCGATCCGAGCGGTTCTCTGGGACATCGACGACACGATCTTCGACTACTCGGGCGCGGACCGCACCGGAATGCGGCAGCACCTGGAGCGCGAGGGTCTGCCCGACGGGTACGGCTCCGTCGCGGAGGCCCTCGACGGGTGGCGGGCGGTGACCGATGTGCACTGGGCGCGGTTCGCCGCCGGCGAGGCCGACTTCCTGGAGCAGCGGCGCGACCGGATCCGCGACTTCCTCTCGCGGGACACGATGGAGGACGCCGAGGCCGACGAGTGGTTCGGCAGGCACGCGGCGCACTACGAGGCCGCCTGGGCGCTCTTCCCCGATGTGGTGCCCGTACTGGACCGGCTGGCGCACGACTACCGGCACGCCGTCCTGACGAACTCCAGCATCCACAACCAGCACCGCAAGCTGACCGCGCTCGGGGTGCGGGACCGGTTCGAGGCCGTGGTGTGCGCCGTCGAGCTGGGCATCTCCAAGCCGCAGGCCGGCGCCTTCCACGCGGCCTGCGAGGAGCTCGGGCTCGCCCCGCGGGAGGTGGCGTACGTGGGTGATGAGCCGGACATCGACGCGAGCGGCGCGGTCGCCGCCGGGCTCACGGGGATCTGGCTCGACCGGCGCGGGAGGGGCGGGCGGGAGGATCTTGTGCGGATCACCGGGCTCGATCAGCTTCCCGGGCTGCTGGCGGGCAATACCCGTTTTGGAGCGCCGGACACCTTCGGGTAATGTTCTTCCTGCGCCGCCCGAACGGGCCGAAAGATCCGGCCGGGAAGCGCAACACAGAAATGAAACCCCCACCAGGGGTTGATTTTCAGTGGGCTATGGTGTAATTGGCAACACTACGGTTTCTGGTACCGTCATTCTAGGTTCGAGTCCTGGTAGCCCAG
>NZ_JBITUB010000016.1:16745-192203 GCF_044542225.1 Streptomyces sp. NPDC079020
AGCGCAAGTCAGCAGTAAACACGCCCCCGTTGTGTAGCGGCCTAGCACGCTGCCCTCTCACGGCAGTAGCGCCGGTTCGAATCCGGTCGGGGGTACAGATCCTTCCCGCGAGAACATCTGGGTCGCACCCACGTTCTTGATGCAGGATCGCTAGGGCCCCCGTTGTGTAGCGGCCTAGCACGCTGCCCTCTCACGGCAGTAGCGCCGGTTCGAATCCGGTCGGGGGTACTTGTCACACCATGGGCTATGGTGTAATTGGCAACACTACGGTTTCTGGTACCGTCATTCTAGGTTCGAGTCCTGGTAGCCCAGCGCAAGTCAGCAGTAAACACGCCCCCGTTGTGTAGCGGCCTAGCACGCTGCCCTCTCACGGCAGTAGCGCCGGTTCGAATCCGGTCGGGGGTACAACAGAGCAGTAGCGGCAAGGCCCTTCACTTCGGTGAGGGGCCTTCCGCTTTCCCGGCTGCGTTCCCGGTCCGGGTTGTGGCTCGCGGGGCGTGAGGCGGGGGAAGTGAAAGGGGCCGCCACGGCGCTGGGGCGGCCTTCGGGGAGTTGGGGGAAGAGGTGGAGCTGCCCGTGGCCGGTGCGGCTCAGCCCGTGCGGCGCAGGGCCTCACTGAGCCGTGCCGCCGAGTCGATGACCGCCTGGGCGTGCATCCGGCCCGGGTGGCGGGTCAGCCGCTCGATCGGGCCGGAGACCGAGACCGCCGCCACCACCCGGTTCGAGGGGCCGCGCACCGGTGCCGAGACCGAGGCGACGCCCGGCTCCCGCTCGCCGATCGACTGCGCCCAGCCCCTGCGCCGTACGCCGGAGAGGGCGGTCGCCGTGAACCTGGCGCCCTGGAGGCCTCGGTGCAGGCGCTCCGGTTCCTCCCAGGCCATCAGGATCTGGGCGGACGATCCCGCCTTCATGGTGAGCGTGGAGCCGACCGGTACCGTGTCCCGGAGTCCGGACAGCCGTTCCGCCGCGGCGACACAGATCCGCATGTCGCCCTGCCGGCGATAGAGCTGAGCGCTCTCGCCGGTGATGTCGCGAAGGTGGGTGAGTACCGGTCCCGCCGTGGCCAGCAGCCGGTCCTCGCCGGCCGCCGCCGCGAGCTCCGAGAGCCGGGGGCCGAGAATGAAACGGCCCTGCATGTCCCTCGCCACCATCCGGTGGTGTTCCAGTGCCACGGCCAGCCGGTGTGCCGTGGGCCGTGCGAGCCCGGTCGCCGCGACCAGCCCGGCGAGGGTGGCCGGACCGGACTCCAGAGCGCTCAATACCAGAGCCGCCTTGTCGAGAACGCCGACGCCGCTAGAGTTGTCCATACGACGATACTCGCGTCTCACTCTGTGAAACGCAAGTTCAATTTCCGGCGGAAGTTGCGAACCTGTACGGGCGGCCGCACAACGGCCCGCAGCCACCGCCCCGCTCGGGGGTCCGGACGGCGGCGCACCGAATCTCTAGTTGGGCCGGCGAAGACGCCGGCCGGAGGGAAAGCGATGGGTAGGACACTCGCGGAGAAGGTCTGGGACGACCATGTCGTCCGGCGCGCGGAGGGCGAGCCCGACCTTCTCTTCATCGATCTTCACCTGCTGCACGAGGTGACCAGCCCGCAGGCCTTCGACGGTCTGCGCCAGGCCGGACGCCCGGTGCGGCGCCTCGACCTCACCATCGCCACCGAGGACCACAACACCCCGACGCTCGACATCGACAAGCCGATCGCCGACCCGGTCTCGCGCGCCCAGTTGGAGACCCTGCGCAAGAACTGCGCGGACTTCGGCGTCCGGCTGCACCCGCTGGGCGACGTCGAGCAGGGCGTCGTGCATGTGGTCGGCCCGCAGCTGGGGCTGACCCAGCCCGGTACGACCGTGGTCTGCGGCGACTCCCACACCTCCACGCACGGCGCCTTCGGCGCGCTGGCGTTCGGCATCGGCACCAGCCAGGTCGAGCACGTCCTGGCCACCCAGACGCTGCCGCTCGCCCGTCCCAGGACCATGGCCATCACCGTCGAGGGCGAACTGCCCGACAGTGTCACCGCGAAGGACCTGATCCTGGCGATCATCGCCAGGATCGGTACCGGCGGCGGCCAGGGCTACATCCTCGAATACCGCGGATCCGCCATCGAGAAGCTCTCGATGGAAGCCCGGATGACCATCTGCAACATGTCGATCGAGGCCGGTGCCCGCGCGGGCATGATCGCTCCGGACGCGACCACCTTCGAGTACCTGCGGGGCCGCGACCACGCCCCGACGGGCGAGGACTGGGATGCGGCCGTCGCGTACTGGCGTACGCTGCGCACCGACGACGACGCCGTCTTCGACGCCGAGGTCGTCATCGACGCCACCGAACTGGCCCCGTTCGTCACCTGGGGCACCAACCCCGGCCAGGGCGCGCCCCTCTCGGCGAGCGTCCCCGACCCGGCTTCGTACGAGGACGCCTCGGAGCGCAACGCCGCCGAAAAGGCCCTGGAATACATGGGGTTGACCGCCGGACAGCCGCTGCGCGACATCAACGTCGACACCGTCTTCGTAGGTTCCTGCACCAACGGCCGGATCGAGGACCTGCGTAACGCGGCCTCGGTCCTGGAGGGCCGCAAAGTCGCCGACGGGGTGCGGATGCTGGTCGTTCCCGGTTCCGTCCGGGTCGCGCTCCAGGCCGTGTCGGAGGGCCTGGACAAGGTCTTCACCGCCGCCGGAGCCGAATGGCGGCACGCGGGCTGCTCGATGTGTCTCGGCATGAACCCCGACCAGCTGGCCCCCGGCGAGCGCTCCGCCTCCACCTCGAACCGCAACTTCGAGGGCCGGCAGGGCAAGGGCGGCCGCACGCACCTGGTCTCCCCGCAGGTCGCCGCCGCCACCGCGGTGCTGGGCCATCTGGCCTCGCCCGCCGACCTGTCCGAAGCCCGCACGCCCGCCGGAGTCTGAGAACCATGGAAGCTTTCACCGCACACACCGGCCGGGCCGTCCCGCTGCGCCGCAGCAATGTCGACACCGACCAGATCATCCCCGCCCACTGGCTGAAGAAGGTCACCCGCGACGGCTTCGAGGACGGGCTCTTCGAGGCCTGGCGCAAGGACGGGTCCTTCATCCTCAACCACCCCGAGCGCAGCGGCGCCTCGGTCCTGGTGGCCGGTCCCGATTTCGGTACCGGCTCCTCCCGAGAGCACGCCGTCTGGGCCCTGCAGAACTACGGTTTCCGGGCCGTCATCTCGTCCCGCTTCGCCGACATCTTCCGCGGCAACTCGCTGAAGAACGGCCTGCTGACCGTCGTCCTGGACCAGCCGACCGTGGACGCGCTCTGGGAGCTGACGGAGGCCGACCCAACGGCCGAAATCACTGTTGACCTGGAGGCGCGGCAGGTCCGTGCCGAGGGCATCACGGCCGACTTCGAGCTCGACGAGAACGCCCGCTGGCGGCTGCTCAACGGGCTCGACGACATCAGCCTCACCCTTCAGAACGAAGCGGACATTGCGACTTATGAGGCGGCAAGGCCGACCTTCAAGCCGCGTACAATTGAGGCCTGAGCAGCGCTTTTCCAAGACTGCGCCCCCTGCCTTCGGGCAGGGGGCGCAGTCGCTTGTTGAGCCCCCCTCGGGCGACAACTCGCCCCAGATGGCACAATCGGTGCATGGAACGCGACAGCCAACTCAAGCTCTATGGCCAAGTCGCCGACCGATTGAAGGAAGCGCACGCAAGGGTGCGTGCACTGCAAGTCCCGGAGGGCGTAAGGATGGCGCTGTCCCGGAAGCTGCTGGTCGTCACGGCCGCGGCGAAGCACGATCTCCCGGACGCGGCAAGGCGTCTGGACCGGTTGATGAAGGACCTCGATGAGGGCCGATTCCCCGAAGGTGACTGACTCTGCGGAACTGCGCAGCGGTCGACTTCGTTGCGGCACTAGGGTGATTAGCCCGTTTCGTGTTTGATTTGCGGTATATATCTGCCTAACGTGCGAAAAAGCTTGAACACTTTCGTTCTGGCAATGTCTCCGAAGGGGAAGACGTGAACAAGGCGCAGCTCGTAGAAGCGATTGCCGACAAGGTCGGCGGCCGTCAGCAGGCCGCAGACGCTGTCGACGCGGTACTCGACGCGATCGTGCGTGCCGTTGTCGCCGGGGACCGTGTCTCGGTCACCGGCTTCGGCTCGTTCGAGAAGGTCGACCGCCCCGCCCGGTACGCCCGCAACCCGCAGACGGGTGAGCGCGTCCGGGTCAAGAAGACCTCGGTGCCCCGCTTCCGTGCGGGACAGGGCTTCAAGGACCTGGTGAGCGGCTCCAAGAAGCTCCCCAAGAACGATGTGGCCGTGAAGAAGGCCCCCAAGGGCAGCCTCTCGGGCGGATCTTCCACCCGTACGACGGCGAAGGCCGCGGCCAAGAAGGCCACCGCGAAGAAGGCCGTGGCGAAGAAGGCCACCGCCAAGAAGACCGTGGCGACGGCGAAGAAGGCGACCGCCACGGCGAAGAAGACCACGGCGAAGAAGGCGACCGCCACGGCGAAGAAGGCCACCGCGACCGCGAAGAAGGCGGCCACCCCGGCGAAGAAGGCCGCGACGACGGCCAAGAAGGCCGTCGCCGGCAAGACCGCGCCCGCCAAGAAGGCCACGGCGAAGAAGGCGCCCGCGAAGAAGACCACGGCGCGCAAGACCACCGCCAAGAAGGCCACTGCACGCAAGAAGTGAGACCGGGCACGCGCTCGCTCCTCACACGCGCCGGGCCGGGCTCCCCTCGGGGAGCCCGGCCCGCGGGCTGTCCGGGGTGCAAACGGCGCTCCGACGGCGTCCGGCGGCCCCCGGGCCGCCCCGGAACGTCCCTCCGCGGCGTTTCGGACCGCCCCGGAACCGTCGTCCTCCCGCGCCGCCTCAGAACGTCTGCAGCGTCACCAGGGTGATCCGCAGGGCGGCACCCTCGCCCTCGCCCTCGATCCGGACCCGCTGCCCCGGACGCAGCAGCCGCAGGCCGCCCGCGTCGAAGGCCGGGGCGTCGAACTCCACCGGCGTGCCGTCGTCCAGCAGCACGCTGCCGGTACGGGTCTCGGAGTCGTACGTGTACGAGGTCGCCTGCATGGGCGGCAGCCTATCGGTCCGGGGCGGGGGAGACCGCGCCGCTCAGACCCGCCGTGTGCGGGCCCACACCGAGCGCCAGCGCCACCCGCAGATCCTCGCCGGTGTCCACGTCCCGGCGGACCGAGTCGAGGCCGGGCAGGGGGATTTCCGTCGCCCCGGAAGCCAGGTGTCCGGCCCGCGAAGGACCGCCGAAAGCCGGGCGCAATTCCACTCCCGGAGCGGCGGACAGGAATGTCGTGCCGATTCCCGCCGCATCGGTGACAAATGCACGGGGAAAAGCGGAGGAAAAGTCGAGCACCCGCGACAGTTCCGCGGGACGCAGCGCGGGAAGATCCGCGTTCAGTGCCGCCACCGCGCTCCGGGGACGCAGCTCCCGTGCACGGCGCGCACCGTGCGCCAGAGCCGCGTTGAGCCCGGCGGCCGGCGCGTCGGGCAGAATGCGGGCCCCGAGCGCGGAAAGGGCGGCCCCGGCCACCGCGTCGTCCGTGACGACCACCACATCCCGCACTCCGGGGCAGGACAGTGCCGCGGCCACGGTGTCCTGGGCGAACGCCAGGGCCAGCCGGGGCCGCAGCAGCTCTCCCGTCGCCCGCCCCAACCGGCTTTTGGCCCGTGCGAGCGGCTTCAGCGGAACGACCAGGGACCAGGCCCCGGTCAGGTCGGTGTTCGTGGCGATCTCCCCCTCCGTACGCGTCAGGACATATTCTCGCGTGCCGGTACGACAGCCCGGAGGGTCGGTCCCGAAGGCGGGGCGTACGGTGTTCTCGACAGAGCAGGGGCCTGGGGCGAGACTTGACCGTCGGTGGCCAGGCAGAAGCAGGTCACGTATTAGAGGAAGGTGTCCGAGTGTCCCGCCGCAGAATCGGCTTTTGGTACCGCCTGGCGGCGGTCATCGCCAAACCGCCATTGGTGGTTCTGTTCAAGCGCGACTGGCGGGGAATGGAACACATTCCGGCCGACGGCGGATTCATCACGGCGGTCAACCACAACTCGTATCTCGACCCGCTCTCGTACGGACACTTCCAGTACAACACCGGCCGGGTGCCGCGGCTCCTCGCGAAGGCGGGCCTCTTCCGCACCCCCTTCGTCGGAATGATGCTGCGGGGCACCGGCCAGATCCCCGTCTACCGTGAGACGACCAACGCGCTGGACGCGTTCCGTGCCGCCGTGGACGCCATCGAACGGGGCGAGTGCGTCGCCTTCTACCCCGAGGGCACCCTCACCCGCGACCCCGACATGTGGCCGATGGCCGGCAAGACCGGCGCCGCCCGCGTCGCGCTGATGACCAGGGCACCGGTCATCCCCGTCGCCCAGTGGGGCGCCAACCTCGCGATGCCGCCGTACGCCAAGGAGAACAAGCTCAGGCTGTTCCCCCGCAAGACCCTCCAGGTGCAGGCGGGACCGCCCGTCGACCTCAGCCGTTTCCACGGACTGGAGCCGACGCCCGAGGTGCTGCGGCAGGCGACCGAGGTCATCATGGCCGCGGTCACCGCCCAGCTGGAGATCGTGCGTGGCGAGAAGGCCCCCGCAGAGCTCTACGATCACCGCAAAGCCCGTGCTGAACTACGGCGCAAGGCCCAGGGAAAGGGACCCACGTGACGCACCCCGTAAAAGCAGCCGTCTTCGGAACCGGCTCATGGGGTACGGCTTTCGGCGTGATCCTCGCCGACGCAGGCTGCGAGGTCACCCTCTGGGGACGCCGCGCCGAAGTCGCCGAGACCATCAACACGACCCGTACCAACCCCGACTATCTGCCGGGTATCGAGCTTCCGGCTTCGGTCCGGGCCACCACCGACGCCGCCGAGGCGCTGCGCGGCGCCGAGTTCGCCTTCCTCGTCGTGCCCTCGCAGACGCTGCGCGCCAACCTCGCCGACTGGGCCCCGCACCTGGAGGACCGCACCGTCCTCGTCTCCCTGATGAAGGGCGTCGAACTCGGCACCGCCAAGCTGATGAGCGAGGTCATCGCGGACGTCGCCAAGGTCACCGCGGACCGTATCGCCGTCATCTCCGGGCCCAACCTCGCCAAGGAGATCGCCGAACGCCGCCCCGCCGCGGCCGTCGTCGCCTGCCAGGACGAGTCCGTGGCCCAGCGCCTCCAGGCCGCCTGCCACACCCCGTACTTCCGCCCGTACACCAACACCGACGTGGTCGGCTGCGAGCTCGGCGGCGCCGTGAAGAACGTCATCGGTCTCGCCGTCGGCATCGCCGACGGCATGGGCCTCGGCGACAACGCCAAGGGCTCGCTCATCACCCGCGGCCTCGCCGAGACCACCCGCCTGGGCGTGGCCATGGGCGCCGATCCGCTGACCTTCTCCGGAATGGCGGGCCTCGGCGACCTGGTGGCGACCTGCTCCTCGCCGCTCTCGCGCAACCACACCTTCGGCACCAACCTCGGGCGCGGCATGACGCTCCAGGAGACGATCGCCGTCACCAAGCAGACCGCCGAGGGCGTCAAGTCCTGCGAATCGGTGCTCGACCTGGCCCGCCGGCACGGCGTCGACATGCCCATCACCGAAACGGTCGTCGGCATCGTCCACGAGGGCAAGCCGCCGGTCGTCGCGCTCAAGGAGCTGATGTCGCGCAGCGCCAAGGCCGAGCGGCGCTGACGTCTCCCTTCCAGCAGGTACGCTCATCGTGATATGAGCAGCGAGAACCTCCCCCAGAGCCCTGAGCGCCCCGAGAGCCCTGAGCCGCAGCGCCGTAAGCCGCGCGTGGCTGTCGTGTTCGGCGGCCGCAGCTCCGAACACGGCATCTCGGTCGTCACGGCCGGCGCCGTGCTGAACGCCATCGACCGGACCAAGTACGACGTGATGCCGATCGGCATCACGACGGACGGGCGCTGGGCGCTCACCGCCGACGAGCCCGGACGCATGGCCATCAGCGACCGGCAGGTGCCCAATGTGGCGCAGCTGGCCGAGACCGCCGAGGGCACCGTGGTGCTCTCCGTCGATCCCGGCAGCCGTGAAGTCGTCTACAGCGAACCGGGCTCGGTGCCCAAGGCGCTCGGCGAGGTCGACGTCGTCTTCCCCGTGCTGCACGGCCCGTACGGGGAGGACGGCACGCTCCAGGGGCTCCTCGATCTCGCCGGTGTGCCCTACGTCGGAGCCGGTGTCCTCGCCTCGGCGGTGGGCCAGGACAAGGAGTACATGAAGCGGGTCTTCCTCTCCTTCGGGCTGCCCGTCGGACCGTACGAGGTCGTACGCCCCCGGGAGTGGGACGGCGACCGCGCGGCCGCCCGCAAGCGCATCGTCGACTTCGCCGGCGAGCACGGCTGGCCGCTCTTCATCAAGCCCGCCCGCGGCGGCTCCTCGATGGGCATCAGCAAGGTCGACGACCTCGCCGGTCTGGACGAGGCGATCGAGGAGGCCCGCCGCCACGACCCCAAGTTCCTCGTCGAGTCGCTGCTGCGCGGCCGCGAGATCGAGTGCGGGGTGCTGGAGTTCGAGGACGGGCCGCGGGCCAGTGTGCCCGCCGAGATCCCGCCGGTGACCGCACACGACTTCTACGACTTCGAGGCCAAGTACATCGACTCGGCCGCCGGTCTGGTGCCCGCCCCGCTCACCGCGGAGCAGACCGCCGAGGTCCAGCGCCTCGCCGTCGCCGCCTTCGAGGCCGTCTCCTGCGAAGGGCTGATGCGCGCCGATTTCTTCCTCACCGAGGACGGCGGCTTCGTCATCAATGAGATCAACACCCTGCCGGGGTTCACCCCGATCTCGATGTACCCGCGGATGTGGCAGGAGAGCGGCGTGGACTACCCGGAGCTGGTGGACCGGCTGATCCAGGCCGCGCTGACCCGTTCCACCGGACTGCGCTGACCCGTTGCGGCGGACCGGCACGGACCGCCACGTCCCGGCCCGCTCAGAGACTGTCCGGGACCGTCTTCCTGACCGGTCCGGCGAACGCGGCCAGCGGGCTGGCGTCGTGGGCGTACTCCTCGGAGAGGGTGACCTCGACATACGCCTTGCGGTACGTGGTGGTGAAACGCGGACCGGCGTCCTGGCGCTGTTCCAGCATCCAGTTGACGCCGTCCGCTTCGATCGCCTTGGACTGGGCGTCGTCCATCTTCGCGGGCCGCGGCACACCGCAGCGCAGTACGATCGCCCCGTCCCCCCAGCCGGCGGTCAGCTCCGAATCCGGTCCGGGATCACTCCGTTCGAGATCGACGACGCTCTGCGGCAGCGCCTTGTCCAGCGCTTCGCAGTACGGGGCGGCCTCGGACGACGGGGTGGGAACCGCGACAGGGGGCTGGGCGTGGCTGGAGGAACAGCCCGCCGCGGCCAGGACGAGCAGGGCAGCGGACGGACCGAGGAACAGTGAGCGGGAGGACCGGCGGCGGAAGGACGTCACCGGCCCAGCCTAGACGGGGGTCAGAGGTGGACGATCGGGCAGGTCAGTGTCCGCGTGATGCCGTCCACCTGCTGCACCTTGGCGACCACCATGCGGCCGAGCTCATCGACCGTGTCGGCCTGGGCCCGCACGATCACGTCGTAGGGACCGGTGACGTCCTCTGCCTGGATGACTCCCGGAATCTTGGCGATGGTCTCGGCGACGATCGACGCCTTGCCCACCTCGGTCTGAATAAGGATGTACGCCTGTACCACGGAACCTCCAGGGCGGCCACGAGGATCATGTGGGGGAAAGGGACGCCACGGTATCGCGTTGCCGCGGGCCGCGGGGAGACCTATGGGCCGGATGACGTCCACAGCGTGGCGTACGGACAACAGAAGTTGACGTATCTCTTGACGGTACCGACAGCAGTGACGGCTCGCGACCGGGGGCCCGGACGGGTGTCCGGGGCGATAAATGAGAGGTGAGACTCGGTGAAGGGAACCGTGGGCGAGTTGGGGGAGTTCGGGCTCATCAGGGAGCTGACTTCCCGGCTCACCACCACTCCGGCGGTACGGCTGGGGCCCGGCGACGACGCCGCGGTCGTGGCCGCTCCCGACCGCAGGGTCGTGGTCAGTACGGACATCCTGCTGGAAGGGCGGCACTTCCGCCGCGACTGGTCGACGGCGTACGACGTCGGGCGCAAGGCCGCCGCCCAGAACCTCGCCGACATCGCGGCCATGGGCGCCGTGCCCACCGCGCTGCTCCTCGGCCTCGTCGTCCCCGCCGACCTCCCGGTCACCTGGGCCGCCGAACTCATGGACGGCCTGCGTGACGAGTGCCAGGTCGCGGGCGCGGCCGTGGTCGGGGGAGACGTGGTCGGCGGCGACACCATCACTGTCTCGATCACGGCCCTCGGCGACCTGCGCAACCATGAACCGGTCACCCGGTCCGGCGCCCGGCCCGGTGATGTCGTCGCCGTCACCGGCTGGCTCGGCTGGTCCGCCGCCGGGTACGCCGTCCTCTCCCGGGGCTTCCGCTCGCCCCGCGCCTTCGTCGAGGCCCACCGCCGCCCCGAACCGCCGTACCACGCGGGCCCCGCGGCGGCCGGACTCGGCGCCACCGCGATGACGGACGTCAGCGACGGACTGGTCGCCGACCTCGGGCACATCGCCGAGGCCAGCAAGGTCCGCATCGACCTGCGGTCCGGGCTCATCGACATTCCCTCGCAGATGTCCGACATCGGCCAGGCCGTCGGCGTCGACCCCCTCCAGTGGGTGCTCACCGGGGGCGAGGACCACGCGATCGTCGCGACCTTCCCCCAGGACGTGAAGCTCCCGGCCCGCTGGAAGGTGATCGGCGAGGTCCTGAACCCCTCCGCCCTGCCCCAGGTCACGGTCGACGGAGCGCCCTGGACCAGCAAGGGCGGCTGGGACCACTTCGGGAACATCGAGGACGCCCAGTAGATTGCGGCGCATGCCCATACGCACCGCCGCACCACCCCGTGTCCTGACCGTCGCCGGATCCGATTCCGGCGGCGGCGCGGGCATCCAGGCCGACCTGAAGACCATGCTGGCACTCGGCGTGCACGGCATGAGCGTGCTGACCGCCGTCACCGCCCAGAACTCCCGGGGCGTCCAGGGAGTCTGGGAGCTGCCGGCGGAAGCCGTCACCGCCCAGTACCGCAGTGTCGTCGACGACATCGGCGTCCAGGCGGTGAAGACCGGCATGCTCGCCTCGGCCGCCCTCGTCGGGACCGTAGCCGAGCTGCTCGCCGGCACCGCGGCGCCGGTCGTCGTCGACCCGGTGGGCATCTCCAAGCACGGGGACACGCTGCTGGCCGCCGAGGCGCTCGATTCCGTACGGACGAAGCTGCTGCCCGTCGCGACGGTCGCCACCCCGAACCTCGACGAAGCGGCACAGCTCACCGGCACCGCGATCAGCGGTGAGAGCGACATGCGCCGCGCGGCGGACGGAATCCTGGCGTACGGGCCCCGCTGGGTGGTCATCAAGGGCGGCCATCTGCCGGGCGAGGCCGTGGACCTGCTGACCGACGGCAGCCAGGAGCACTGGCTGCGCGCACCCCGGCACGAGAACCGGCACACCCATGGCACCGGCTGCACCCTCGCCTCCGCCATCGCCGCCTCGCTCGCCCTCGGCCAGGACGTCCCCACGGCCGTCCGGAGCGCGAAGGAGTACGTCACCGGAGCGATCGCGGCCGGATTCCCGCTCGGCGGCGGCATCGGGCCCGTCGACCACGGCTGGCGCACCCGGCAGCGCTGAACGGCCACCGGGTACAGCAAAAAGCCGGTCCACCGAGGTGGACCGGCTTTTTGGGCAACCGGAAGGCTGCGCTACGACGGGAACGTCAGCGCGCGACCTTGCCGGCCTTGATGCACGAGGTGCAGACGTTGAGCCGCTTCGGCGTCCGACCGACCACGGCACGCACGCGCTGGATGTTGGGATTCCAGCGACGGGACGTACGGCGGTGCGAGTGCGAAATGTTGTTGCCGAAGCCCGGCCCCTTGCCGCAGACGTCGCAGTTGGCAGCCACGGGTCACTCCAAAGACTTCAGGTGCACTTACAGTGAATTCCGGCGCGCCGGAATCATTTGACTGAAGTGGCGGTACCGGAGGTATGGCCCGACTTTCATCGGGCAACCGAAGCAGCATACAACGGCTGCTCCGGAGATACGAAACTACCACGGCCGGGCCCACCGTCCGCCCGCCCCCTGTCCCGGCCGTACCCACCGCGGGCGGGCTACCCTGCGGTGCAGCCCGCTGCCACGGCCGCTTCAAGGAGGACCATCGGTGCCGCAGCTCCCCGACGATCTGGACGCCGTCGCGGTGCGCACCTGGTGCTCACTGGCCCTGGAGGCCCTGGGCCGGGAGCGCGCGGAGATCGACGCGATCAATGTCTATCCCGTCGCCGACGGTGACACCGGCACCAATCTCTATCTGACCGTGGAGTCCGCGACGGCGGCCGTCGAGGCGGTGTTCGCCGCCCATGAGACCGGCTCCACCGTGCCCGCCACCGCCGACGCCGTACGCGCCATGGCGCACGGAGCGCTGATCGGCGCCCGGGGGAACTCCGGCACCATCCTGGCCCAGCTGCTGCGCGGGATGGCGGGGGTGCTGGCCGACGGCGGTGACGAGGGCCGGCTGCGCGAGGCCTTCGCCCGCGCCGCGTCGGCCGCCCGGCAGGCGGTGGCCCACCCCGTCGAGGGCACGGTGCTCACCGTCGCGACCGAGGCAGCCGCAGCCGCGCGGGACGCGGGACCCGGCCTCGCCGCTGTGGTGCGGGCGGCGTACGACGGCGCGCGCACCGCGCTGGAGGCGACCCCGGGCCAGCTCGCCGTCCTCGGCCGCGCGGGCGTCGTGGACGCGGGCGGACGGGGACTGCTCGCGGTGCTCGGCGCGCTGCTGGAGACGGTTTCGGGGCAGGCGCCGGCACGCCGTTCCTGGGCGGTCCCCGCGGTGCTCCCGGGGACGCGCGACGGCGGGGGCTCCACGGCCGGCGAGCGCGCGGACGGGGGCACGGACGACTGCCCGGACGGCGGGAGCGGTCCCGCCTTCGAGGTGATCTACCTGCTGGAGGCCCGCGACGAGGCCGTGGACCGGCTGCGGACCCGGCTGGACGCGCTCGGGGACTCCCTGGTCGTGGTGGGCGGCGACGGACTGTGGAACGTACACGTCCATGTCGACGACGCCGGAGCGGCCGTTGAGGCCGGGGTCGAGGCCGGACGGCCGTACCGGATCCGGATCACCCACTTCGGCGCCGACGGCCTGCTCGACACCCGCCCCCACACGGAACCCGCCCGGCGCGCCGTCGTCGTCGTGGTCCCCGGCGACGGGCTGGCCGGGCTGTGCACGGAGGCCGGCGCGACCACCGTGATCGCGCGCCCCGGCGAGCCGCCGGCCAGCGGCGAACTGGTCGACGCGATCCGCCGGGCCCACGCCCGCGAGGTGGTCCTCCTGCCCAACGACGCGGCGCTGCGGCACACCGCGGGGGCCGCCGCCGAGCAGGCCAGGACCGAGGGCGTCCGGGTCGCCCTGATCCCCACCCGCGCGGCCGTCCAGGGCATCGCCGCGCTCGCCGTCCACGAGGCGGACCGCAGCTTCGACGAGGACGTGGTCGCGATGACCGCGGCCGCGGGCGCCACCCGGTACGCCGAACTGGCCGTCGCCGAACGGCAGTCGTGGACGATGGCCGGCATCTGCCAGGCGGGCGACATCCTCGGCCTGATCGACGGGGACGTCGCCGTCATCGGCGCCGACGTGCCCGCGACGGCCCGCACGGTCCTGGACCGGATGCTGGCCTCGGGCGGCGAGCTGGTCACCCTCGTCCTCGGCGAGAACGTGCCCGACGCCCTGGCCGACGCTCTCACCGAGCATGTGCGCGAGGGCTATCTGGCCGTGGACACCGTGGTCTACCGGGGCGGCCACCAGAGCGCACCGCTGCTGATCGGCGTCGAGTGACCCCGCCGCGAGGGGCGCGCCGGGCCGCGCGGGGGACAGGTGTCAGTGCCGTGGTGTGCAATGGACCGCGTGTCTGCGTTCGATGAACCCCTCAAGAAGCTGCTCGGCGGAGCCACCGCGAAGGTGATGGCCGAACACCTCGACCTGCACACGGTCGGTGATCTGCTGCACCACTACCCGCGGCGGTACGAGGAGCGCGGTCAGCTCACGGCGCTGGCCGACCTCCCGCTCGACGAGCATGTGACGGTCGTCGCGCAGGTCGCCGACGCCCGTATCGCGGTGTTCAACAACGGCCGCGGCAAGCGCCTGGAAGTGACCCTCACCGACGGCAGCGGCCAGCTCCAGCTGGTCTTCTTCGGTCACGGCGTCCACAAGCCCCACAAGGAGCTGCTGCCGGGCCGCCGGGCGATGTTCGCGGGCAAGGTCTCCGTCTTCAACCGCAGGATGCAGCTCGCCCACCCCACGTACCAGCTGCTGGACGCCGCGGACGCGGACGAGGCGACGGAGGCGGTGGACGCCTTCGCCGGGCGGCTGCTGCCCATCTATCCCGCCTGCAAGCAGCTCGACTCCTGGCGGATCGCCAAGGCCGTGGACGCCGTGCTGCCCAGCGCGAAGGACGCCGTGGACCCGCTGCCCCGGTCGCTGCGCGAGGGCCGCGGCTTCACCCCGCTGCCGGAGGCGCTGCTCAAGGTGCACCGGCCGCAGACCAAGGCGGACATCGCCGACGCCAGGGAGCGGCTGAAGTGGGACGAGGCGTTCGTCCTCCAGGTCGCGCTCGCCCGCAGACGGTACGCCGACACCCAGCTCCCGGCCGTGGCGCGCAGACCGGTGCCCGACGGGCTGCTGGACGCCTTCGACGCCAAGCTGCCGTTCACCCTGACCGAAGGGCAGCGGAAGGTCACCGGCGAGATCTTCGACGACCTGGCCACCGAGCACCCGATGCACCGCCTCCTCCAGGGCGAGGTCGGCAGCGGCAAGACCATGGTCGCCCTGCGCGCCATGCTCACGGTCGTGGACGCGGGCGGGCAGGCGGCCATGCTCGCGCCCACCGAGGTGCTCGCCCAGCAGCACCACCGGTCCATCACCGAGATGATGGGCGAGCTGGCCGAGGGGGGCATGCTCGGCGGCTCCGACCGGGGCACCAAGGTCGTCCTGCTCACCGGCTCCATGGGCGTCCCCGCCCGGCGGCAGGCACTGCTCGACCTGGTCACCGGAGAAGCGGGGATCGTGATCGGCACCCACGCGCTGATCGAGGACAAGGTGCGGTTCCACGACCTGGGCCTGGTCGTCGTCGACGAGCAGCACCGCTTCGGCGTGGAGCAGCGCGACGCCCTGCGCTCCAAGGCGCACTCCCAGGGGGAACGGCGGTCGCCCCACCTGCTGGTCATGACCGCCACCCCCATCCCCCGTACGGTCGCGATGACGGTGTTCGGCGATCTGGAGACCTCCGTACTGGACCAGCTCCCGGCCGGACGCTCGCCCATCGCCAGCCATGTCGTCCCCGCCAAGGACAAGCCGCACTTCCTGGCCCGCGCCTGGGAGCGGGTCCGCGAGGAGGTCGAGAACGGCCATCAGGCGTATGTCGTGTGTCCCCGCATCGGTGACGACGCCGACGAGGCGGCCGGGGAGAAGAAGGGGAAGAAGGCCGGGGCGCCCGAGGACGACGGCGAGAAGCGGCCGCCGATCGCCGTGCTGGAGATCACCGAGGAGCTGCGCAGGGGTGCGCTGGCCGGACTCCGGACCGAGGTGCTGCACGGCAGGATGCACCCGGACGACAAGGACGACGTGATGCGCCGCTTCGCCGCGGGGCAGGTCGATGTGCTGGTCGCCACGACCGTCATCGAGGTCGGGGTCAACGTCCCCAACGCCACCGCCATGGTGATCATGGACGCCGACCGGTTCGGCGTCTCGCAGCTGCACCAGTTGCGCGGCCGGGTCGGCCGCGGCTCGGCCCCCGGGCTGTGTCTGCTGGTCAGCGAGGCGCACGAGGCCAGTCCCGCGCGGGCCAGGCTCGGCGCCGTCGCCGCCACGCTCGACGGCTTCGAGCTCTCCCGGATCGACCTGGAGCAGCGCCGTGAGGGCGATGTCCTCGGCCAGGCCCAGTCCGGCGTCCGCTCCTCCCTGCGGATGCTCACCGTCATCGACGACGAGGAGGTCATCGCCGCCGCCCGTGAGGAGGCCGTCGCGATCGTCGCCGCGGACCCGGAGCTGGAGCACCTGCCGGAGCTGCGGACCGCGCTGGACGCCCTGCTGGACAAGGACCGTGAGGAGTATCTCGACAAGGGCTGAGGGAGAGGACGAGCAGCGGGGCGCGGGGGCCGGCGGGCGGCAGGCGCCCCCGCCGGGCCCGGGGCGGGAGAGGCGCGAAGGCCGGGGCGGGCCCGACGCCATATCGTGGGTGTACGGCACACCGTCGCCCTGTGTGCCGCCCCACGACCCGAGGACCAGACACCCATGACCCGCGTGATCGCCGGCTCGGCCGGCGGACGCCGCCTGGCCGTCCCGCCCGGCACCGGCACCCGCCCCACCTCCGACCGCGCGCGTGAGGGCCTGTTCTCCACGTGGGAAGCGCTCCTCGGCACCCTCGGAGGCATCCGCGTCGCCGATCTGTACGCCGGTTCCGGCGCCGTCGGCCTCGAAGCGCTCTCCCGGGGCGCCGCCCACGCGCTCCTCGTCGAGGCCGACGCGAAGGCCGCCCGCACCGTCCGGGACAACGTCCGCACGCTCGGCCTGCCCGGCGCCGAGGTCCGTACCGGCAAAGCGGAACAGATCGTGACAGGACCGGCGCCCGCGGAGCCGTACGACGTGGTCTTCCTGGACCCGCCGTACGCCGTCACCGATGGCGATCTTGCCGAGATCCTGCTCACACTCCGTGCTCAGGGCTGGCTCACCGGCGATGCACTCGTCACCGTGGAGCGCAGCACCAAAAGCGGAGAGTTCGCCTGGCCGCAAGGATTCGAGCCACTGCGGGCCCGTCGCTACGGCGAGGGAACGTTTTGGTACGGTCGCGCCGCCTCTACGTGCGAAGACGCACGATGACCGGACCGGAGAGCGAGGGAATCACGTTGCGCCGCGCCGTCTGTCCGGGGTCGTTCGACCCCATCACCAACGGACATCTCGACATCATTGGCCGAGCCTCGAAGCTGTACGACGTCGTACACGTCGCGGTGATGATCAACCAGTCCAAGAAAGGACTCTTCGAGGTGGAGGAGCGGATAGATCTGATCCGCCAGGTCACCTCCGACTTCGGCAACGTCGAGGTCGAGTCCTTCCACGGCCTGCTGGTCGACTTCTGCAAGCAGCGCGAGATCCCGGCGATCGTGAAGGGCCTGCGGGCCGTCAGCGACTTCGACTACGAACTCCAGATGGCCCAGATGAACAACGGCCTCTCCGGCGTCGAGACGCTCTTCGTGCCGACCAATCCCACCTACAGCTTCCTGTCGTCGTCCTTGGTCAAGGAGGTCGCGACCTGGGGCGGCGATGTCTCCCACCTGCTGCCGCCGGCTGTCCACGAAGCCCTCATGGAGCGCCTGGCCGAGCGGTGAGTCACTGACTGACCGTCACCAGGTGTCGGGCGGGAGCCGACTGGCCTTACAGTCGTCCCGTCCGGCTCCAACAGCAGCAGAGAGTGGCGAGCACACGGTGGACGTGCAGAAGAAGCTCGACGAGATCGTCGAAGCGGTCGGGAGCGCCCGCTCCATGCCCATGTCGGCGTCGTGCGTGGTCAACCGCGCCGAACTGCTCGCGATGCTCGAAGAGGTGCGGCAGGCCCTGCCCGGCTCGCTGGCCCAGGCCGCGGAGCTGATCGGCGGCCATGAGCAGCTGGTCGAGCAGGCCCGCCAGGAGGCCGGGCGGATCATCGAGTCCGCCCATGCCCAGCGCGGCACACTCGTCTCCGACACCGAGGTCGCCCGGCAGTCCCGGAGCGAGGCCGACCGGATCCTCTCCGAGGCCCGCCGGGAGGCCGACGAGGTCCGGGCCGACGCCGACGAGTACGTCGACAGCAAGCTCGCCAACTTCGAGGTCGTCCTCACCAAGACCATCGGCTCCGTGGACCGCGGTCGCGAGAAGCTGCTGGGCCGGGGGCAGGGCCTGGACGAGCAGGGATACCAGGACCCGGACTTCGCCGAGGCGCCCGAGCGCAGCGCCGACCCGGCCACGCTCCAGCGCCGTGCCGACGAGTACGTCGACACCAAGCTCGGCGCCTTCGAGGCGGTGCTCGCCAAGACCCTGGAAGCGGTCGGCCGGGGCCGGCAGAAGCTGCACGGCCGGGTGGCCGGCGACGACCTCGGTGCGCACATGGCCGCCCAGGACGCCGCGGGCAGCCAGGGGCACACCAGCGACGCCGACTATCTCGCCGGTCTGGCCGAGCTCGCCACCCCGGAACCGCAGCAGCTGTCCCCGCAGCCGCAGCAGCCCCCGCAGCCGCACTTCCCGGCCCAGGCGCAGCCCGAGCCGCAGTACGCGCAGACGTACCCCTACCAGGAGCAGCCGCTCCAGCAGGACGTCTACGGCTACCAGCAGCAGCCCGACCCGTACGCCGCCTACCAGCAGCAGGGCTACGACCCCGGCCAGCTGCAGGCCCAGCAGGCCCAGCAGGCCCAGCAGGACTACGGCTGGCCGCAGCAGCCCGCCCAGCCGCCCGCTCCGGCCCCGCAGGGCGAGAGCGCACTGGACGAGACCAGCCTCTTCGACACCAGCATGATCGATCTGGAGCAGCTGCGCCGGTACGAACAGGGCCGCTGACCGTGCCGCCCCCGGGCCGGTGGGCCCGGGGGCGGCACGGCCCGGATTGGGTGCTGAGCGGTACGTCAAGTATCCTGGCTCTTCGGTCGCGCGTAGTCCGCGATCCCGGCTGCCCGTTTCGACTCCGGGCCGGCCCTCCCCCCGATGCAGCTCGACGCACATGATCGCGAAAGCAGGAAAAGCCCTGAACGGCCACCTCGACCACCGAAACCCTCTCGTGTTCGATACGCACGAGCTGGGCCGGCGTCCCGGTGCCCTCAAGCGGCTGACCCGCTCGGTGGAGGCACCCAGGGATCTGGGTATCGACGGCGTCATCGGTGTGCCGGAAGGCGCGCCCGTGGTGCTGGACATCCGCCTCGAATCGGTCATGGAAGGGGTGCTTGTCACAGGCACCGCCCGTGCGTCGGCCGAGGGGGAGTGCGTAAGGTGTCTGGAGCCGCTGACCGTCAAGGTCGAAGCGGACTTCCAGGAGATGTTCTCGTACCCTGACGCCGATGACCGGGGCCGCGGCAAAGCGGCGGACCCGGCCGACGACGCCGAGGACGACGAGGACGTGTTCTTCCTCGAGGACGGCTTGTTCGACCTCGAGTCAGTGCTGCGTGACGCGGTAGTGCTCGCACTGCCCATGCAGCCGGTGTGCAAGGAGACCTGTCTCGGTCTGTGTTCCGAATGCGGAATCAGGCTGGACGAGAATCCCGGACACCACCACGATGCCGTCGACATCCGTTGGGCGGCACTGCAAGGACTCGCCGAGACCGTTCAGGACGGCGAGAAGGACAACATGGGCGGCGCCGAACCTGGCGTCGACGAGAAGCAGGAGAAGTAGCCGTGGCTGTTCCGAAGCGGAAGATGTCGCGCAGCAACACGCGCCACCGCCGGTCGCAGTGGAAGGCTGCGGTCCCCACCCTGGTTTCGTGCGAGCGTTGCCAGGAGCCGAAGCTCCAGCACATTGCGTGCCCGAGCTGCGGCACCTACAACAAGCGCCAGGTCCTCGAGGTCTGAGCGGCTGGTGAGAGGCCCGATGTCTGAGTTGTCCAGTGCCAAGAAGCAGGCAGACAACGTCAACACAGCCTCGTCCCACACGCTTCTGGAAGGGCGGCTCGGGTATCACCTCGAGTCCGCCCTTCTGGTGCGTGCGCTGACCCACCGTTCGTACGCGTACGAGAACGGCGGCCTGCCCACCAACGAGCGGCTCGAATTCCTCGGGGATTCGGTGCTCGGCCTGGTGGTCACGGACACGCTGTACCGCACCCACCCCGACCTGCCCGAAGGCCAGCTGGCCAAGTTGCGGGCCGCGGTGGTCAACTCGCGTGCGCTTGCGGAAGTGGGCCGCGGCCTCGAACTCGGCTCCTTCATCCGGCTCGGCCGCGGTGAAGAGGGCACGGGGGGCCGGGACAAGGCTTCCATCCTCGCCGACACCCTTGAAGCGGTGATCGGCGCGGTCTATCTCGACCAGGGCCTCAGTGCGGCCTCGGAGCTGGTTCACCGGCTCTTCGACCCGCTGATCGACAGGTCCTCGAACCTCGGTGCCGGCCTGGACTGGAAGACCAGTCTCCAGGAGCTCACCGCGAGCGAGAGCCTCGGTGTCCCCGAGTACCTCGTCACGGAGACCGGCCCGGACCACGAGAAGACCTTCACTGCTGCTGCTCGCGTCGGTGGTGTCTCGTACGGCACCGGCACCGGCCGTAGCAAGAAGGAAGCGGAGCAGCAGGCGGCGGAATCCGCCTGGCGTGAGATCAGCGCCGCCGCGGAAGCGCGGGAGGCCGCGGCGAAGGCCGCAGCCGACGGAGGGGTCGCCGACACCCCTGCCGACCCGTCGCCGAACACGGACGCCGCTCCGGCCTGAACCGACCGGGAACCCCTCGGTGCCTCGTGCACCGGGGGGTTTTCGCTGTCCGCGTGGCACATTTCCCGGGCGGCGCGTCCTTCGCCGTCCCCACCGTCCCGTACCACCACGTCGTTCCAGGAGCGCCATCGTGCCCGAGCTGCCCGAGGTAGAAGTCGTCCGGCGGGGTCTGGAGCGCTGGGTCACCGGCCGCACCGTCACCGATGTCGAGGTCCTCCACCCGCGTGCGGTCCGCAGGCACCTCGCGGGCGGCGTGGATTTCGCGGCGCGGCTGCACGGGGCCCGGTTCGGTACGGCGATGCGCCGGGGCAAGTACCTCTGGGTGCCGCTGGACGACGCGTCCTCCTCGCTGCTCGGCCATCTCGGCATGAGCGGGCAGCTGCTCGTGCAGCCCGAGGACGCCGCGGACGAGAAGCACCTGCGGGTCAGGATCCGGTTCGACGACGGGCTCGGCACCGAGCTGCGCTTCGTCGACCAGCGCACCTTCGGCGGGCTCTCGCTCCACGACAACACTCCGGAAGGGCTGCCCGACACCATCGCGCACATCGCCCGCGACCCGCTCGACCCGGAGTTCGACGACGCCGCGTTCCACACGGCTCTGCGCCTTCGCCGTACGACGGTCAAGCGCGCGCTGCTCGACCAGTCGCTGATCAGCGGCGTCGGCAACATCTACGCCGACGAGGCACTCTGGCGGGCCAGGCTGCACTACGACCGGCCGACCGCGACGCTGACCCGGTCCAAGTCGGCCGAACTGCTGGGCCATGCCCGCGAGGTGATGAACGCGGCCCTCGACCAGGGCGGCACCAGCTTCGACAGCCTCTATGTGAACGTGAACGGTGAGTCCGGCTACTTCGACCGGTCGCTCGACGCGTACGGGCGGGAGGGCGAGCCGTGCCACCGCTGCGGTACGCCGATGCGCCGCCGCCCCTGGATGAACCGCTCCAGCTACTACTGCCCGCGCTGTCAGCGGCCGCCGCGCGCCTCGTCGTAACGCGTACGGGCCGCCAGCACCTCGGCCATCCGGCCCTCCACGAGCCCGATCAGTCCGAGCACCCGGCCGGCCACCTCACGGCCGAGCGGGGTGAGCTCGTAGTCCACCCGGGGCGGATTGGTGGGCTGCGCCTCGCGGTGGACGAGCCCGTCGCGCTCCAGCGCGTGAAGGGTCTGGGAGAGCATCTTCTCGCTCACTCCGTCGACCCGGCGCCGCAGCTCGTTGAACCGGAGACCGCCCTCGTGCAGCGCGCCCAGCGTCAGGCTGCCCCAGCGCCCGGTGACATGCTCCAGCGTGCCGCGCGAGGGGCACTGCCTGGAGAAGACATCGAAGGGGAGGCTGTCCATGCGCAACAGCTTACGCCTGCACAGCGCTTACCAGGAGGGTGCGCTGTGCGGGCGTAAGCAGGCTGCGGGCGTGATGACCGGTCGGTGTGACGGCCGGTGGGCGTGAGGGCCCGCAGGCGCGCGGGACCGGTGGTGCCTCAGGGGTCAGAAACCGAAGTCCTGTGTCCACCAGGGGCCGCCGGAGCCGGTGTGCACGCCGACTCCCAGGGTCTTGTAGTCGCAGTTGAGAATGTTTGCGCGATGTCCGTCGCTGTTCATCCAGGACTCCATCACGGCCTCGGCATCGGCCTGCCCGCGGGCGATGTTCTCGCCGCCGAGGTTCTGCACACCGGCCTTGGCCGCGCGGTCCCAGGGGGTCGCGCCGTCGGGGTCGGTGTGGTCGAAGAAGCCGCGGGCCGCCATGTCCTCGCTGAAGTTCTGGGCGAGTGCGGTCAGCGGCGCGCTGATGGTGACCGGGGAGCAGCCGGCCGTCGCCCGCTCCTGGTTCACCAGGGCGAGGACGGCGGCCTGGGCGGAGGTGCCGGCGGGGGCGGGAGCCGGTGCCTTGCGCGAGGGGGCGGCGGACGAGGTCTTCGGGGCGGCCGGAGCCTTCGCCGACGGGCTCGCGGACTTCTTCTTCGGGGCAGCCGTGGGGGCCTTCGACTCCGAAGGCCGCTTCGAGCCGGTGGCCGAGGGCTTCTTGTCCGGGGTGGCGGAAGCGGAGGCGGAGGCAGAAGCGGAAGCCGACTTCGAGGGAGCCACCGGCCGTGTGCTGCCCCGGCTGGCGGGTGCGGAGGCCGAAGCGGAGGCACGGTCGGTCGGGTCGGCCGAGCGGCTGCCCTGTGTCAGCAGGTCCGGGGCGCCACCGGAACGCACCTCGTCCGCGGTGGACGTGCCGCCCACGGTGTGGGTGTCGCCGCCGGGCAGCAGACCCGAGGCGACGGCGACCGCTCCCAGGGCCACGGCCGCGGATATGCCGAGCAGACCGGTCCGCACGGGCAGGAAGGCCCGCTTCTTCCGTCGCGTGCCCCGGTGCCCGAATCCGTCCCCGGTCGCGGATTCTTCAGCGGCGGAGCCTGCGGCTGATCGTCGGTGGCGTCCCATGCGCTGTGCCTTCCTGATGCTCCGGACGCCCCTGAGACGTCACATTTCTCAGCCGTGCTCACCCGATCGAGTGAAGCTTTTGCGACCGGACTGTACGCCATGGGTCACAGGGGCGAAGTGCTCCGGGAACGGTGGGCCGGTTAGCGTTCACGCATGAGCGAAGATGCACGACTCGTCGTCTGGGTACGCGGCCGAGTACAGCAAGTAGGCTTCCGCTGGTTCACCAGGGCAAATGCTTTGGAGATCGGTGGACTGACCGGCTTTGCCCTCAATCTCGACGACGGCCGGGTACAGGTCGTGGCCGAGGGTCCGCGTGAGAATTGCCACCGTCTGCTGGACTGGCTGGGCTCCGACGACACACCCGGGCGCGTGGACGGAGTCACTGAGATCTGGGACACCCCGCGCGGAGGTTACGAGGGATTCGCGATCCGTTGATCATGGCGCTGCCGGGGGTTGTGGATTCGCTGCGTGTCCGGAGTGCGCCGAGCGGTTACCGATGAGTCGGAAATCGGGCCGCACCCGAAATGACCTGCGAAGGGACCCGGCGGCGGCCTGTGGTTGCCAAGAGGGGAATGTCGTGCCAGGCTGCGGCATTAACGAAGATCTCCACGCCCCCCGGGGCCCCGCAGGAGAGTCGCGCCGCATGATCGTCCGGCCGCGCGCCCCCGGGACACCCGCCTCAACGGGGTGTGATCGTGTTGACCGTCAAACTTTTTGGTGAGACGCTGAAAACCCCGCGCACCTTAGCTGTTTGGCAGAGCTGTTTGGCAGCAGAACCGCAGTGTTGACAGGGCACTGCCGAGCACCGCGGGTGCGATTCCCTCACGACCCACACCGCTCTCGGTCGGTCACTCAGTGTGGAGGACCATCCATCATGGCAAAGGCGCTTCTCGGTTACGTCGGCGGTTCCGACCCGCGACTCCTCGCCGAGATGCGACGGCTCCAGCAGCGCGTCCAGGACCTGGAATCCGAGCTCGTACGGATCCAGGACGAGAACGACGCGTTGAACGCCGCCGCCCAGCACCAAGAGTCGCTGCTCGACAGCATCGACATCGACGTACCCCAGGCGGAGCCTGCGCTGACCTGACCGGTGGCCCTGTCGGGCCGGTCGGGCACAGGCACGCTCAGTCGCCTGAGAACCACTCTGGATTGTCTTCGTCACGGATCGCCGTCCCGGAACACCGAGGACCTCCCGGAATACGGGATCGTCCCCGGCTCCGGCCATGCCCGGAAGACCGAGGATCTCCTCGTCGTCCGGTGCATCAGCGATCCGTCACGCAGGACTGCGCAAGATTTACAGGGACGCCTCGGCGTCCCTTATTTCGTTCCCGACCCCCCGGTCCGCTTTTCCCGCCCCGTACTTCCCCCCGGACTCGCCCCCCGGGCCCGCCCGGACGTAGAGCCCTTCCCTTACCGTCTGATGTGCCCTGCACCTTCATCAGCGAAACCGAGAGTGAAAGGTAGAGTCCGGCGGCGTGCACCTCAAGGCCCTGACCCTGCGTGGATTCAAATCGTTCGCCTCCGCCACGACCCTGCGGTTCGAACCGGGGATCACCTGTGTCGTGGGCCCCAATGGATCCGGGAAATCCAATGTGGTGGACGCGCTCTCCTGGGTCATGGGTGAACAGGGAGCCAAATCCCTGCGCGGCGGCAAGATGGAAGACGTGATCTTCGCCGGTACGACCGGGCGGCCGCCACTCGGCCGGGCCGAAGTGTCGCTGACCATCGACAATTCCGACGGCGCGCTTCCCATCGAGTACGCCGAGGTCACGATCACCCGGATCATGTTCCGCAATGGCGGCAGCGAATACCAGATCAACGGCGACACCTGCCGGCTGCTCGACATCCAGGAACTCCTCTCGGACTCCGGTATCGGCCGCGAGATGCATGTCATCGTCGGGCAGGGGCAGCTGGACTCCGTGCTGCACGCGGACCCGATGGGCCGCCGCGCCTTCATCGAGGAAGCGGCGGGCGTGCTCAAACACCGCAAGCGAAAAGAAAAGGCGCTGCGGAAGCTGGACGCGATGGGCGCCAATCTGGCCCGCGTCCAGGACCTCACCGACGAACTGCGCCGCCAGCTGAAGCCGCTCGGCAGACAGGCGGCGGTGGCCCGCCGGGCCGCGGTCATCCAGGCCGATCTGCGCGATGCCCGGCTGCGGCTGCTCGCGGACGACCTCGTCACCCTGCGCGGCGCGCTGCGCGACGAGATCGCCGACGAGGCCGAACTGAAGAAGCGCAAGGACGCCGCGGAGGCCGAACTCAAGGCGTCGCTCGCCCGGGAGGCGGAGCTGGAGGGCGAGGTCCGCCGTCTCGCGCCCCGGCTCCAGCGGGCCCAGCAGACCTGGTACGAACTGTCGCAGCTCGCCGAGCGGGTACGGGGCACGATCTCGCTGGCCGACGCCCGGGTGAAGAGCGCCACCGCGGCGCCCGCCGAGGAGCGGCGCGGCCGGGACCCGGAGGACATGGAGCGCGAGGCCGCCCGGATCCGCGAGCAGGAGGCGGAGCTGACGGCCGCGCTGGAGGCCGCGGAGCACGCCCTGGAGGACACCGTCGCCCACCGGTCCGATCTGGAACGGGAGTTGGCGGACGAGGAACGCAGACTCAAGGACGCGGCACGGGCCATCGCGGACCGGCGCGAGGGGCTCGCCCGGCTGAACGGCCAGGTCAACGCGGCTCGCGGCCGGGCGGGTTCGGCCCAGGCGGAGATCGACCGGCTGGCCGCCTCCCGGGACGAGGCACAGGAGCGCGCGGTCGCGGCCCAGGAGGAGTACGAGCAGCTCAGGGCCGAGGTCGACGGCCTGGACGCGGACGACGCGGAGCTGGCCGGGCGGCACGAGGACGCCAAACGCGCGCTCGCCGGGGCGGAGTCGGCCCATGGCGCGGCCCGGGAGGCCGCGACGGCCGCCGAGCGCAGACGCGCCGCGGTCGCGGCCCGGCACGAGGCGCTGGCCCTGGGCCTGCGCCGCAAGGACGGCACCGGCGCGCTGCTCGGCGCCCGCGACCGGCTGCACGGCCTGCTCGGCCCGGCCGCGGAACTGCTCACGGTGGTACCGGGGTACGAGGTCGCGGTGGCCGCTGCCCTGGGCGCGGCGGCGGACGCGGTGGCGGTGACGGACCCGGCCACCGCGGCGGACGCGATCCGGCTGCTGCGCAAGCAGGACGCGGGGCGCGCGGCGCTGCTGCTGGGCGGCGGCGGCCCGCGGCCGGGCGCCGCGGCGGACGCGGGGGCGGAGGACTCCGGGGCGGGGGACGAACCGCCGGCCGGCGCCCCGGGGACCGGAGGGGCCCCTGCCGTCGCCGGGCTGGTGCGGGGGCCCGTCGAACTGATGGGCGCCGTACACCGGCTGGTGCGGGACATGGTCGTCGTCAGCACCCTGGAGGACGCCGAGGATCTTGTCGCCGCGCACCCGGAGCTGACCGCGGTCACCGCCGAGGGCGATGTGCTGGCGGCCCACTTCGCGCACGGCGGTTCCGCCGGGGCGCCGAGCCTCCTGGAGGTGCAGGCGTCCGTCGACGAGGCGGCCGCCTCCCTGGCGGAGCTGGCCGTACGGTGCGAGGAGCTGGCCGGGGCGCAGCAGCTCGCGGGGGAGCGGCGCCGGGCCGGTGCCCTGCTGGTGGAGGAGCTGGGGGAGCGGCGGCGTGCCGCCGAGCGGGAGAAGTCGGGGGTGGCCCAGCAGTTGGGGCGGCTCGCCGGACAGGCCCGGGGCGCGGCGGGCGAGGCGGAGCGGATGGCCGCCTCCGCCGCCCGTGCCCAGGAGGCCCTGGAGCGGGCGACGGAGGAGGCGCGGGAGCTGGCCGAGCGGCTGCTCGTGGCCGAGGAGACGCCCGTGGAGGAGGAGCCCGACACCTCCGTACGCGACCGGCTCGCCGCCGACGGTGCCAACGCCCGCCAGACCGAGATGGAGGCCCGCCTCCAGGCCCGTACCCACGAGGAGCGGGTGAAGTCCCTCGCCGGGCGCGCCGACTCCCTGGACCGTGCGGCCCGCGCCGAGCGGGAGGCCCGCGCCCGCGCCGAGCGGCACCGGGCCAGGCTGCGGCACGAGGCCGCGGTGGCCTCCGCCGTCGCCTCGGGGGCCCGCCAGCTGCTCGCGCATGTGGAGGTGTCCGTCGTACGGGCGCAGGACGAGCGGACCGCGGCCGAGGCGGCGAAGGCCGGGCGGGAGCGGGAACTGGCGGCCGAGCGCGACCGGGGCCGGGAGCTGAAGGGCGAGCTGGACCGGCTGACCGACTCGGTCCACCGCGGCGAGGTGCTGGGCGCCGAGAAGCGGCTGCGGGTGGAGCAGTTGGAGACGAAGGCGCTGGAGGAGCTCGGGGTGGAGCCCGCCGGGCTGGCCGCCGAGTACGGCCCCGACCGGCTCGTACCCCCGTCCCCGGCGGCCCAGGGCGAGGAGCTGCCGGAGGATCCGGAGCATCCGCGCAACCTGCCGAGGCCGTTCGTCAGGGCCGAGCAGGAGAAGCGGCTGAAGGCGGCCGAACGGGCGTACCAGCAACTCGGGAAGGTGAATCCGCTCGCCCTTGAGGAGTTCTCGGCGCTGGAGGAGCGGCACAAGTTCCTGTCCGAGCAGCTTGAAGACCTGAAGAAGACCCGGGCCGATCTGCTCCAGGTGATCAGGGAGGTCGACGAGCGGGTCGAGCAGGTGTTCACCGAGGCGTACCACGACACCGCACGCGAGTTCGAGGGTGTCTTCTCCCGGCTGTTCCCGGGCGGTGAGGGCCGGCTGATCCTGACCGATCCCGGCAATATGCTCACCACCGGCCTGGACGTCGAGGCCCGCCCGCCCGGCAAGAAGGTGAAGCGGCTCTCGCTGCTGTCGGGCGGCGAGCGGTCCCTGACGGCCGTGGCGCTGCTGGTCTCGATCTTCAAGGCCAGGCCCAGTCCGTTCTATGTGATGGACGAGGTCGAGGCGGCGCTGGACGACACCAATCTCCAGCGGCTGATCCGGATCATGGAGGAGCTCCAGGAGAGTTCCCAGCTGATCGTGATCACGCACCAGAAGCGGACGATGGAGGTGGCCGACGCGCTGTACGGGGTCTCCATGCAGGGTGACGGAGTGTCGAAGGTCATCAGCCAGCGGCTGCGCTGAACCTTCACCCAGGCTTCAGAGTTTCGACGCGGTATTTCCGCGGTCCCGGGTAGACGTCGGCCCATCGGCGGAGATCGGTGAAGGTCCGGCTTCGGCGGATGAATCACCGATTCGCGGGAAGGCGAATTCATCTCCGAGTGGTGGCGGGCCCGATCCTATGCGCCACTTAAAGCGTTTACCCCCCACGCCTGACGACGCGGCCAGGCACCAGGAGTTCATGTGAGCAGCGCATCGCAGGGGCCGGCGTCCGGAGCCCGAGAGGCCCATCCGGACCACCTCGGCCACGTCATCTTCATCACCGCCGCCGCGGCGATGGGCGGCTTCCTCTTCGGCTACGACAGCTCCGTCATCAACGGTGCCGTCGAAGCCATCCGCGACCGGTACGACATCGGCTCCGGCACGCTCGCCCAGGTCATCGCCATCGCCCTGATCGGCTGCGCGATCGGCGCCGCCACCGCGGGACGTATCGCCGACCGTATCGGCCGTATCCGCTGCATGCAGATCTCCTCCGTGCTCTTCACCGTGAGCGCCGTCGGCTCGGCGCTGCCGTTCGCGCTGTGGGACCTTGCGATGTGGCGCATCATCGGCGGCTTCGCCATCGGCATGGCCTCCGTGATCGGCCCGGCGTACATCGCCGAGGTCTCGCCGCCCGCCTACCGCGGCCGGCTCGGCTCCTTCCAGCAGGCCGCCATCGTCATCGGTATCGCCATCTCCCAGCTGGTCAACTACGGCATCCTCCAGATCGCCGACGGAGACCAGCGCGGCAAGATCGGCGGCCTGGAGGCCTGGCAGTGGATGCTCGGCGTGATGGTCCTCCCCGCGATCCTGTACGGGCTGCTGTCGTTCGCGATCCCCGAGTCGCCGCGCTTCCTGATCTCGGTCGGCAAGAAGCAGCGGGCCCGGGAGATCCTCGCCGAGGTCGAGGGCGAGCACATCGACCTCGACCGCCGGGTGGCGGAGATCGAGACCGCCATGCGCCGGGAGCACAAGTCCACCTTCAAGGACCTGCTCGGCAGCCGTTTCGGCTTCCTGCCCATCGTCTGGGTCGGTATCGGACTGTCCGTCTTCCAGCAGCTCGTCGGCATCAACGTGGCGTTCTACTACTCGGCGACGCTGTGGCAGTCCGTCGGCATCGACCCGACCGACTCGTTCTTCTACTCGTTCACCACCTCGATCATCAACATCATCGGCACGGTGATCGCGATGGTGCTGGTGGACCGGGTGGGCCGCAGGCCGCTCGCGCTGGTCGGCTCGACCGGGATGGCGGTCGCGCTGGCCTTCGAGGCCTGGGCGTTCTCCGCCGACCTCGTCGACGGCAAGCTGCCCAGCACCCAGGGCGTCGTCGCCCTCGTCGCGGCCCATGTGTTCGTGCTCTTCTTCGCCCTGTCGTGGGGTGTGGTGGTCTGGGTCTTCCTCGGCGAGATGTTCCCCAACCGGATCCGCGCCGCCGCGCTCGGCGTCGCCGCGTCCGCGCAGTGGATCGCCAACTGGGCGATCACCGCGAGCTTCCCGAGCCTGTCCGACTGGAACCTGTCGGGCACGTACATCATCTACGCCTGTTTCGCCACGCTCTCGATCCCCTTCGTACTCAGGTTCGTGAAGGAGACCAAGGGCAAGACACTGGAGGAGATGGGCTGAGGACGCCCCGGCGAGCCGTGCCGGCCGGGCCGCTCAGCCCCCGACCGCCCCGCAGAACAGCCGCAGACTGCGCCAGCCCTCCTCCACCGGCATCCCGCCGCACAGCGGGTGCAGCACCAGGCTGTCCGCGTCCAGCTCCGCGCACTGCCCGGGGGTGAGGATCCGGTACACGCCCTCCTCGCGCAGTTCCGCCACCGTCGTCGCCGTCGAGCGCACCGCCGAGCGGATGTCCTTCGACTGCCAGGAGGAGTAGGTGCGGGCCTCGTGCAGGAAGTGCCGGCCGTACAGCGCCCACGCCCGCTCAGGGTCCTCGGAGACATGCAGCAGCGGCGTCGTGGCGGCGGGCATCATGCAGAAGCCCTCCGTCCCGTGCTCCGCGCGCTGCTCGTGGTAGTAGGCCTCCAGCTCCGGCAGATGCGCGCTCGGGAAGAGCGGCAGCCCCAGCCGGGCCGCCCGCCGCGCCGCCGCCCGCGAGCTGCCGCCCACCAGCAGCAGGGGGTGCGGCCGGGTGTACGGGCGCGGGGTGACCGTGACCGTACGGCCCCGGTACGGGAACGGCTCCCCGGTCCACGCCAGCAGCAGCGTCTCCAGCAGCTCGTCCTGGAGCCTGCCGCGCCTGCCCCACTCCACCCCGGCGCGCTCGTACTCGGCGGGCCGGTAGCCGATGCCCGCGACGGTGACCAGCCGGCCCGCGCTCAGCAGGTCGAGCACCGCGATGTCCTCGGCCAGCCGCAGCGGGTCGTGCAGCGGGCCGATGATCGCCGACACGGTCACCGCGATCCGCCGGGTCGCGCCGAAGACCGAACCGGCGAAGACGAGGGGGGAGGGCAGCCAGGAGTTGTCGGCGCCGTGGTGCTCCTCGGTCTGCACCGTGTCGATGCCGTGCCCGTCCGCGTACGCGGCCATCTCCAGCGCCGCGCGGTAGCGGGCCGAGAGCGTCCCGGGGGCGGCGTCGGGATCGACGAGATTGAACCGGACCACTGTGAAGGCCATGACGGGTGTCCCCTTCGCCGGGCGGGCTTGGTGGAGGCGGGCACCATAACTGACGGAGTGTCAGAAAGGTAGGGCTCCGCTCGCCGGGCGCCCCTGCGGGGTGGCGGGGCGGTCAAGGTGCGCTTTTTACCCCGAATGGGGGCATAAGTGTGCGGGGGATTCGTGCGGGATCCGCCACGGCCGTCCCCAGGTGCGGCTGTGGCCGATACTGGACGGGTTATGGAAATCGTCATCCTTGCTGTAGTCATCGCCCTGGTCGCGGTCGGCCTGATCAGCGGGCTCGTGGTCAGCAGCCGCAAGAAGAAGCAGCTGCCGCCCTCGGCACCGTCGAGCACGCCGACCATCACTCCTCCCGCCGAGCCCCATGTCGGCGAGGAAGCCGAGGCGCCGCGCGACGAAGCGCGGCGCACCGTCGAGGAGGTCGGTCTCCCGGACACCGAGGCTCCCGCCGGGGAGGCCCCGGCCGTCGCCGAACCGGAGGCCGCCCCCGCGCTGGAGGTCCCCGAGCCCACCGCCGGACGGCTCGTCCGGCTCCGCGCCCGGCTCGCCCGCTCGCAGAACTCCCTCGGCAAGGGGCTGCTCACGCTCCTGTCGCGGGACAACCTCGACGAGGACACCTGGGAGGAGATCGAGGAGACCCTCCTCACCGCCGACGTCGGCGTCGTCCCCACCCAGGAACTGGTGGAGCGGCTGCGCGAGCGCGTCCGGGTGCTCGGCACCCGCACCCCCGAGGATCTGCGCGCCCTGCTCCGCGAGGAGCTGATCACCCTGCTCGCCCCCGACTTCGACCGCGAGGTCAAGACGGAGGGCGGCGCCGAGACCCCCGGCGTCGTCATGGTCGTCGGCGTCAACGGCACCGGCAAGACCACCACCACCGGCAAGCTGGCGCGGGTGCTCGTCGCCGACGGCCGCAGCGTCGTGCTCGGCGCCGCCGACACCTTCCGGGCCGCCGCCGCCGACCAGCTCCAGACCTGGGGCGAGCGCGTCGGCGCCCGCACGGTCCGCGGGCCGGAGGGCGGCGATCCGGCGTCGATCGCGTTCGACGCGGTGAAGGAAGGCATCGCCGAGGGCGCGGATGTCGTCCTCATCGACACCGCGGGCCGTCTGCACACCAAGACCGGTCTGATGGACGAGCTCGGCAAGGTCAAGCGGGTCGTGGAGAAGCACGGCCCGCTGGACGAGGTGCTGCTCGTCCTGGACGCCACCACCGGGCAGAACGGACTCGTCCAGGCCCGGGTGTTCGCCGAGGTGGTCGACATCACCGGCATCGTCCTCACCAAGCTGGACGGCACCGCCAAGGGCGGCATCGTCATCGCCGTCCAGCGTGAGCTCGGCGTACCGGTGAAGCTGATCGGTCTCGGTGAGGGCCCGGACGACCTGGCACCGTTCGAGCCGGGCGCCTTCGTCGACGCGCTGATCGGCGACTGACCCCTCTGTACGGACACCGGGCGGCGGACCTCCTCGCGGGGCCGCCGCCCGTTCGTATGCGCCCGCACCCGCGCCGGTGCTCACGCCTCCATGGCGACGGGGCAGGCCGTGCGCGCGGGGCGAAGGGGATCGTGCGCCGGTGCGCGGTGGGACAGCCCTTAGGAGCGGTGGCAGATGTACGCCAGCGTGCCCAGCAGCAACCGCGCCTGCGGGGGAGCGGCCGTGGTGTCCAGGGCCGGGGGGCGCAGCCAGCGGACCGGCCCGAGGCCGCCGAGGTCGGACGGCGGGGCGGTGATGTGCGATCCGGGACCCAGCCCCCGCAGGTCCAGACCGGCGTCGTCCCAGCCCATCCGGTAGAGCAGCCGGGGCAGCTCGGCGGCGGCTCCCGGGGCGACGAGGAACTGGGCCCGGCCCGCCGGGGTCACGGCCACCGGTCCCAGCGGCAGGCCCATCCGCTCCAGCCGGCCCAGCGCGCGGCGCCCGGCTCCCTCGGCGACGTCCAGGACGTCGAAGGCGCGGCCCACGGGCAGCAGCATCGAGGCGCCGGGCACCTCGGCCCAGGCGTGCGCGGCGACGTCGAGCGTGGCACCGGCCGGGACCTCGCGGGCGAAGGCCAGCGGATGGTTGCCGGGCGCCGGGCACACCGGGTCGCCGCACGAGCAGACGCCCGCCACGGTCCGCGCGCCGGGCACCACCGCCCAGCCCCACAGTCCTGTGTACTCGGCCACCGCGGTGCCCTCGGCCGTGCGGCCGCGGCGCCGTGAGCCGGATCGCATCTCACGGATGCCGCCGATCGTGAAGCCCATACCCCCTCCAACGGGTCCGAGTCATCGGTGGTTACGACCCGGAGCCTTCGCTCAACCCTCCGCTGTCGCTCTCGATCGGGCGGCGCGCGGGTGTGCACAGAGGGTGAATGGCGCGGATTACGCGCCCCCAAAGTGCCCCAATCCGCCGGTCGCTGATCGTCGTCTGTCAAGTCAAGCGCGCCAGTGGGCAGTCGGGTTCATTCGAAGGGGTGGCGAATGGTGGCGTTTCCGTAAGGGCCCTCGCGGGAGGGGTGATCGTAGGATTACCGTCGGTACACGAACCCTGGAAGTATGTGCACCCACGGGTATGCCGGAGGCAAACCGATTTCCTGTTCGACGGTGTGCGATCTCCCTACGGGCCGCACCGATGCACGGCATTCTGATAGTGGTTCGCGCGATGAGGTTTTCGGCGGGGATGGGGGCGTTCCAGTGAGTGGCAGCGGCGCAGGCGGGACGAATACCGGGAAGCGCCCCAACGGGCAACTGGGATCGTGGTTCGTGCGCAGCGGCTGGTCCAAGGGCGAGCTGGCCCGGCAGGTGAACCGGCGGGCGCGGCAGATGGGCGCCCTGCACATCAGCACCGACACCTCGCGGGTGCGGCGCTGGCTGGACGGTGAGCAGCCCCGCGAGCCGATCCCGCGCATCCTCTCCGAGCTCTTCTCGGAACGGTTCGGCAGCGTCGTCGCCGTCGAGGACCTCGGGCTGCGCACCGCGCACCAGTCCCCCTCGGTGGCCGGTGTCGACCTGCCGTGGGCGGGCCCGCAGACCGTCGCCCTGCTCAGCGAGTTCTCCCGCAGCGACCTGATGCTCGCCCGGCGCGGATTCCTCGGCACCTCGCTCGCCCTCGCCGCGGGACCCGCGCTCATCGAACCGATGCAGCGCTGGCTGGTGCCCGTGGCCGGCACGGACACCACGGACCAGGAGCCGCCGTCGGCCGCCCGCCGCCCCTCCCGGCTCTCCCGGCCGGAGCTGGATCTGCTGGAGTCCACCACCGCGATGTTCCGCCAGTGGGACGCGCAGTGCGGCGGCGGACTGCGCCGCAAAGCCGTCGTCGGCCAGCTCCACGAGGTCACCGACCTGTTGCAGGAGCCGCACCCCGCGGCCACGTCCAAGCGGCTCTTCCGGTGCGCGGCCGAACTCGCCGAACTGGCGGGCTGGATGAGTTACGACGTCGGCCTCCAGCCCACCGCGCAGAAGTACTTCGTCCTGGCCCTGCACGCAGCCAAGGAAGCCGGTGACAAACCGCTCGGCAGCTATGTGCTGTCCAGCATGAGCCGGCAGATGATCCACCTCGGCCGCCCGGACGACGCCCTGGAGCTCATCCATCTCGCCCAGTACGGCAGCCGGGACTGCGCCACCCCCCGTACCCAGGCCATGCTGTACGCGATGGAGGCCCGCGCCTACGCCAACATGGGCCAGCCCAGCAAGTGCAAGCGGGCCGTCCGCATGGCCGAGGACACCTTCACCGACGCCGGAATCGACGGCGAGCCCGAACCGGACTGGATCCGCTTCTTCTCCGAGGCCGAGCTCAACGGCGAGAACGCCCACTCCTACCGCGACCTCGCCTATGTCGCGGGCCGCAGCCCCACGTACGCCTCGCTCGCCGAGCCCGTCATGGCGAGGGCCGTCGACCTCTTCGGCGAGGACGACGAGCACCAGCGCTCGTACGCGCTCAATCTGATCGGGATGGCCACCGTCCATCTGCTCAAGCGCGAGCCGGAGCAGTCCACGGTGCTGGCCGCCGAGGCACTGAAGATCGCCAGGAAGGTGCGTTCCGAGCGGGTGAACACCCGGCTGCGCAAGACCGTCGACACCGCCGCCAGGGACTTCGGCGATGTCGACGATGTCGCCCGGCTCACCGACCGGCTCACCGAACAGCTGCCGGAGACCGCCGAAGCGGTCTGACCCGGCCCGCCCGCCACCGGCCGCGGCGCCCCTCCCCGTACACCCCGACCCGGCTCCCCCATCGCCGGTCACACGGAGGGCCGCCGTGGCCGGTTCCTGTGTCCCGGCACCTCAACCGCGCCGTATGCGGCGCGGGCCGCACGGCGGCCCGGGGCACCGGACACAGCACCGGCGGTTCATTCCGCCGTAACACGCGCTCCTTCTTCGTCACTGGTGCGAAACACCGTGCGGCATCCGTGGAAACGGCGCTCGGCCAGTCTCATGGCCCATAACCGGCCCGCACCTTTTCCCCAGTGGTCCCGCGGCTCTTCCCGCACGCGGCCGCACCGACGACGAGGAGACGCCGATGCCCCCAGGCATCACGACGCTTGCCGCAGACGCCCCGGAGCTGTCTGCCGCCAACACCGGGTTCATGCTCATCTGCTCGGCCCTGGTGATGCTCATGACCCCGGCCCTGGCCTTCTTCTACGGAGGCATGGTCCGCGTCAAGAGCACCCTCAACATGCTGATGATGAGCTTCATCAGCCTCGGGATCGTCACCATCCTGTGGGTGCTCTACGGATTCAGCCTCGCCTTCGGCACCGACACCGGCTCGCTCATCGGCTGGAGCGCGGACTACGTCGGCCTCAGCGGGATCGGCGTCACCGAACTCTGGGACGGCTACACCATCCCGGTCTATGTCTTCGCCGTCTTCCAGCTGATGTTCGCCGTCCTCACCCCGGCCCTGATCAGCGGCGCCCTCGCCGACCGCGTCAGGTTCACCGCCTGGGCGGTCTTCATCACCCTCTGGGTCACCATCGTCTACTTCCCGGTCGCCCACTGGGTCTGGGGCGCGGGCGGCTGGCTCTTCGAGATGGGGGTCATCGACTTCGCCGGCGGTACGGCCGTCCACATCAACGCGGGTGCCGCCGCCCTCGGCGTGATCCTCGTGATCGGCAGGCGCGTCGGCTTCCGGAAGGACCCGATGCGGCCGCACAGCCTGCCGCTCGTCATGCTCGGCGCCGGTCTCCTGTGGTTCGGCTGGTTCGGCTTCAACGCGGGCTCCTGGCTCGGCAACGACGACGGCGTCGGCGCCGTCATGTTCGTCAACACGCAGGTGGCCACCGCGGCCGCGATGCTCGCCTGGCTCGGGTACGAGAAGCTGCGCCACGGCTCCTTCACCACGCTCGGCGCCGCCTCCGGGGCCGTCGCCGGACTCGTCGCCATCACCCCGGCGGGCGGCTCGGTCAGCCCGCTCGGCGCCATCGCCGTCGGTGCCGTCGCCGGTGTGCTCTGCGCCATGGCCGTCGGCCTGAAGTACCGGTTCGGCTACGACGATTCCCTCGATGTCGTCGGCGTCCACCTGGTCGGCGGTATCGCCGGCTCCCTGCTCGTGGGCCTCTTCGCCACCGGCGGTGTCCAGTCCGACGCGGCCGGTCTCTTCTACGGCGGCGGCCTCGGCCAGCTCGGCAAGCAGGCCGTCGGCGTCCTCGCCGTCCTCGCGTACTCCCTGGCCGTCTCCGCGGTCCTCGCCCTCCTGCTCGACCGGACCATCGGCATGCGGGTCCCCGAGGACGACGAGATCTCCGGCATCGACCAGGTCGAGCACGCCGAGACGGCATACGACTTCAGCGGCGCCGGCGGCGGCTCCGCCCCGCGCACCGCCGCCCCGGCACCGGGCACGACGTCAGCATCGAAGGCAGAGAAGGTGGACGCATGAAGCTCATCACCGCAGTCGTGAAGCCGCACCGGCTGGACGAGATCAAGGAGGCCCTCCAGGCCTTCGGCGTCCAGGGCCTCACCGTCACGGAAGCCAGCGGCTACGGGCGTCAGCGCGGGCACACCGAGGTCTACCGGGGTGCCGAGTACACCGTCGACCTCGTCCCGAAGATCCGTATCGAGGTCCTGGTCGAGGACGAGGACTCCGAACAGCTCATCGACGTGGTCGTGAACGCGGCCCGGACCGGCAAGATCGGGGACGGCAAGGTCTGGAGCGTCCCGGTCGAGACCGCCGTCCGGGTCCGGACCGGCGAACGCGGTCCCGACGCCCTCTGACCGACGGCCCGCCAACGGAAAGGCAGCTGGGTGACGAGCACCGGGACGACCACCGGATCCGAAGCGCCGGGACCCAGCGGCTACGCGGCGGCCCGGCTGCGTCTCCTCCAGGAGGAGACGCGGTCCGGGCCGCCGCGCCGCGCGGCCCTCGCCCGCCTCACCGACGACTGGCTGACCGGTCTGTTCACCGCGGCCGCCGAACATACCGGGGTCCGCGGCACCGCCCTCGTCGCAGTCGGCGGCTACGGCCGCGGCGAACTCTCCCCGCGCAGCGACCTCGATCTGCTGCTCCTGCACGACGGCAGCGCCGACGCCGGGGCACTGGCCGCCCTCGCCGACCGCCTCTGGTACCCCGTCTGGGACCTCGGCCTGGCCCTCGACCACTCCGTACGCACCCCGGGCGAGGCCCGCAGGACCGCCGGCGAGGACCTCAAGGTCCAGCTCGGCCTGCTGGACGCCCGCCCCGTCGCCGGGGACCTCGGCCTCGTCGCCGCCCTGCGCACCGCGGTCCTCGCCGACTGGCGCAACCAGGCGGCCGGACGTCTCCCCGCCCTCGACGAACTCTGCCGGGAGCGGGCCGAGCGCACGGGCGAGCTCCGGTTCCTCCTCGAACCGGACCTCAAGGAGGCCCGCGGCGGCCTCCGCGACGCCACCGCGCTGCGCGCCGTCGCCGCCTCCTGGGTCGCCGACGCTCCCCGCGAGGGGCTCGCCGAGGCCCGCCGCACCCTCCTCGACGTCCGCGACGCGCTCCACCTCACCACCGGCCGCGCCACCGACCGCCTCGCCCTCCAGGAACAGGACCAGGTCGCCCGGTCCCTCGGCCTGCTCGACGCCGACGCACTGCTGCGCCAGGTGTACGAGGCCGCGCGCACCGTCTCGTACGCCGCCGACGTCACCTGGCGCGAGGTCGGCCGTGTCCTGCGCGCCCGCTCCGTACGCCCCCGGCTCCGCGCCCTGCTCGGCGGGAGGGGAGCCCCCGAGCGCACCCCGCTCGCCGACGGGGTGGTGGAAGCGGACGGCGAGGTCGTCCTCGCCCGCGCCGCCCGGCCCGAGCAGGACCCCGTCCTGACCCTGCGGGCGGCCGCCGCGGCCGCCGAGTCCGGACTGCCGCTCTCCCGCCACCTCGTCCGCCACCTCGCCGCCGCGGCCCGCCCGCTGCCCGTGCCCTGGCCCGCCGAGGCCCGCGAGGAGCTCGTCACCCTCCTCGGGGCCGGTGAGCCGACCGTCGGCGTCTGGGAGGCGCTGGAGTCCGAGGGGATCATCACGCGGCTGCTGCCGGACTGGGAGCGGGTCCACTGCCGCCCCCAGCGCAACCCCGTCCACACCTGGACCGTCGACCGCCACCTCGTGGAGACCGCCGTCCGGGCCGCCGCCCTCACCCGACGCGTCCACCGCCCCGACCTTCTCCTGGTCGCCGCCCTGCTCCACGACATCGGCAAGGGCCGGCCCGGCGACCACTCCGTGGCGGGCGAGGTCATCGCCCGGGACATGGCCGCCCGCATCGGCTTCGAGGGGCACGACGTGGGGGTCATCGCCACCCTCGTACGCCACCATCTGCTGCTCGTCGAGACCGCCACCCGCCGTGACCTCGACGACCCCGCCACCGTCCGCTCCGTCGCCACCGTCGTCGGCACCACCTCCACGCTGGAGCTGCTGCACGCCCTCACCGAGGCCGACGCGCTCGCCACCGGCCCCGCCGCCTGGAGCTCCTGGCGCGCCTCGCTCGTCGCCGACCTCGTCGGACGCGTCCGCGCCGTCCTGGCGGGCGAGGTCCCCCGGGAACCGGAACCCACCGCGCCCGGCGCCGAGCAGGAACGCCTCGCCATCGAGGCCCTGCGCACCGGCGAACCCGTCCTGGCCCTGCACACCCAGCCCGCGCGGCCCGCCGCCGACGGCGGACCGGAACCCGTCGGGGTGGAGCTCCTCATCGCCCTGCCCGACCGTCCGGGCGTGCTGCCCGCGGCCGCCGGAGTCCTCGCCCTGCACCGCCTCACCGTCCGCGCCGCCGAACTGCGCGCCGTGGAACTGCCCACCGAAGTGGGCGAAACCGCGGACCTGCTGCTGCTCAGCTGGCGGGTGGCGGCCGAGTACGGGTCCCTCCCGCAGGCGGCCCGGCTCCGCGCCGACCTCGTACGCGCCCTGGACGGCTCCCTGGACATCCGGGCCCGCCTCGCCGAGCGGGAGGCCGCCTACCCGCGCCGCCGCGGGGTGAAGGCTCCGCCGCCCCGGGTGACGGTCGCGGCGGCGGGCTCCCGGCTCGCGACGGTGATCGAGGTCCGGGCCCAGGACGCCCCGGGGCTGCTGCACCGGATCGGCCGGGCCCTGGAGCAGAGCGCGGTACGGGTGCGCAGCGCCCATGTCTCCACGCTGGGAGCCAACGCGGTGGACGCCTTCTACGTCACCGGGGCGGACGGCGGACCGCTGTCCGGTGCGCGGGCCGCCGAGGTCGCCGGGGAGGTCGAGAAGGCCCTCGGCTGACCCGCCCGAACGCACGGAAAAGCCCTCGTCCGGTACGAGAACCGGGCGAGGGCTTCGCGTTCCGCGGGGGCCGGATACCCTGGAGTGCGACTGACCTGCCCCGCCCCCGACCCTGAGGACCGACGAGCGCCGTGTTCGATACTCTCTCCGACCGCCTTAGCGCGACTTTCAAGAACCTCAGGGGCAAGGGCCGCTTGTCCGAGGCGGACATCGACGCCACGGCCCGCGAGATCCGTATCGCGCTCCTCGAAGCCGATGTGGCCCTGCCGGTCGTGCGCGCGTTCATCGCCAACGTCAAGGAGCGGGCGCGCGGCGTCGAGGTCTCCCAGTCGCTGAACCCCGCCCAGCAGATGATCAAGATCGTCAACGAGGAGCTCGTCGGCATCCTCGGCGGCGAGACCCGGCGCATGCGGTTCGCCAAGACCGCGCCGACCGTGATCATGCTCGCGGGCCTCCAGGGTGCCGGTAAGACCACCCTCGCCGGAAAGCTCGGCCTCTGGCTCAAGGGCCAGGGCCACTCCCCGCTGCTGGTCGCCTGCGACCTCCAGCGCCCCAACGCCGTCAACCAGCTCAGTGTCGTCGCCGACCGTGCCGGTGTCGCGGTGTACGCCCCGGAGCCGGGCAACGGCGTCGGCGACCCGGTCCAGGTCGCCAAGGACTCGGTCGAGTTCGCCCGCTCCAAGCAGTACGACGTCGTCGTCGTCGACACCGCGGGCCGTCTCGGTATCGACCAGGAGCTGATGCAGCAGGCCGCGGACATCCGCGACGCCGTCAGCCCGGACGAGATCCTCTTCGTCGTCGACGCGATGATCGGCCAGGACGCGGTGAACACCGCCGAGGCCTTCCGCGACGGCGTCGGCTTCGACGGTGTGGTGCTCTCCAAGCTCGACGGTGACGCCCGCGGTGGCGCGGCCCTGTCGATCGCCCATGTCACGGGCAAGCAGATCATGTTCGCGTCGAACGGCGAGAAGCTCGAGGACTTCGACGCCTTCCACCCGGACCGCATGGCCTCCCGCATCCTCGACATGGGTGACCTGCTCACCCTGATCGAGCAGGCGGAGAAGACGTTCAGTCAGGAAGAGGCCGCCAAAATGGCCTCCAAGCTGGCGTCGAGCAAGGGCAAGGACTTCACGCTCGACGACTTCCTGGCCCAGATGGAGCAGGTCCGGAAGATGGGCTCCATCTCCAAGCTGCTCGGGATGCTGCCCGGCATGGGGCAGATCAAGGACCAGATCAACAACATCGACGAGCGCGACGTGGACCGTACCGCGGCGATCATCAAGTCGATGACCCCGAAGGAACGCGCCGAGCCCACGATCATCAACGGCTCGCGCCGGGCCCGCATCGCCAAGGGCTCGGGCGTCGAGGTCTCCGCCGTGAAGAGTCTGGTGGAGCGCTTCTTCGAGGCCCGCAAGATGATGTCGAAGATGGCCCAGGGCGGCGGCATGCCCGGGATGCCGGGGATGCCGGGCATGGGCGGCGGCCCCGGCCGTCAGAAGAAGCAGGTCAAGCAGGCCAAGGGCAAGCGCAAGAGCGGCAACCCCATGAAGCGCAAGGCCGAGGAGCAGGCCGAGGCGGCCCGGCGCGAGCAGGCGGCGCAGGGCGGCGCGTTCGGACTGCCGGCCGGTCAGGGCGGCAAGCCCGCCGAGGACTTCGCCCTCCCGGACGAGTTCAAGAAGTTCATGGGCTGACGGCCCACGGACCACGCGTAAGGGGCGCCCACCAATGGTGGGCGCCCCTTACGGCGTTCACGCGTGCCCCGCGGCCGGGTGACCCGACGGCCGACGTTCGCCCCGGGCCCGGCGGTCTACGCGGCGTGCCGCCCCGGGCGCAGCGCCCGGCCGTTGGCCAGCCCCGCCGGGTCCAGCGACAGCGACACGGCGGCGGTCGCGCCCACGTCCGCCAGGCTGTCCGCGTCCGGCAGCAGCTCCACCGCGCCCGCGCCGGGCCGGTGGATGAGGACGGGGACGTACTCACGGGTGTGGAAGGCGTGCCCGGCCGTCGGGTCGTTGCCGTGGTCACCGGTCACGATGAGGCGGTCGCCGGGGCTGTCGAGCAGGGCCACGAGCGCGGCCAGGCCCGCGTCGACCTGTTCCAGGAGGCGCCCGTACCGCTCGGTGTCCTGCTGGTGCCCGGCCAGGTCCGTCTCCTGGACGTTGGCGACCACCAGGCCGTCGCCCGCGGCGCGTACCGCTTCGAGGGTGTACGCGAACACGTCCGCGGTCCCCACCGCGGGGTGCCGTACCGCCGCGTCGCAGGCCAGGATGTCGGCGGCCTTCCCCACCAGGGTGACGGGGATGCCCGCGCGGGCGGCCAGATCGGGCAGCTGGCGGGTGTGGTCGAGCCGGGCACCCAGGTGCTGCACTTCGAGGCCGCCGTTGCGGTAGAAGCCGGTGGCGGGGGTGTCGATGCCGACCGTGCCCGCCTCCCCGGCGCGAACGAAGCGCGGCAGCGGGCCGTCCGCGTGGCCGCCGACCGCGATGACCCGGGCCACCGGGGCGACGGTGCGCACCGCACGGGCGACGGCGAGGATGCCGTCCGGGCCGTCGAACGGCAGGTCCTCCAGCCGGCCGGAGGCGTTCCAGTTGATCCCCGGATCGGCCTCCAGGTTGTCGTGGACCAGAACCGCCCCGTCGACGACCAGGAGCGGCTTGCCCTCCAGCGGTTCGACGCGGTGTCCGGCCGCTTCGAGGACGGCGGTCACCTCCCCGATGTGGTCCGCGAGCCGGGCCACGGTGACGCGGCTGAAGTCGGCTCCCATCATCGTCTGATGGCCGGCGAAGGTGTCGGCGCCCGGATAGCCGAGGGCGGCCCGGCCCGCGGCGACGGGCAGATGTGTCCGGCGGGCGAGGTCCGGGTGCGGGTGGACGAGGCCGAGGCCGAGCGCGCCCAGGACCGGCAGCCGCAGCGGGCGGCCGAAGGCCTCGCGGCAGTGGTCCAGGACATGTCCGCAGGTGTCGGCGGTGAGATCGCCGGGGCGCAGCGTGCCCGCGTCGGGCATGGCGCCGACGCCGAATCCGTCGATGACGACGATGACGGTCTTGGCCATGGGATGCCTCCTCAGCTCAGGGCCCGGCCCTGGGCGTCGTACAGACCGATCCGGCGGGGCCCCCCGGAGGAGAGTCCGGAGACGACGGCGACGGTCGAGCGGGTGACGAAGATCTGGGTACGGAAGGCGAGCAGCGCGGTGTCGCCGAGCCGGACCTCCTGCCCGGCGGCGGGCGCGTCGAGCAGCCGGTAGTAATCGATGTTCTCGGCGGGCGCGTCCTGTACGCCCAGGCGTGCGCCGGTGCGTGGCAGCAGTGCGCTCTTGATGTGGGAGCGGGCGTAGAACCCGCCGCCGAAGAGCGCGGGACGGCCGTCGTCCAGCGTGTGGGCGACCTCGCTGACGTACACATAGGCCGGCGTCTCCGGCTGCGCCGGGTCGAGCGCGTGCAGCGGGGTGGTGCCGGTCAGGGCGTGGCCCGGTTCGCCGTGGGTGGCGCCGAGTCCGGCGAGCAGCGGGAGGGAGGCCATCGAGGTGGCGCTCGGGGCGCTCAGCTTGAGGTCCCCGTGGCCGCGGGCGGCGAGGAGCTCGCGGGCCTTGAGCGCGAGCGTGAAGTTGGGCGTGGCGTACGGGACCCCGGTCACCGGATCGCACAGGACGCACGGGAAGGCGGTGACGCCCGCGATCCGGATGCCGGGCAGCCGCTCGGCGGCCTCCGCGAACGTGTCCAGGCGGGACAGCGGGACACCGCCCTCCTGGCCGGGGTAGACGGTGCCCTCGGCGCCTTCGAGGCGGACGAGGACGTCCTGGACGAAGCCGAGCCCCGCGGCCGCTTCGGAGACCGCGCGGGCGTTGTCCAGGTCGTAGACGGTGACGGTCTCGGGCCGCCAGGCCAGCATCCCGGGCAGCGCGCGGCGGGGGATCTGGACGAGGTGGCCGAGGTTGCCCGCGCGGGCGCCCGCGGCGTGCAGGGTGCGGGCCTCGGGCGCGTCGATCGCGGCGTACTCGGGGATGTGCCGGGCGACGGCGGCGATCAGCTCCGGGTTGCGGCCGAGCTGCTTGACGACGAACCAGAGCGAGAGGCCGAGCCGTTCGGCCTCGGCGGCCAGGAGCGCGGCGTTGGCCTCGACCGCGTCGAGGTCCATCACATAGGTGTCGGGCGGGATCGCGCCGTCGCGGTGGAGCGCCGCCGCGGTCTCGACGAGCCCGGGGTTGCGGGTGAGAAGGGTGTCGAGGAACACGGTCAGTCGTCCTTCGGGTCGTTCAGAGCGTCCAGCGAACGGCGCAGGATCTCGATCACGAGGTCCGCGCCCGCCCGCATCGGGTTGATGCGCACGGTCCAGTCGGCCAGCTCGGGGGAGTCCTCCAGCGCGGAGCTGGACATCCGGTAGAAGAGCGGGGCGATCTCGTAGCGCGAGTTGGAGCCGACGGGGTACGGGGCCGCGCCGAACCGGGCGGCGACGGCGGGCAGCTCCTTCGCCACCGGCCGGTCGAGGCGGACCAGCAGGCAGCGGTCCTGGGCGTTGGCGAGCCGCACCTCGGCGACCCCGGCCACCTCGCCCGCCGCCAGCCGGTCCGCGACCTCGGTGCCGACCCGCGACTGCACGGACCACATCACCGGTACGTGGGTGAGCGCGCGCAGCGCGTCGAGCGCCTGGTGGCCCTGGACCTGGCCGCCGCCGGAGTAGTTGTCGCGGCGGATGTGCTCGACCAGGCCGCGGGCGCCGACGACGATCCCGACACCCTCCGGGCCGTGCAGCTTGAACAGCGAGAAGCACGAGGCGTCGGCGCCCAGCTCCACCCCGGCGGCGGGGGTGCGCATGACGGCGTAGTTGTCGTCGACGATCGTGCGGACACCGGCCGCCCGGCAGGCCGCCAGGACCGCGCCGGGGTCGTAGGAGTCGGCGAGCCGCTGGCGGGTGTGCTGGACGTAGGCCCAGCGGAACCGGCCCGACTCCAGCGCCGCGCGCAGCTCGTCGGGGTCGTTGAAGTCGGCCTCGACGGTCTGTACGCCGATGCCGCGCAGGGTGACCTCGGTGGTGCGGTAGACGGGCGCGCGGTGGATCAGCAGCGGGTCGCCCGACCGGACGGCGGCGTTCAGGGCGGCCCGGATCGCCCCCGTGCCGGCGCCCTGCACGAAGGCGGCGTCCTCGGCGCCGAAGAAGTCGGCGAGGACGGCTTCGACACGGGCGGTGGTGCGGGGGCGGCCGAGACCGGGGACGACCCCGGCGTCGGAGGCGAAGAGCTGCGGGCCCTCGAAGTGCCGGGCGGTGGCCTCGATCAGCCGGAACTGCCGGGCGACGGCGTCGGACAGCTCCACCGTCGGCAGCGGGAACGTCTCGGGGAGTGCGGGACTCATGGTCAGATCTCCTCCACGCTCGCGCCGGTGAGGAAGCGCAGCGGGTTGCGGCGGGTCATCAGGTCGATCAGGTCCTCGTCCACACCGGCCGCGCGGGCCTTGGGCAGGAAGCCGCGGAAGAGGTGCCCGTAGCCCTGACCGCCCTCGGTGGTCAGATAGCCGTGGCGGGAGATGTCGCAGCTGAGCAACGCCCGGTCGGCGTGTCCGGCCTCAAGGAGGGCGAGCAGCAGCCGGAGCCGGGTGTCGTCGCTCTGGTAGCTGTCCTTGCCGACCGTGTCGAAGGCGACGTACGCGCCGCTCGCCGCCAGCTCCTTGTGCACCGCCGGGTCGTCGAGCAGGTCCTGGTGGCCGATGCTGATCCGGTGCGGCTCCAGGCCCTCGGCGGTGAGCAGGTCCAGCTGGGCGAGGCCGCCGCGGCCGAGCTGCGCGTGGGTGGCGACGGAGAGCCCGGTGGTGACGGCGGCCCGCGCACTGGCGCGCAGCACCTTGGCCTCGGGCGCCGTCGGGATGTCGCCGTGGCTGCCGATCTCGCCCAGGACGCCGGGCCGGATCCCGGTGGCCCCGATGCCGCCGTTGATCTCGCGGACGAGAGTGCCGGTCAGCTGTTCGACGCTGCTGTCGTCGATCTCGGGGGTGTGGAACGGCTCGTAGTACCAGCCGGTCGCGGCGACGACGGCGACCTGGGAGTCCCGGGCGATCCGGGCCAGGGTGCGCACATCGCGGCCCATGCCGCGGCAGGTCAGCTCGACGACCAGGGACAGCCCGAACTCCTCGCGGAGTCCGGCCAGCTCCGCGGTGACGGCGGCGGCGTGCCGCTCGGGGGTGAGGACGGCCGCGCCGTCGCCCCGGTGGTCCAGGTCCAGGACCAGGTGTTCGTGGGCGAGGGCGGGGCCGCGTACGGAATCGGGGGCGAGGTCTCCGAGCACGGTACGGAGAACGGGGGCGGGGTGGGGGGTGGCGCTGTTCATCGTGGGGGGTCCTTCCTGGCGGTGGCGTACCTGGCCCGGACCGGGCGTCAGCCCTTGACCGGGGTGAACAGATCGAGCCAGTACAGGAGGTTGAGGAGGATGCCGCCGACGATCACGGCCGCCGGTGCCGCGGCCATCCGGACGATCGGCCGGCCCATCGCCTCGTTCAGCAGGTAGAGCCCGCCGACCACGAGGATGCCGAGCCCGCCGCCCATCGCGTTGGCGGCCATCAGCGAACCGAAGAGGATCGCCAGCTGGAGGGTGTCGCTGATCGCGCTGCGCAGGTGCTCCGAGGAGTCGCGGACGCTGGGCAGCTTGCCGAGGAGCTTGCCGATGTAGGAGAGGGCCAGCACCTCGATGGCGAAGACGAGGGCGCCGACGATCGCGGCGACGAACGGGTTCGGCAGCAGGTAGCCGATGGGGTACACGAGGGTGAAGCCGGCGATGCCGTACGCGCCGGAGGCGAGCGCGGTCGTCGCGATCAGCGGGATGAACCCGAAGACCCGGTAGAAGTCGACCTGGGCGGCTTCGGCGTACTGCCCCTTGGCGATCAGGAAGCTGGTCGCCTCGCCGCCGCCGAATATGTGCATCTGGGCGAGCACACAGACCCCGGCCCCCAGCACCATGAACAGGGGGAGGTACTTGCGCAGCCGTGCCGCGCTGGTGCTGAAGAGCGAGGCCATCGGATCGTCGTCGAGGACGACCTCGGTGACGCCCGCCGCCTTGTCTGCCTTGCGCTGCCCCAGATCCTTGGCGACGGCGAGACCGATGAGCATCAGCACGCCGACGGCCATCGCCAGCGCCCCGGCGAACATGTTCGGCCAGAGCTTCATGGTCATGACGACCAGGGCGAATTCCAGGACACCGGCGATGCCGCCCCACTTGCGGCCGAACTGCTTGGTGATGGCCAGCACCGGGAAGAGCGTGAAGAGGAAGAGGATCGGCGTCGACATCTGCTGCATCGCGGTGATGAAGTCGACCGGCAGGTCGTGCGCCACGTTGTTGGCGCCGTTCAGCCCGAAGACGACGACCGCGCCCCAGGCACCGCCGAGGATCGGCGCGAGCCACTTCTTCGGCGACAGCATGCCGAGGATGTCCGTCGGCAGGAAGAGGAGCCACGGGTTCAGCACACCGGTGGAGAGCGCCATCGGCGCGCCGAGTCCGAAGATGAACCCGGCCGAGAGACCGAAAGAGACCGCCGTCGTGGCGCTGCGGGTGGTGCGCCCCTGGATGAAGTCCAGGAGGAACGGTCGTACGCCGTCGTTGAAGACGGCGAGCGCCATGTGCGAGATGTACGCGGTCAGCGCACAGAGGGCTATCACGGTCAGCTGCTGCGCCAGCGAGAAATCGAGGCCGGCGCCGGCTGCGAGTGTGGTACTCACGGGGTCACTCCTTCGTGCCCGGGATGATCAAGAAAAGTGGCTGGGGTCAGCCGCGGGCGGCGATGGCGCGCGCCATGAGGGGAGCGATGGTGTCGATCTGGTCCATCGAGAAGCCGAAGACCTTCTTGCCCTCGGCGAGCAGGGCGGTGATCTGCTCCTCGGTGGGGACGCTGCGGCCGAAGGTGTGGCAGGCGGCGTTGCCCATGAGACCCACGAGCACGCCGAGCGAGGCACCGGCCCCGGTGTGGCAGGTGCCCAGGTAGTAGTCGGCCTGTCCCACACGGAGCTTCATCGCGGCGTCCATGTCGCTGGAGGCGACGACGTCGATGCCGTCGATGCCCAGCTTCTTGATGGTGTCGGTGACCTCGATCTTGCCGACGCCGCCGGTGAGGATCTTCGTCATGGCTGTCCTTCTTCCGTGGGGTGGTGCGGCCGGGGGACGGTCCCGGCCGGGGGAGCGGAGTGGGTCAGGGGGCGGGGGTGGCGGGGGACTGCTGGGCCAGGACCGCGAGGTGCATGCCGAGGAAATTGACCTCGGACTCCGGCAGCGCGGAGCCGAGGTCGCGCTCGGCGCGCGCGGAGACGGCGCGGGCGCGGGCCACGGCGTCGGGATGCCCGGCCAGTTCCGCGGCGACCTGGTCGTCGGTGAGGAACTGCTCGATGGGCTCGCCGTTCAGCAGCCTGGTGAGCGCCATCATCAGATGGCTGGTGAGCATGCCCGCGGTCGCTTCGGTGACGGTGCGGCCGTCCGCTTCGAGGGCGGCCAGCTCGGCGGCGACGAAGTCGGCCACCTCGGGCCTGACCTGTCCGCCTTCACGGAAGAGCTGGATCCGCAGAGCGAGCTGGTCGTCCATGGTGATCCTCCTAAAATCAACAATAACCAGGATTTTGTATTTTGAAGGTGGCGAAGGTCCCCCGGTTTCAGGACCTTCGGCCCCCGTCCCGCCGGAGTGCGGCAGGACGGTCCGTCAGTACGAGGGCACGCGCTCGCCCCTGAGTACTTCGTTCTGGAGCGAGGTGATCAGGGAGAGGTCGAGCGAGTCCCGGACGGCGGCCAGGGCCTTCGCCCCGTCGGTCCGGCCGATGATGGCCGCGCTGGAGTTGCGCAGGGCCAGTTCACGGGTGACCTCGTCGCCGAGCGGGAGCACATCGACGCCGAGCCCGATCCGGTCCTGCGCCTCGTCGAGGTTCCACACGGTGGCGTCGACCTCGTCGCGGGCGAAGAGATCGCGCAGCTGCATGTACGAGGCCTCGCGCCACCGGACGTCCTCGCGTCCGGCGAAGACCCGCTCGACGAGCATCCGCAGGTCCTCCGACGCGTGGTCGACCGCGACCCGCAGGCCGGGGGCGTCCAGGTCGACGCCATGGCGTACGAGCATGCCGTGCGCGCCGACATAGGTGGCCGGGCCCAGATCGGCGACGAGCTCCACCGGGTGCTCGGAGATCAGCTGGTCGGCCGCGAAGCGGGACAGGACGACGAGGTCGACCTTTCCTTCGAGCAGCGCGGCGGTACGGGCTCCGGCGCCTCGCATGAACGTGATCGCGAAGGGGGCGCCGGCCTCCTCGAAGGCGCTGCGCAGCCCGGTCGCCAGGCCTTCGTAGCGCCGGGAGTACGGCAGGGGCATCGCGGCGAGCAGTGTCCCGAGGCCGGAGAGGCGCCACAGTATCGAGCGGTCCGAGCGGACGAGGAAGGTGCCGAGGTGGCCCCGGGCGGTCGTCTCGATGGCGCCCGATTCCTCCAGGAGCTGCAGCGCGGCCTGGACCGTGCCGTTGCCGCAGCCCAGCTCCTGGGCGTAGTCGCGAACGCGGGGCAGCCGGGTGTCCGGCTCGTGGTTGAGCAGCAGGACCGCGAGCTGCCGGGCAGCGAGGCCGTTTCGCGTGAGGAATCGGTCATCGAAGGCGTTCACGAAACGAACAGTAAACAGGATTCTGGATATTGGCAAGGAGCTCACCCGGGGAGCGTGGCGGGGCACGGGAAATGGCGTCCGCCGCCCCGCCCTGCCCCGCCGTGTCCCTCCATGGGGCCACTGGGACCCCTCTCCAGAGGCTTTGGTGTGGTTTCTCCCCTAATGTCGCCATCAGTGGCCGTCGGCAGAGGAGCACGAGTGACCAACCCCGTACCTCCGCGCGATCGGACGGACCAGCCATGGCGCTCCGAGGGCGCGCCCCCGCCCCAGCCGTCCGGCCGGAAGATGCCCGGCGGCTGGGGCCGGCTGCTCCTGACCGCTCTGGCCGTCTATCTGATCGCCAACCTGGTGCTGTCCTTCTTCAACGGTGATGACGAGCCGACCATCGCGTACACCGAATTCAGCAAGCAGGTCACCGCGGGGAACGTCTCCAAGATCTACTCCAAGGGCGACGCGATCCAGGGGCAGCTCAAGAAGGAGGCCAAGGTCCCCGGCAAGGACGACAAATACACCAAGTTCACCACCCAGCGGCCCGCCTTCGCCGACGACAACCTCTGGGCCGAGCTGACCAAGGACGATGTCACCGTCACCGCCGAACCGGTCGTCCAGCAGCGCAGCTTCCTGGCGAACCTGCTGATCTCGCTCGCCCCGATGCTGCTGCTCGTCCTGCTCTGGGTCGTCATCGCCCGGCGGATGCGCGGCGGGCTCGGCGGCGGCATGGGCGGCCTCGGACGCAAGCCCCCGCCCAAGCCGGTCGAGCTCGAAGGGCGCAAGCGCACCACCTTCGAGGACGTGGCCGGGATCGACGAGGTCGAGGGCGAGCTCGACGATGTCGTCGACTTCCTCAAGAACCCCGAGGAGTACGCGAAGATGGGCGCCCGGATGCCCGGCGGCGTGCTCCTGGCGGGTCAGCCCGGAACCGGCAAGACGCTCCTGGCCCGAGCCGTGGCGGGCGAGGCCGGGGTGCCGTTCTTCTCCGCGTCCGCCTCCGAGTTCATCGAGATGATCGTGGGCGTCGGGGCCGGCCGGGTGCGCGAACTCTTCGCCGAGGCCCGCAAGGTCGCCCCCGCCATCATCTTCATCGACGAGATCGACACCATCGGCCGGGCCCGCGGAGGTGGCTCCGGCATGGGCGGCCACGACGAGCGCGAACAGACGCTCAACCAGATCCTCACCGAGATGGACGGCTTCTCCGGCTCCGAGGGCGTCGTCGTGCTCGCCGCCACCAACCGCGCCGACGTCCTGGACCCCGCCCTCACCCGGCCCGGCCGCTTCGACCGGGTCGTGCAGGTCAGCCCGCCGGACAAGGGGGGCCGGGAAGCGATTCTCAGGATCCACACCCGGCAGATCCCGCTCGCCGGGGATGTCGACCTGGCCCAGGTCGCCCGGATCACCCCCGGAATGACGGGCGCCGACCTCGCCAACCTGGCCAACGAGGCCGCCCTGCTCGCCGTCCGGCGCAAGCAGGCCGAGGTCAGCCAGTCCGACCTGTCCGACGCCCTGGAAAAGGTCCAGCTCGGCGCCGAGCGCCCGCTCGTCATGCCCGCCGAGGAGCGCCGCAGGACCGCCTATCACGAGAGCGGCCACGCCCTCCTCGGCATGCTCCAGCCCGGCGCCGACCCGGTCCGCAAGATCACCATCGTGCCGCGCGGGCGCGCCCTCGGCGTCACCCTCTCGACCCCGGACGCCGACAAGTACGCGTACACCGAGGAGTACCTGCGCGGCCGGATCATCGGCGCCCTCGGCGGGATGGCGGCCGAACACGTGGTGTACGACGTGATCACCACCGGCGCGGAGAGCGACCTGGAACAGGTCACCTCCCTGGCCCGCGGCATGGTCGGCCGCTGGGGCATGAGCGACCGGATCGGCCGTCTCACCGCCATCCCCGCCGACGCCCAGCAGGCCTACGGACTCTCCGCGGCGCCCGCCACCCTCGACGCCGTCGACGCCGAGATGCGCCGCATCGTCGACGAGTGCTACGAGGACGCCTGCCGTCTCCTGCGCGAGAACCGCGGCAAGCTCGACTCACTGGCCGACGCGCTGATGGCGAACGAGACCCTGGACGAGGCGGCGGCCTACCGGGCGGCCGGCATCACCCGCCTGGACAAGCCGGGCGGCGGCAGCTCCTGACGGTGTGCCGGTCGGGTGACCCGGAATCCCGTGCGGGCGCCGCCGGCCGTGAAGCACCGGTGGGCGGTCCGCCGCGCGCACCGCCGGGCGGCCCGGTGCCACGGGTGGTGATACGCCGGGTAATGTCGCACACGGCGGCAGTGTTCCGCGCCTGTCGGTACGCCGGGGCGCACCAGGTGCTACGTACCACCTTGATGTGAGCTGTGCGCCTTCTCCGCAGATCTGCGCACCCGCCCTCGTCCGGACGCATCAAGGGCAACTGACTGGTACGTGCAAATTATTTGGGATGCCCCGGAATAGGAACACCGGGGCACTCAGGCTCGTTGTCACGACGTGAGCACGACACCACCTGTACTTGCCGCAGAGCTGGCACAGGCGTGGGCCGACATTCAGCGGTACCACCCCGAGCTGCCCGATCTTGCCGCGCCCGAGTCCCTGATCGGAGAGTCGTCGTCCGCCTGTGGCGCCGAGCTCTCCTTCGAACGACTGCTCCATGAGGCAGTCCACGGCATCGCCGCCGCGAGAGGTGTCCGAGACACCTCCCGTGCCGGCCGGTACCACAACCGACGTTTCCTCGCGATCGCCGAGGAGCTGGGCCTCGATCATGCCGAGGAGCCCCACCCCAGCAGCGGATTCTCGCTCGTCACGCTGAATCCGGAGGCCAAGCGCCGGTACCGCCCGACGACCGAACGGCTGCAGCGCGCCCTCAAGGCGCACACCGTGGCCACCGCCGCCGACACCAAGCGCTCCTTCCGCGGTCCCGCCGCCCGGCACGGCTCCTCCGGGGGCGGCGTCCGGGTCAAGGCCGTCTGCGACTGCGGACGCAACGTCCGCGTCGTTCCCTCGGTCCTCGCCCAGGCGCCGATCGTCTGCGGCGGCTGCGGCAAGCCCTTCCAGATCCCGGAAGCGGCGGTCGCGGTGAGGTGAGGCGATGTGGTGTGGCACAATGGCTAGCTGTACTCGACAGCCGCATAGGACCCCTCTCTCCTCCGGCTGACGCGTCCGTCGGGCACCCGAGTACCGCAACCCCACGTGGCATCTTCGTTGTGCCCAACCACGTCAAGACCAGGAGACACCACTTCCGTGGCAGTCAAGATCAAGCTGAAGCGTCTGGGCAAGATCCGTTCGCCTCACTACCGCATCGTCGTCGCCGACTCCCGTACCCGCCGTGACGGCCGGGCCATCGAGGAGATCGGCCTGTACCACCCGGTGCAGAACCCGTCGCGCATCGAGGTCAACTCGGAGCGTGCGCAGTACTGGCTGTCCGTCGGCGCCCAGCCGACCGAGCCGGTTCTCGCGATCCTGAAGCTCACCGGTGACTGGCAGGCCCACAAGGGCCTTCCGGCCCCGGCGCCGCTGCTGCAGCCCGAGCCCAAGGCTGACAAGCGCGCTCTGTTCGAGGCGCTGTCCTCGGACGGCGACGAGGCCAAGGGTGAGGCCATCACGCAGAAGGCCAAGAAGTCCGACAAGAAGGCGGACGAGGCGGCTGACGCTGCCGCGTCCACCGAGTCGACCGAGGCCTGAGCATGCTCGAGGAGGCTCTCGAGCACCTCGTGAAGGGCATCGTCGACAACCCCGACGAAGTGCAGGTGGCCTCGCGCACCCTGCGCCGTGGGCGCGTGCTGGAGGTTCGGGTCCACCCCGATGACCTCGGCAAGGTGATCGGCCGCAACGGCCGCACCGCTCGCGCTCTGCGTACCGTCGTGGGCGCCATCGGTGGCCGTGGTATCCGTGTCGACCTCGTCGATGTGGACCAGGTTCGCTGAAAGAGTTGAACACCGGCCAGGGCCGGGGAGGGCTTTCGAGCCGTCCCCGGCCTTTGTCGTCCGTCACCATCTACTTCTACGTCCGTACACCATCAATCGGAGAAGCAGCGTGCAGTTGGTAGTTGCGCGGATCGGCCGCGCCCACGGCATCAAGGGCGAGGTCACCGTCGAGGTACGTACGGACGAGCCGGAGCTGCGGCTCGGGCCCGGGGCCGTCCTGGCCACCGACCCGGCCGCGACGGGGCCGCTGACGATCGAGACCGGCCGGGTGCACAGCGGCAGGCTGCTGCTGCGCTTCGAGGGCGTGCGTGACCGTACGGGAGCCGAGGCCCTGCGCAACACTCTCCTGATCGCCGAAGTGGACCCGGCGGAACTCCCGGAGGACCCCGAGGAGTTCTACGACCACCAGCTGATGGACCTCGATGTCGTCCTCGCGGACGGCACCGAGATCGGGCGGATCACGGAGATCAGCCACCTGCCCTCGCAGGACCTGTTCATCGTCGAGCGCCCGGACGGCAGCGAGGTGATGATCCCGTTCGTGGAGGAGATCGTCACCGAGATCGATCTCGACGAGCAGCGCGCGGTCATCTCCCCGCCGCCCGGCCTCATCGACGAGAGCCAGGCCGTGGTGGCCTCCGCCCGCGACGACGAGGCGGACGGCACCCGTACGGCGGACGGCGCCGGTGCGGCGGACAGCGCGGGCGAGGCGCCGAAGGGTGACGCGTAATGCGGCTCGACGTCGTCACGATCTTTCCCGAGTACCTGGAACCGCTGAACGTGTCGCTCGTCGGCAAGGCCCGCGCCCGCGGCCGGCTCGACGTACACGTGCATGACCTGCGTGGCTGGACTTACGACCGGCACAACACGGTGGACGACACCCCGTACGGCGGCGGACCCGGCATGGTCATGAAGACCGAGCCGTGGGGCGAGGCGCTGGACGGGACACTGGCGGACGGGTACGAGGCGGGGGCGGGTTCCCCCGTGCTCGTCGTCCCGACCCCCAGCGGCCGGCCGTTCACCCAGGAACTGGCCGTCGAGCTCTCCGAGCGGCCCTGGCTGATCTTCACCCCGGCCCGCTACGAGGGCATCGACCGCCGGGTGATGGACGAATACGCCACCCGGATACCGGTCATCGAGGTGTCGATCGGTGATTACGTCCTGGCCGGCGGGGAAGCGGCCGTCCTGGTCATCACGGAGGCCGTGGCCCGGCTGCTGCCCGGGGTGCTCGGGAACGCGGAGTCGCACCGCGACGACTCGTTCGCCCCCGGCGCCATGGCCAATCTGCTGGAGGGGCCGGTCTACACCAAGCCGCCCGAGTGGCGAGGCCGGGGCATCCCGGACGTCCTGCTCAGCGGCCATCACGGCAGGATCGCGCGCTGGCGGCGGGACGAGGCCTTCGCCCGTACCGCCCTGCACCGGCCCGACCTCATCGAGCGCTGCGAGGCGAGCGGCTTCGACAAGAAGGACCGCGAGATCCTCTCGATCCTCGGCTGGTCACCGGAGCCGGGCGGCCGATTTTGGCGCAGGCCCCCGACCGTGGAAGAATAGGCCGCTGCTGTACGTCCGGCGCGCGCCCCTGCCACAGGGGGAATGACGCCCGCCCGACGCGATCAGCAATCCGAACTCCTTACGATCTCCCGTCGATGACCTGTGGCATCGGCGAAGAAAGCAGACAAAATGGCTTCCCTGCTCGATGGCGTCAACGCCGCGTCCCTGCGTACGGACGTTCCGTCCTTCCGCCCCGGTGACACCGTCAACGTCCACGTGCGCGTGATCGAGGGCAACCGCTCCCGTATCCAGCAGTTCAAGGGTGTTGTCATCCGCCGCCAGGGCTCGGGCGTCAGCGAGACCTTCACGGTCCGCAAGGTCTCCTTCAGCGTCGGCGTCGAGCGCACCTTCCCGGTGCACAGCCCGATCTTCGAGAAGATCGAGCTCGTCACCCGCGGTGACGTCCGTCGCGCCAAGCTGTACTTCCTCCGTGAGCTGCGCGGCAAGGCCGCGAAGATCAAGGAGAAGCGCGACAACTGAGCTGACGCACGCGTCCACACCGCGGCCGGATAGGCTTCGGCCGCGATGGACACGGAAGCACAGCACACGGAGCGCGATCTCTCCTCCGGACCCGGGAACGGGCCGGAGGAGGGGTCGCGCTTCTCGCGTATCCAGGACCGTTCCGCCCCTCCGATGTCCTGGCGCCGGGCGGCTGCCCTGGGAGCCCTCTGCACGGTCGTCCTGCTGCTGTTCAGCGCGTATGTGATTCAGCCCTTCCTGATCCCCAGCGGCTCGATGGAGCCCACCCTGCGGGTCGGGGACCGGGTGCTCGTCAACAAACTGGCGTACCGGTTCGGCTCCGTGCCGGAACGCGGCGACGTGGTGGTGTTCGACGGGACCGGCTCCTTCGTCCAGGAGAACGCCGAGGAGAACGCCGTCACCGGGCTGCTGCGCGGCGCGGCCGCGTCCCTCGGGCTGACCGAACCCGCCGCGACCGACTTCGTGAAGCGTGTGGTGGGCGTGGGGGGCGACCGTGTGGTCTGCTGCGACAAGCAGGGCAGGATCGAGGTGAACGGCCGGCCGCTGGACGAGCGGTACGTGCACCCCGGGGACGCGCCCTCCCAGGTGCCCTTCGACATCGTCGTGCCCATGGGCACCCTGTGGATGATGGGCGACCACCGCGGCAGTTCGCGCGACTCCCGGGACCACCTGGGGCAGCCCGGCGGCGGCATGGTCCCCGTCGACATGGTGATCGGGCGGGTGGACTGGCTGGGCTGGCCGCTGGGGCGGCTGGGGTCGCTGCCGGGCACCGATGCCTTCGCCGGGGTGCCGGAGCCCGCCGGAGCCCATGGGTAACCGGGGACGCGGACGTGGCGCACCGGACGGGGAAAGCGCGCCGCCGGGCAGGAGCGCCGCGACCGGGTCGGCCGCTCCGCGCCCGCCGCGGACCCGCGCCGAGCGCCGGAGGCTCGCCCGCAAGGTCCGACGGCGGCGGCGCGGGTCGACGGTGCGGGAGGTCCCTGTGCTCATCGTGGTGGCCCTGCTGATCGCGCTGGTGCTCAAGACCTTCCTGGTGCAGGCCTTCGTGATCCCTTCGGGATCGATGGAACAGACCATCCGGATCGGCGACCGCGTGCTCGTGGACAAGCTGACCCCCTGGTTCGGATCGAAGCCGCAGCGCGGCGACGTCGTGGTGTTCAAGGACCCCGGCGGCTGGCTGAACGCGGAGCGGACGGACACGGACGGCAAGGACGCCCCCGTCGGCGTCAAACAGGTCATGGAGCTGCTGACCTTCATCGGACTGCTGCCGTCCGACGACGAGCAGGACCTGATCAAGCGGGTCATCGCGGTCGGCGGAGACACGGTGAAGTGCTGCGGCGCGGACGGCAGGGTCAGTGTCAACGGCGTCCCGCTGGACGAGCCCTATCTGTATCCCGGCAATGAGCCATCGACGGTCCAATTCGAGGTAAAGGTTCCGGCCGGCCGGATCTTCGTGATGGGGGACCACCGGTCCAATTCCGCGGATTCGCGCTTCCACCTCGACGACGCGGGCAGGGGCACGGTGTCCGAGGACGAGGTCGTGGGAAGGGCTGTCGTGATCGCCTGGCCGTTCGGGCACTGGCGCACGCTGGAGGAACGCGAGACCTTCGCCCCGGTCCCGGATGCGCGTGCCGGGGCGGCCGTGTTGCCCCGCATGTCGAATAGTGTGTCCCCCCAGGATCGATATGCGATGGTCCGGCTCCCGACCCCTGCGGAACTCCCGCTCGTTATGGGAGTGGTGGGCCTGCACCGAACCGGGCGCGGGCAGTGGCACGGATTGAGGAGTGGATGTGGGGGATTTGGCGGTCGGCGCACGATCCGGACACGACGAACCCGAGGACCGGCCGGAGCACGCCGAGTCTTCCGAGGGGGCTTCGGCGGGCCGGGCGGAGGGTGACGCCGGCTCCGCGGGCAGCGGTGGCAGGGCTCCGAAGAAGCCGCGTTCCTTCTGGAAGGAACTGCCGCTTCTCATCGGTATCGCGCTCGTCCTGGCCCTGCTGATCAAGACCTTCCTGGTGCAGGCGTTCTCGATCCCCTCGGACTCCATGCAGGACACACTGCAGCGGGGTGACCGGGTGCTGGTCGACAAGCTGACCCCGTGGTTCGGCTCGGAGCCGGAGCGCGGCGAGGTCGTGGTGTTCCACGACCCGGGCGGCTGGCTGGAGGACACCGTGACACCGGAGCCCAACGCGGTGCAGAAGTTCCTCAGCTTCATCGGCCTGATGCCGTCGGCCGAGGAGAAGGACCTGATCAAGCGGGTCATCGCGGTCGGCGGTGACACGGTGGAGTGCAAGAAGAACGGACCGGTGACGGTCAACGGGAAGGCACTGGACGAGAAGTCGTTCATTTTCCCGGGGAACACTCCGTGCAACGACGAGCCGTTCGGGCCGATCCATGTGCCCGAGGGCCGGATCTGGGTGATGGGCGACCACCGCCAGAATTCGCTGGACTCCCGGTACCACCAGGAGCTTCCCGGTCAGGGCACGGTCTCCACGGACGAGGTCGTCGGCCGCGCCGTCGTCGTGGCCTGGCCCATCAACCGCTGGTCAACGCTGCCGGTTCCCAAGACGTTCGACCAGCCCGGTCTGAACGCGGCGGTCGCCATGGCTCCCGGAGCACTGGGTGTGGCCGGAGCGCTGCCCCTCGTGCTGTGGCGCCGCAAGAGGCTGACCAGCGGGCGTACCGCCGGGTAGGGTGCCGACTCGGATCAGCGATTGTCGATCTCTGATGGGGGAGCGCTGGGATGAGCGGAATGGGACGTACGGACGACGGCCGCGGCCGGCTCGGCAGTGTGCTGTCGGGCCTGGCCGTGGCCGTCGGCTGTGTGCTCTTCCTCGGCGGATTCGCCTGGGGAGCGGTGGTGTACAAGCCGTACACGGTGCCGACGGACTCGATGTCCCCCACGGTGAACGCCGGGGACCGGGTGCTCGCGGAGCGCGTGGACGGCGCCGATGTGCGGCGGGGGGACGTGGTGGTGTTCACCGATCCGTCCTGGGGCGCCGTCCCGATGGTGAAGCGGGTCGTCGGCATCGGAGGCGACAAGGTGGCCTGCTGCGACAAGGGCGGGCGGCTGACGGTCAACGGCATCCCCGTTGAGGAACCGTATCTGCGGGCGTACGACGGTACGGCGGGCTCGGCAGCGGGCACTCCGGCCTCGCCGCGGGGCTTCACCGCCGAGGTACCCCGGGGCCAGATCTTTCTTCTCGGGGACGAACGGGCCGGCTCGCTGGACTCCCGGGTCCACCTCGACGACCCCGGACAGGGCTCCGTCCCGCTCGGCGCCGTCGAGGCCCGGGTGGACGCGGTCGCCTGGCCGATGGACGGCATGATCGGACGGCCGCGGTCGTTCGCGGACCTGCCGGGCGGGGTGTCCGCCGACGGGCCGCTGAAGCTCCAGCTCGGGGTGGTGCTGGCGGGCCTCGTGCTCATCCTGGGCGGCAGCGCGTACGGGCCGGTCGCGGCCCGCTCCGCACGCCGGAAGCAGCACTCACCGGCGGCCGCCGGTGTCTGAGGGGGGCGAGGGGACCGCGATCATGGGAGAGACCCGCAGGGTCGCACGGGTGGTGCTGCTGGACCCCGAGGACCGCATCCTGCTGATGCACGGCTACGAGCCGGACGATCCCGCGGACACCTGGTGGTTCACGCCCGGCGGCGGTCTGGAGGGCGACGAGACCAGGGAGCAGGCGGCGCGGCGCGAGCTGGCCGAGGAGACCGGGATCACGGACATCGAGCTGGGCCCGGTGCTCTGGCAGCGGACCTGTTCCTTCCCGTTCGACGGGCGGCGCTGGAACCAGGACGAGTGGTACTTCCTGGCCCGCACGGCGCAGACCGCCACCGACCCGCAGGGCCTCACCGACCTGGAGCGGCGCAGCGTCGCCGGTCTGAGGTGGTGGACTTCCGCCGAACTGCTCGCGGCGCGTGAGACGGTGTACCCGACCAGACTCGCCGAGCTGCTGCGCACGCTCCTCGACGAGGGTCCCCCACGTGCTCCGCTCGTTCTGGCCCCCGAAATCGTCTAATCGTCCAGGGGTGCCGGGGGCTGACGCACAATAGGGGGACGCACGGCTGAAGGGGAACATGCCATGAGCGCCGAGGACCTCGAGAAGTACGAGACCGAGATGGAGCTGAAGCTCTACCGGGAGTACCGCGATGTCGTCGGTCTGTTCAAATATGTGATCGAGACCGAACGGCGCTTCTACCTCACCAACGACTACGAGATGCAGGTGCACTCGGTCCAGGGTGAGGTCTTCTTCGAAGTATCCATGGCGGATGCCTGGGTGTGGGACATGTACCGGCCCGCGAGGTTCGTCAAGCAGGTCCGCGTGCTGACCTTCAAGGACGTCAACATCGAGGAGCTCAACAAGAGCGATCTCGAACTTCCGGGCGGCTGATCCACGGACGGTCACCCGTACGGGTGACCGGGATATCCACATTCACGGAGTTGTCCACCGGAAATCACCAAGATCCACACGTCTGGGCCGGAACCGTCAGAGTCGGTGCCGGAGGTGGTGCCGAATGAACGCACGGGGGGCACTCGGGCGGTACGGCGAGGATCTGGCGGCGCGGCTGCTGACCGAAGCCGGAATGGCGGTCCTGGAGCGCAACTGGCGCTGTCGCGCCGGAGAGATCGACATCGTCGCCAGGGACGGTGACGCACTGGTCATCTGTGAGGTGAAGACCCGCAGGTCCGGGGTTTTCGAACACCCCATGGCGGCCGTCACACCGGCCAAGACGGACCGGCTGCGACGACTCGCCGAGATCTGGCTGGACGGCCACGGCGGGCCGCCGGACGGCGGGGTCCGGATCGACCTGGTCGGAGTGGTCGTGCCCAGGCGCGGAGCGCCGGTCACCGAGCATGTGCGCGGGGTGTCCTGATGGGATTCGCGCGCGCGTGTTCGGTGGCGCTGGTGGGCGTCGAAGGCGTGGTGGTGGAGGTCCAGGCGGACCTGGAACCGGGTGTGGCGACGTTCGCCCTGGTGGGACTGCCGGACAAGAGCCTGGTGGAGAGCCGCGACCGGGTCAGGGCCGCCGTGGTCAACTCCGGGGCCGAGTGGCCGCAGAAGAAGCTCACGGTGGGGCTCTCCCCGGCGTCCGTGCCCAAAGGAGGTTCGGGGTTCGATCTCGCGGTGGCCTGCGCGGTGCTCGGCGCGGCCGAGCGGATCGATCCGGCCGCCATCGCCGACGTGGTGATGATCGGGGAGCTGGGGCTGGACGGCCGGGTGCGCCCGGTGCGCGGGGTGCTGCCCGCCGTGCTCGCCGCGGCCGAGGCGGGGTATCACCACGTCGTCGTCCCCGAGCAGACCGCCGGTGAGGCGGCCCTGGTGCCGGGGGTCTCGGTCCTCGGCGTACGGAGCCTGCGCCAGCTGATCGCGGTACTGGCCGATGAGCCCGTGCCCGATGAGCCGGCCGACGGCCAGGGCCGTCCCGACGCGATGCTGGCGGGACTGATGATGCCGGGCGCGGGGGTGGGCACGGGCCTTGCCCCGCACTGTGCGCGGAGCGAGGGACACCGGCCCGACCTGGCGGACGTCGCGGGGCAGGCGCGTCCCCGCAAGGCCCTTGAGGTGGCCGCGGCGGGTGGACACCATCTGCTGCTCTCCGGACCCCCGGGGGCCGGGAAGACGATGCTGGCCGAGCGGCTCCCGGCGATCCTGCCTCCGCTGACCCGGCAGGAATCCCTCGAAGTGACGGCGATCCATTCGGTGGCGGGAATCCTCCCACCGGGTGAACCTCTGGTCACCAGGGCGCCGTACTGCGCGCCGCACCACTCGGCGACGATGCAGTCACTGGTCGGCGGCGGCAACGGACTGCCCAGGCCCGGAGCGGTTTCCCTGGCTCACCGGGGGGTGCTCTTCCTGGACGAGGCGCCGGAGTATTCCGGCAAGGTGCTCGACGCGCTGCGCCAGCCGCTGGAGTCCGGCCATGTGGTGGTCGCGCGGGCGGCCGGGGTGGTGCGGCTGCCCGCCAGATTCCTGATGCTGCTCGCCGCGAACCCCTGTCCCTGCGGCCGGCACACGCTCAGCGGCGCGGGCTGCGAATGCCCGCCCTCCGTGGTGCGGCGCTATCAGGCGAGACTGTCCGGGCCGCTGCTGGACCGGGTGGACCTGCGGGTCGAGGTGGAGCCCGTCAGCCGTGCCGACCTGATGGGGCGAGGGGGCCGGGGCGAGTCGACGGCCGAGGTCGCCGCGCGGGTACGGGAAGCCAGGGCGCGGGCCGCCGAGCGGCTCGCGGGCACGCCCTGGACCACCAACAGCGAGGTACCGGGCCATGAGCTGCGGACCCGGCTGCTGACGGCCCCCGGGGCGCTGATGGCGGCTGAGCGGGACATGGAGCGCGGCACACTCACGGCCCGGGGCCTGGACCGGGTGCTGAGGGTGGCGTGGACCGTGGCGGACCTGCGCGGCGCCGACCGCCCGGACGCCTCCGACATCGCGGTGGCACTGGAACTGCGCACGGGCATCCAGCGCGGGGTGCCGATGGAGGTCGCGCCATCGTGACGGGGCTGCCGGAGACAGCGGGATGTGCGGGGCCGGGAAGCGGCGGGCCGGGACGTGACGGGAGTGGCGGGCCGGGACGTGATGGGGGCGGCGGGTGCGCGGAGGGGGTGCGGCTGGCGAGGGCCGCGTTGACACGGATTCTGGAGCCGGGCGACGAGCGTGCCGGACGGTGGCTGCGCGAGTCGGGGCCGGTCGAGCTGGTACGGCGGCTCACCGCCCGGGACGGCTCGGCCGGGGAGCTGCCGGGTATGACCGCCGCGCGCCTGGGCGGCTACCGGCTGCGTGCCGCTGCGGCCGAGCCCGAGCGGGACCTCGCGGCGGTGGCCGCGCTGGGCGGCCGATTCATCTGCCCGGGTGACCGGGAGTGGCCCAGCCAGCTCGACGACCTGGGTGACGCCCGGCCGGTCGGGCTCTGGGTGCGCGGGCGTCCCGACCTGCGGCTGTGGGCCCTGCGTTCGGTCGCGGTGGTCGGTGCCAGGGCCTGCACCCCGTACGGGGCCCATATGGCGGCGAGCCTCGGCGCGGGGCTGGCGGAGCGCGGCTGGGTGGTGGTGTCGGGTGCCGCGTTCGGGGTGGACGGGGCGGCCCACCGCGGAGCCCTGGCCGCGGGCGGGGCGACCATGGCGGTGCTGGCGTGCGGGGTCGACGTGGCCTATCCCCGCGGTCATGCCGGGCTGATCGCGCGCATGGTGGAACAGGGGCTGGTCATGGGGGAGTTGCCGCCCTCCGGGCATCCCACCCGCAGCCGGTTCATCCTCCGGAACAGGGTGATCGCCGCACTCACCAGGGGAACGGTCGTGGTGGAGGCCGAATACCGCAGCGGTTCGCTCGTCACCGCCCGCAGCGCCCAGCGCCTCGGCCGCCACACGATGGGGGTGCCCGGCCCGGCGACCAGCGGTCTGTCCGCCGGTGTCCACGAGCTGCTGCGCGGCGAGGGAGTCCTCGTCACCGACGCGTCGGAGGTCGCCGAGCTGGTGGGGGACATCGGTGACCTCGCACCGGTCGGACGCGGCCCGGTCCTGCCCCGGGACCTGCTGGACGCGGTCACCGCGAGAGTGCTGGACGCCCTCCCGTACCACGGAACCGTCGACGTGCGTGACGTCGCCCGCGCCGCGGGAGCGTCCGCCGACGAAGCACTCGGGCGACTGTACGAACTGCACTCACTGGGGTTCGTCGAACGCGAGGGCGACGGATGGAAGTTGACCAAGGCGCCGGCATGCAACGGCGACGCGCGGCGAGGCGGTACTTGACCTGGAGCATTCGGGTGAAAAGGTAATGCCGATGACCTCGGCAGTTAATTCAGCGGTGCCTCCGGGGCCGGTGCGCGCGGCGACGGTCCCGGTCGCCTGTCGCGTCCGGCGGCGGAATCGCCGGTGCGGAATCGCACAGTGTCGAACCCGTATCCTGCGCGCACTGCGACGCTTCAGTCACGCTACGCTCACAAGGATTCCGCCCCAGACAAACGTCCCCCAGCACTTCACAGCAGAACGGCTCAAGGCACCACATGCCCCAGCACACCTCCGGGTCTGACCGTGCGGCAGTACCACCCGCTGCGCGTGGCACTGTGCGCCCTTCCGCTCCCTCCTCCCTCGACGAGTTGTGGCGTTCGTACAAGACCACGGGCGACGAGCGCCTGCGGGAGCAGTTGATCCTTCACTACTCGCCACTCGTCAAATACGTCGCGGGCAGGGTCAGCGTGGGGCTGCCGTCCAACGTCGAACAGGCCGACTTCGTCTCCTCCGGAGTCTTCGGACTGATCGACGCCATCGAGAAGTTCGACATCGAACGGGCCATCAAGTTCGAGACGTACGCGATCACCAGGATCCGCGGCGCGATGATCGACGAACTCCGGGCGCTGGACTGGATCCCGCGCTCCGTACGGCAGAAGGCGCGGAACGTGGAACGCGCCTACGCCACCCTGGAGGCACGGCTGCGCCGCACCCCGTCGGAGGCGGAAGTCGCCTCGGAGATGGGCATCGCGCTGGAGGAACTCCACGCTGTTTTCAGCCAGTTGTCCCTGGCGAACGTGGTGGCCCTGGAGGAGCTGCTGCATGTCGGCGGCGAGGGCGGCGACCGCCTGAGCCTGATGGACACGCTGGAGGACACCGCCGCCGACAACCCGGTGGAGGTCGCCGAGGACCGTGAGCTCAGACGGCTGCTCGCACGTGCCATCAACACGCTCCCCGACCGGGAGAAGACCGTCGTCACCCTCTACTACTACGAGGGCCTCACCCTCGCCGAGATCGGCAATGTCCTCGGGGTCACCGAGAGCCGGGTCAGCCAGATCCACACCAAGTCGGTGCTGCAGCTCCGGGCGAAACTGGCCGACGCCGGGCGCTGAGCGTGCGCCGTCGGCCATCCCGATGGAGGTCGCGCCCTTCCCCCGGACATGTGCCGCCGTAGAGTGGAAGCGTGCCCAGGATTCGAGCGGCCTCCGTGGCCGAGCACCGGACCATGCAGCGCGGCGCCCTCCTGGACGCCGCGCGCTCGCTGCTGTCCGAGGGCGGTACGGAGGCGTTGACCTTCCCCGCGCTCGCCGAACGCACGGGCCTCGCCCGGTCCTCCGTGTACGAGTACTTCCGCTCCCGCGCCGCCGTGGTCGAGGAGTTGTGTGCCGTCGACTTCCCCGTCTGGGCGGCCGAGGTCGAGAACGCCATGGAGCGCGCCGAGACCCCCGAGGCGAAGATCGAGGCGTATGTGCGCCGGCAGCTCGATCTCGTCGGGGACCGGCGTCACCGCGCGGTCGTCGCGATCTCCGCGAGCGAGCTGGACGCGGGGGCCCGCGAGAAGATCCGGGCCGCGCACGGCGGTCTGATCGCCATGATCGTCGAGGCGCTGGGCGATCTCGGTCATACCCAGCCGCGACTCGCCGCGATGCTGCTGCAGGGTTCGGTGGACGCTGCGGTGCGCCGTATCGAACTGGGTGTGGCGGAGGAGCCGGGAGTCATCGCCGACACCGCCGTCGCCATGATCCTGCGCGGCGTACGGGGCTGACCCCGCCTGTACGCCGAGCCCTGGGGCTCGTCCGGGTGCGGTACACCGAAGACCGGCAGCAGCCGGGAAGGGCCCCGCCGCAGCGACGAGGGCGGCAGCAGGGACAGCGGATCCAGATAGACGTCCCCGCGCCGCAGCCCCCAGTGCAGACAGTCCGTACGGCAGTGGAACGGCCCCTGCTCCAGCACGGCGACCGCCCGGCCCGCGGTCACCTCCTCACCCCGGGCCACCAGCGCCCGCACCGGCTCGTACGTGGTGCGCAGCGGCGGCTCCCCACTTCCCGCCACTTCGATCGTGAGCACCCCACGTCCGGCCACCCGCCCCGCGAACGACACCCGGCCGGTGGCCGCGGCCCGGACCTCGGCACCGGGCCGCGCCGCGAGATCGACGCCGCGATGGCCCGGCCCGTACGGGCCGGCGGGCGGCTCCCACCCGCGTACGACCGTGGGCCGGCCGGGCAGGGGCCAGACCCGCTCGTCTCCCGGAACGGGGGCGGAATCCGGGGCGGGAGGGGGATCCGGGACGGAATCCGGGACGGGAGGGGGATCCGGGACGGAATCCGGAGCGGGGGCGGAATCCGGGACGGGACCCCGGGTGGGGGCGGGAGCCGGTGACCCGCCCGGACCCGGCCCCGCCGAGGCTCTGACCGAGGCCGGTCCGAGCAGCACTGCCGACACGACGGCCGCCAGGGCCGCCAGCAGCAGCGCGGCCGGCGGCGCGGCCCGTGCGGCTGTCCGCCGGGCCCGCGGGGCGGGCGGCGGCCTGGACGCGGGTGAGCTGGAGCGAGGGGATCCGGGTGTGGTGCGCATGCACGGAACGATCCTCCGGCCCGCCCGATCCGGGGGATCATGAACCGTTCCTGTGGACAGCCCGCCGGTTGTGGACATCGCCGTCACCCGGCACCCGGCGGGTCCCGTACACTTCTTGTGGCGATCCGGGTCACCGGGTCGACTTCGCACGCCCCGCCACCTCCCTCTCTTCGGGGGTGGCCGCGCTCCTCGGTCCCTTGTGGCACGGCGCGTAGGGGCGTCAGGCGCGATCGCAATCCTGCGGTCGCGACAACCGAGCACCTCAAGGAGTACGGCCATGGCCGTCGTCACGATGCGGGAGCTGCTGGAAAGCGGCGTCCACTTCGGTCACCAGACCCGTCGCTGGAACCCGAAGATGAAGCGCTTCATCTTCACCGAGCGCAACGGCATCTACATCATCGACCTGCTCCAGTCGCTGTCGTACATCGACCGCGCCTACGAGTTCGTCAAGGAGACCGTCGCCCACGGCGGCTCCATCATGTTCGTGGGTACCAAGAAGCAGGCGCAGGAAGCCATCGCCGAGCAGGCGACGCGCGTCGGCATGCCGTACGTCAACCAGCGTTGGCTCGGTGGCATGCTCACCAACTTCTCCACCGTTTACAAGCGCCTTCAGCGTCTGAAGGAGCTTGAGCTCATCGACTTCGAGGACGTGGCCGCCTCCGGCCTCACCAAGAAGGAGCTCCTGGTCCTCTCGCGCGAGAAGGCCAAGCTGGAGAAGACCCTCGGTGGTATCCGCGAGATGCAGAAGGTGCCGAGCGCCGTCTGGATCGTCGACACCAAGAAGGAGCACATCGCCGTCGGTGAGGCGCGCAAGCTCCACATCCCGGTCGTCGCGATCCTCGACACCAACTGCGACCCCGACGAGGTCGACTACAAGATTCCGGGCAACGACGACGCGATCCGCTCCGTCACCCTGCTCACCCGTGTGATCGCCGACGCCGTCGCCGAGGGCCTCATCGCCCGTTCCGGTGCCGCCACCGGTGACTCGAAGCCGGGCGAGAAGGCCGCCGGCGAGCCGCTCGCCGAGTGGGAGCGCGACCTGCTCGAGGGCGACAAGAAGGACGAGACCGCGGCCGCCGCCGAGGTCCAGGCCTCCGCCGAGACCGAGAAGGTCGCGGACGCCGAGCAGGCCGACGCTGCCGAGGCACCCGCCGCCGAGGCACCCGCCGCCGAGGCACCCGCTGCCGAGGCTCCGGCCGCGGACGCCGAGCAGGCCTGACACCCGTCACGGCTGAAGACGGCGGGGCCGGTGCCACAGGGCACCGTCCCCGCCGTTCACCCGTAGATCTTTCAGACTTCGAGAGAGAAATACAGACTCATGGCGAACTACACCGCCGCTGACGTCAAGAAGCTCCGTGAGCTCACCGGCGCCGGCATGATGGACTGCAAGAAGGCGCTCGACGAGGCCGATGGCAACGTCGACAAGGCCGTCGAGGCGCTCCGTATCAAGGGTCAGAAGGGCGTCGCCAAGCGCGAGGGCCGCTCTGCCGAGAACGGTGCCGTCGTCTCCCTCATCTCCGAGGACAAGACGTCCGGCGTCCTGCTCGAGCTGAAGTGCGAGACGGACTTCGTCGCCAAGGGCGACAAGTTCCAGGCCGTCGCCAACACGCTCGCCGCCCACGTGGCCGCGACCTCTCCGGCCGACATCGCGGCGCTGCTGGCGTCCGAGATCGAGCCCGGCAAGACCGTCCAGGCGTACGTGGACGAGGCCAACGCCAACCTCGGCGAGAAGATCGTCCTGGACCGCTTCGCGCAGTTCACCGGTGACTTCGTCTCCGTGTACATGCACCGCACCATGCCCGACCTGCCGCCGCAGATCGGTGTCCTGGTCGAGCTGGACAAGGCCGACGCCGAGCTGGCCAAGGGCATCGCGCAGCACATCGCCGCGTTCGCCCCGAAGTACCTGTCCCGCGAGGACGTCCCCGCCGAGATCGTCGAGGCCGAGCGCCGCGTCGCCGAGGAGACCACGCGCGCCGAGGGCAAGCCCGAGGCCGCGCTCCCGAAGATCGTCGAGGGTCGCGTCAACGGCTTCTTCAAGGAGGCCACCCTCCTCGGTCAGCCGTACGCGCTGGACGCCAAGAAGTCTGTTCAGAAGGTCCTGGACGAGGCCGGTGTCACCCTGAAGCGCTTCTCGCGCATCAAGGTCGGCATCTGAGTCCGTCCGCGAACAACGGTGGACCCCGATAGGGTCTAGTGCAGTCGACGGCCGCACTCATGCCGGACGACCGCAGATCTGACGAGGAGGCCATTGCCGCTGAGGGACACCAGACCCACCGGCAATGGCCTTCTTCGTATGTGCACGAGGAGAATTTCCATGGACAAGGGCGCGGACGCCACTCAGGGTGACCACAAGCGCGACGACGGCAAGGTTTCCGGACGCTTCATGCTGAAGCTGTCCGGCGAGGCATTCGCCGGTGGCGGAGGCCTCGGTGTCGACCCCGATGTCGTGCACGCCATCGCCCGCGAGATCGCCGCCGTCGTGCGCGACGGCGCGGAGATCGCGATCGTCATCGGCGGCGGCAACTTCTTCCGTGGTGCCGAGCTCCAGCAGCGCGGCATGGACCGGGCCCGGTCCGACTACATGGGCATGCTCGGCACGGTCATGAACTGCCTGGCACTCCAGGACTTCCTGGAGAAGGAAGGCATCGACTCGCGCGTCCAGACCGCCATCACCATGGGCCAGGTCGCCGAGCCGTACATCCCGCTCCGTGCCGTCCGGCACCTGGAGAAGGGACGCGTCGTCATCTTCGGCGCCGGCATGGGGATGCCGTACTTCTCCACCGACACCACAGCCGCCCAGCGCGCCCTGGAGATCGACGCCGAGGCGCTGCTGATGGGCAAGAACGGGGTGGACGGGGTCTACGACTCCGACCCCAAGACCAACCCCGCCGCGGTGAAGTTCGACGCGCTGGAGTACAGCGAGGTGCTCGCCCGCGATCTGAAGATCGCCGACGCCACCGCCATCACCCTGTGCCGTGACAACCAGCTCCCGATCCTCGTCTTCGAGCTGACCGCCACCGGCAATATCGCCCGTGCCGTCAAGGGTGAGAAGATCGGCACGCTCGTGAGCGACGAGAGCACCCGGGCCTGACGGCCCCAAGGATGGACAACGGCCTGCCGGTCGGACACCGTGCAGGTGAGGACGCGACGCAGGACCCGCCGGGCCCGGCGATGACGATGCCGGGCCCACTCAAGACACGCAGGAGCACGTGGTGATCGAAGAAATCCTCCTCGAGGCCGAGGAGAAGATGGAGAAGGCCGTTGTCGTCGCGAAAGAGGACTTCGCCGCGATCCGAACCGGCCGTGCGCACCCGGCGATGTTCAACAAGATCGTCGCCGACTACTACGGCGCGCTGACCCCGATCAACCAGCTGGCCTCGTTCTCGGTTCCCGAGCCGCGGATGGCCGTCGTGACGCCGTTCGACAAGACCGCTCTGCGCAACATCGAGCAGGCGATCCGCGACTCCGACCTCGGCGTCAACCCGAGCAACGACGGCAACATCATCCGGGTGACCTTCCCCGAGCTCACCCAGGACCGCCGCAAGGAGTACATCAAGGTCGCCAAGACCAAGGCCGAGGACTCCAAGATCTCGATCCGCTCCATCCGCCGCAAGGCCAAGGAGACCCTCGACAAGCTCGTCAAGGACAAGGAGTCCGGCGAGGACGAGGTGCGCCGCGCGGAGAAGGAGCTCGACGACACCACCGCGAAGTACGTCGCGCAGGTGGACGAGCTGCTCAAGCACAAGGAAGCCGAGCTGCTCGAGGTCTGATGAACGACTCTTCCTGGGGCGCGCCGCAGGGAGCCGGTTACTGGGGCACTCCCGAGATGGGAGCTGCTCCGGCGGGTCCTGCCTACGATGTGCATGACGCCCAGCAGACTCGGCCCATGCCCAACGTGCCGGACGTTCCCGACGCAGGTAGAGACGCAGACGACCGCGACGACCGGGACGGGGATGCCGCTCACGTCGGCGGCCCCCTGTTCCGTGACGAGAAGCCGCAGGAGCCCATGTCCACCCCGATGCCGTCCCCGCCGCAGAAGAAGCGTGCGGGGCGCGATCTGCGCGCCGCCATAGGGGTCGGCGTGGGGCTCGGCGCGGTCATCGTCGCCTCGCTCTTCATCGTGCAGGCCGTCTTCGTCGGCGTGATAGTGGTCGCCGTGGTCGTCGGCCTCTGGGAGCTCACCTCCCGGCTGGAGGAGCGCAAGGGCATCAAGGCCCCTCTCGTGCCGCTCGCCGTCGGCGGGGCCGCCATGGTCGTCGCCGGCTACGCGCGGGGCGCGGAGGGTGCCTGGGTCGCCATGGCGCTGACCGCGCTCGCGGTGCTGGTCTGGCGGATGACCCAGCCGCCGGAGGGGTATCTCAAGGACGTCACGGCCGGGGTCTTCGCCGCGTTCTACGTACCGTTCCTGGCCACGTTCGTCGCGATGCTCCTGACGGCGGACGACGGGCCGCAGCGGGTGCTCACCTTCCTGCTGCTCACGGTGATCAGCGACACCGGCGCCTACGCGGTGGGCTGGCGCTTCGGCAAGAACAAGCTCGCACCGCGCATCAGCCCCGGGAAGACCCGCGAGGGCCTGCTCGGAGCGGTCGCCTTCGCGATGGCCGGCGGCGCGCTGTGCATGCAATTCCTGATCGACGGCGGCTCCTGGTGGCAGGGACTGCTGCTGGGCCTCGCGGTCGCCGTCAGCGCCACCCTCGGTGACCTGGGCGAGTCCATGATCAAGCGGGATCTCGGGATCAAGGACATGGGCACCCTGCTGCCCGGCCACGGCGGCATCATGGACCGGCTGGACTCGCTGCTGCCGACCGCCCCGGTGGTGTGGCTGCTGCTGGTGCTGTTCGTCGGATCCGGCTGAGCCGAACCCGCGCGCATACCGTCTGACCTGCAATTCTTATGGGTGAGGGTCCGTTGTCCACAGGGCGGCGGGCCCTCACTCGTCTTTCTGCGACACTGGATGAACCATGCCTAAGCCCGGAGAACTCACTTTCGTCGCGCCCCGCGGAGCCAAGAAGCCCCCGCGGCACCTCGCCGACCTCACGCCCGCAGAGCGCAAGGAAGCGGTCGCCGCGATCGGCGAGAAGCCGTTCCGCGCCCAGCAGCTCTCGCAGCACTACTTCGCGCGGTACGCGCACGACCCGGCGGAGTGGACCAACATCCCGGCCGCGTCGCGGGACAAGCTCGCCGAGGCGATGTTCCCCGACCTGATGTCCGTGGTCCGTCACATCAGCTGCGATGACGACACCACCCGCAAGACCCTCTGGAAGCTGCACGACGGGACGCTCGTCGAGTCCGTCCTGATGCGCTATCCCGAGCGCGTGACGATGTGCATCTCCTCGCAGGCCGGCTGCGGGATGAACTGCCCGTTCTGTGCCACCGGGCAGGCCGGGCTCGACCGCAATCTGTCGACCGCCGAGATCGTGCACCAGATCGTGGACGGCATGCGGGCACTGCGCGACGGCGATGTCCCGGGCGGCCCCGCGCGGCTCTCCAACATCGTCTTCATGGGCATGGGCGAGCCGCTGGCCAACTACAAGCGCGTCGTCGGCGCGATCCGGCGCCTGACCGACCCCGAGCCGGACGGCCTGGGGCTCTCGCAGCGCGGGATCACCGTCTCCACCGTGGGACTGGTCCCGGCCATGCTGCGCTTCGCCGACGAGGGCTTCAAGTGCCGGCTGGCCGTTTCGCTGCACGCCCCGGACGACGAGCTGCGTGACACCCTCGTCCCGGTGAACACCCGCTGGAAGGTCCGCGAGGTACTGGACGCGGCGTGGGAGTACGCGGAGAAGTCCGGCCGCCGCATCTCCATCGAGTACGCGCTGATCCGCGACATCAACGACCAGGCCTGGCGGGGTGACCTGCTCGGACGGCTCCTCAAGGGCAAGCGGGTGCACGTCAACCTGATCCCGCTGAACCCGACGCCCGGTTCGAAGTGGACCGCCTCGCGGCCCGAGGACGAGAAGGCGTTCGTCGAGGCCATCGCGGCCCACGGCGTTCCCGTCACCGTCCGTGACACCCGGGGTCAGGAGATCGACGGGGCCTGCGGTCAGCTGGCGGCGTCCGAGCGTTAGGCCGGAAATCGCCCGTGTAGCCTGGGTGCGAAATCAACTTCATATTCCGACAGGGGAGCGCCACAGCGCTGAGAGTGCGGCACCGGAACAGGTTGGCCGCAGACCCTCTGAACCTCGCCCGGGTCATTCCGGGTAGGAAGTTCGGTCATTACTCAAGCTGTTGCGCCCTGCCCGCTTGCGGTTCGCCGTGAGCGGGCAGGGCCGCGTCTCTTCCTGGTCACTCCAGGAGGAATCACATGAACACCACCAAGAAGTACGCGGCGACGGCCCTCGCCGCCGCGCTCGGCGTCACGGTGCTGGCCGGCTGCGGCAGTTCCGACGACAGTCCGGAGGGAGCCGGGGGCACCAAGGGCTCCGGCTCCAAGACCGTGACCCTGGTCAGCCACGACTCCTTCAACGCCTCGGAATCCGTACTGAAGGAGTTCACCGAGGAGACCGGCTACACGGTCGAGGTGCTCAAGAGCGGTGACGCGGGTGCCGCCCTCAACCAGGAGATCCTGACCAAGGGCTCTCCGCGTGGCGATGTCTTCTTCGGCGTCGACAACACACTGCTCTCCCGCGCCCTCGACAACGGCCTGTTCACGGCGTACGAGGCGAAGGGCCTGGACCGGGTCGCGGCCGCCGCACAGCTGGACGACAAGCACCGGGTCACTCCGGTCGACACCGGTGACGTCTGCGTCAACTACGACAAGAAGTACTTCGCCGACAAGAAGCTCGCGCCCCCGCAGTCCTTCGACGACCTGCTGAAGCCCGCGTACAAGAACATGCTCGTCACCGAGAACGCCGCGACCTCCTCTCCCGGTCTGGGCTTCCTCCTCGGCACCATCGCCGACCGGGGTGAGGACGGCTACCAGGACTACTGGAAGCAGCTGAAGAGCAACGGCGTGAAGGTCGTCGACGGCTGGGAGCAGGCGTACAACGAGGAGTTCTCCGGCTCCGCGGGCGGGAAGAAGGCCAAGGCGGAGCGGCCGCTCGTCGTCTCCTACGCCTCCAGCCCGCCGGTCGAGGTGCTGTACGCGAAGCCGCAGCCGGCCGAGGCCCCGACCGGGGTCGCCACCGGTACGTGCTTCCGGCAGATCGAGTTCGCCGGGCTGCTGACCGGCGCGAAGAACGAGGCGGGCGGCAAGGCACTGCTGGACTTCCTGATCAGCAAGAAGTTCCAGGAGGACATGCCCCTGAACATGTTCGTGAACCCGGTCGCCGAGGACGCGAAGCTGCCGGAGCTCTTCACGAAGTTCGGCGCGACCATCGACAAGCCCGTCACCGTGGCTCCGGAGAAGATCGCCAAGAACCGTGAGCAGTGGGTCCAGTCATGGCACTCGCTCGTCGTGAAGTAGGCGAGGCGCCAGGGTCCGGATCCTCCGCCGTCCGGCGCGGCGGCGGACGGTCCGGCGGCGCCCGGCGCGGGAACGCGGTGCGGCTGGGCCTGATGGCCGTGCCGCTCGCGTTCTTCGCGTTGTTCTTCGCCTACCCCGTCGCCGCGATCGTCGGCCGCGGCCTGAAGTCCGGGGGCAGCTGGCAGTTCGGCCGGATCGGTGAGGTACTGGCCCGGCCGGACATCCTGGACGTCCTCTGGTTCACCACCTGGCAGGCGTTCGCCTCGACCGGGCTCACCCTGTTGATCGCGCTGCCCGGCGCCTATGTCTTCGCCCGCCTGGAATTCCCCGGAAAGCAGCTGCTGCGGGCGGTCGTCACCGTGCCGTTCGTGCTGCCGACGGTGGTCGTCGGCACCGCGTTCCTGGCGCTGCTGGGGCGTGGCGGGTTCCTCGACGACCTGTGGGGCGTACGGCTCGACACCACCGTGTGGGCGATCCTGCTGGCCCATGTCTTCTTCAACTACGCGGTGGTCGTACGGACCGTCGGCGGGCTCTGGTCGCAGCTCGATCCCCGGCAGGAGGAGGCCGCGCGGGTGCTCGGCGCCGGACGGTTCGCCGCCTGGCGACGGGTGACGCTGCCCGCGCTGGCGCCCGCCGTGGCGGCCGCGGCACTGATGGTCTTCCTGTTCACGTTCACCTCCTTCGGTGTCGTGCAGATCCTCGGCGGTCCGGCCTACTCCACCCTGGAGGTGGAGATCTACCGGCAGACCGCGCAACTGCTCGACCTGCCGACGGCGGCCGTACTGACCCTCGTGCAGTTCGCGGCGGTCGGCGGGATCCTCGCCGTGCACGCCTGGACGGTGCGGCGCCGGGAGACCGCGCTGAAGCTGGTCGATCCCGCGCAGACGTCCCGCCGCCCGCGCGGCGCCGGACAGTGGACGCTGCTCGGCGGGGTGCTGCTGACCATCCTGCTGCTGATCCTGCTGCCGCTCGGCGTGCTGGTGGAGCGCTCGTTCGACGGGCCCGGCGGCTATGGCGTCGGCTACTACCGGGCGCTCCAGTCCGCCGGGGCGAGCGGATCCACCTTCCTGGTCGCCCCCCTCGAAGCGATCTGGAACTCCCTCCAGTACGCGCTGGTCGCGACCGTCATCGCCCTCGTCGTCGGCGGGCTCGCCGCGGCGGCGCTGACCCGGCGGGCGGGGCGGCTGGTGCGCGGCTTCGACGCCCTGCTGATGCTGCCGCTCGGGGTGTCCGCGGTCACCGTCGGCTTCGGATTCCTCATCACCCTGGACAAGCCGCCGCTCGACCTGCGGACGTCCTGGATCCTGGTGCCGCTGGCCCAGGCACTGGTGGGCGTCCCCTTCGTCGTACGGACCATGCTGCCCGTCCTGCGCGCGGTGGACGGGCGGCTGCGCGAGGCGGCGGCGGTGCTCGGTGCCTCGCCGCTGCGGGCCTGGCGGGAGGTCGATCTGCCGCTGGTGCGCAGGGCGGTGCTGGTCGCCGCGGGTTTCGCGTTCGCCGTGTCGCTGGGTGAGTTCGGGGCGACCGTGTTCATCGCGCGGCCCGACAATCCGACGCTTCCGGTCGCCGTGGCACGGCTCCTGGGGCGGTCCGGGGAGCTCAACTACGGGCAGGCGATGGCCCTCAGCACCATTCTGATGCTGGTGTGCGCGGTGTCGCTGCTGCTCCTCGAACGCATCCGCACCGATCGATCCGGGGAGTTCTGAGTGATGGACGGGGAGTTCTGCGCATGCTGAGGCTGGAAGAGGCCACGGTCCGGTTCGGGAAGAGGGCGGCCCTGGACACCGTGGACCTGGAGGTCGCCGACCACGAGATCGTGTGTGTGCTCGGGCCGAGCGGCAGCGGGAAGTCCACCCTGCTGAGGGCCGTCGCCGGGTTGCAGGCGATGGACGGCGGCAGGGTGCTGCTGGACGGGGCCGACCAGTCGGGGGTGCCCGTGCACAAGCGCGGGCTGGGGCTGATGTTCCAGGATCACCAGCTGTTCCCGCACCGGGACGTCGGCGCCAATGTGGCCTTCGGGCTGCGGATGCACGGGGCCGGCCGCGCCGGAGCGGACCGGGAGGTGGGCGAACTCCTCGATCTGGTGGGCCTGCCCGGCGCGGCACGCCGCGCGGTGGCCGCGCTGTCCGGTGGTGAGCAGCAGCGCGTGGCCCTTGCCCGTGCGCTCGCCCCGCGCCCGAAACTCCTGATGCTGGACGAGCCGCTGGGCCAGCTGGACCGCAGCCTTCGCGAACGTCTCGTCGTCGAACTGCGCACCCTGTTCGGCCGCTTGGGCACGACGGTGCTGGCCGTCACCCATGACCAGGGCGAAGCCTTCGCACTCGCCGACCGGGTCGTGGTCATGCGGGACGGGCGGATCGCCCAGGCCGGTACGCCGCTGGAGGTCTGGCAGCGGCCCGCCTCGGCGTTCGTCGCCCGCTTCCTGGGCTTCGACAACGTGGTCGACGCGACGGTGACCGGCACGACCGCCGACACGGCGTGGGGCAAGGTACCGGTGCCCGGCGGGTCGCCGCAGGGCCGCTGCGATGTGCTGGTCCGGCCTGCCGGGGTGCGGATCGGCGCCCCGGAGAGCGGGCTGCGCTGCACGGTCGGCGTACGGACCTTCCGGGGGAACCATGTCGCCGTGCGGCTGAGGCCCGACAACGGCCCGGTGCTGGAGGCGGAGTGCGCGCTGCGGGACACCCCGCAGGAGGGCGCGGCGGTGGGAGTCCGCTTCGACGCGGCGGAGACGGTCGTCCTGGCCCGGGAGTGATGCGCGCGGGTGGCATCACGTCCCCCTCGTCCCCGCGACGACCAGGCCCAGTTCGTACGCCAGGATGACCGCCTGTGCCCGGTCCCGCAGCCCCATTTTGGCGAACAACCGGTTGATGTGGGTCTTGACCGTGTGGTCCGTGATGGTGAGCCGGCCGGCGATGTCCCCGTTCGACAGGCCCCGCGCGATCAGCACGAGTACCTCGCACTCGCGGGCGGTGAGTCCCTCGATGTCGCGGACCGGGGGAGCGCTGACCCGCTGCCGGGCGAACTCCGCGATCAGCCGTCCGGTGACCTCGGGGGAGAGCAGTGCCTGTCCGTCGGCCACCACCCGTACCGCGTGCAGCAGTTCGGGGAAGGTCGCGTCCTTGAGCAGGAAGCCGCTCGCCCCCGCGGCCAGCGCCTCGTACACGTACTCGTCCAGGCCGAACGTCGTCAGCATCAGCGCTCTGGTGGCGCCCTCCGACGCGGCGACGATCTCCCGCGCCGCCTCGATGCCGTTCATCCGGGGCATCCGGATGTCGAGCAGCACCAGATCGGGCCGGTGCTCGGCGGCGCCCCGGACCGCCTGCTCCCCGTCCTCGGCCTCGCCGACCACCTCGATGTCCTCCTGGGTGTTGAGCAGGCTGGAGAACGCGGTCCGGACGACCGCCTGGTCGTCGGCCACCAGAACCCGGATCACCACGGCAGTTCCGCCTCCACGAGAAAGCCGCCGGCCGGACTCCGGCCGGTCGTGAGTCTGCCGCCGAGCAGGGCGGCCCGTTCCCTCATGCCCACCAGGCCGTGGCCGATGCCGTCATCCGTTCCGGCACCGTCACCGGCGGGGGCGGGGCCCGGACCGTCGTCACCGATCCGCACCGTCAGCAGGCCCGGACGGTAGCCGATCTCCACGACCGCGTGGGCGCCCGGCGCATGGCGGCGGGTGTTCGTCAGGGCCTCCTGGACGATCCGGTACGCGGACAGCTCCCAGGAGGCGGGCAGGGGTATCTCCGCACCGATGACCCGCAGTTCGGCGGTGCCGCCCACCGCCCGGTGCTGCTCCAGGAGCTCGCCGACACCGGCCAGGGACGGCTGTGGAGCGGTCAGCGCGGCCGGGGCCGTTCCGCTGTCCGTGCGCAGCACCCCCAGGAGCCGTCGCAGCTCCGTCATCGAGGACCGGGCGGTCCCGGCGATCTGCTGGAACGCGTCACGGGCCGGCGCCGAGAGCCCGGGAGCCGTGTACGTCGCGCTCTCGGCCTGCACCGCGATCATCGAGACCGAGTGGGCGATCATGTCGTGCAACTCCCTCGCTATGGCTGCCCGTTCGGCCTCGGCCGCCTGGCGGCGCTCCATCGCCAGCAGCCGGGACTGGGCGGCGGCCCGCTCGTTCCGGGTCTCCTCGCGGGACCGCACCGCGTCGCCCATGCTCACCGCCCCCAGGATCGTGACCGTCAGAGCCAGCGTCTCGGCGTACAGGCCGAGGCTGAAGCGGTCACTGCCCTGGAGCGCGGGCAGCCCGGGGGAACCGGCGCGTGCCCACCGGTCGATGTGGACGAGATTGACCGTGAGCGAGGCCAGGGCGCCGCCGAGCACGAGCAGCGCCGGATGCTGCACACGGTGGCGACCCAGGGTGTAGCAGCCGATGACGGCACCGGCCGTCGTCGCGTACGACAGATTGCCGTCGGTCGCGAAGCTGAGCAGTGCCGCGCCGACGGTCAGGAAGCCGACGGCGGGCCGGGAACCGCGCCACATCAGCGACGCCGTGCAGACCAGCACCCCGAAGCACGTGATGGCCGAACCCGGCACGACGACCAGCTCCACGAGCGCGAAGAGGGTCAGCGCGGCACCCGTCAGCCAGGAGTACGCGGGCGCCGCCGACCAGCGGCGCACCCGCTGCCGCAGCCGGTGCCGCAGTCGCTCGGGCGCCCGCCGCCGCGGCCGCGGGGAAGCGCGGGGGGCCGTCGGCGGGTGCGCGTCGGCGGGGCCTCCCGGGTCTGCCGGAGTGGCCGGGTCTGCCGGATGGGCCGGTCCCGGCGGAGTGGCCGGGACGGCCCGGGGCGTGCTGCTCATACCGTGATTCTTCGTCACCGCCGGGTGGAGACGCATCGGAGCAGGGGTGGAATTCCCCGTCCCGTCTCATGCCACGGGTTGAGTCCCCGGACCGGACGGTGGTGTGACGCCCCGTGAGCCCGCCGCTCCTAGCCTCGGACCCATGGGCACAGCGGCACCTCTCACCGTGTGCGGCGCCCATCCCAGCCCATCGCCGCGCCCGCCCCGACCGCCTCGCCCCCGACCGCCCTTGTCCCCGTTGCCGCTGCCGTGGTCGCCGCCGTGGCCCCCACCATCCGTACGAGAAAAGGCACTCCCTTGTCCCGCCACCGCACCCTCGTCGTCACCAATGACTTCCCACCGCGCCAAGGCGGCATAGAGACCTTCGTGCACGCCATGACCAGCCGGTTCCCCGCCGGCTCCGTCGTCGTCCACACCTCGGCCGAACCGGGCTCCGCCGCGCATGACGCGGCTCTCGCGTACCCCGTGATCCGTGATCCGGCCCGGATGCTGCTGCCCACCGCCCGCGTCGCCGCCCGGTCCGCGGAACTCGCCCGCCGCCACGGCTGCGACAGCGTGTGGTTCGGGGCCGCCGCGCCGCTCGGCCTGATGGCGGACCGGCTGCGCCGTGAGTCCGGGGTGCGGCGGGCCGTCGCCACCACCCACGGCCACGAGGTCTGGTGGGCCCGCACCCCCGGCTCCCGGACCCTGCTGCGCCTGATCGGCGAGCGCACCGATGCCGTGACCTACCTCGGCGCGGCCACCCGGGCACCGATCGCCGCCGCGCTCGGGCCCGCCGCCGCCCGCCGGATGGTGCGCCTGGCCCCGGGCGTCGACACGGAGGCGTTCCGGGTACGGTCCGGGGCGCGGGGCGGCCCCGGCAGTGTCCGGGAGCGGTACGGGCTGGGCGAGAGGCCGGTGATCCTGTGCGCCGCCAGGCTCGTCCCGCGCAAGGGCCAGGACATGCTGATCCGCGCGCTGCCGGCCGTGCGGCGGGCGGTTCCCGGCACCGTACTCCTGCTGACAGGGGACGGACCGTACGCGCGCACCCTGCACCGCCTGGCCAGGTCCGCCGGGGTCGGGGACGCCGTGATCCTGGCGGGCGGGCAGCCCCATACGGCGATGCCGGACCACTACGCGGCCGCCGATGTCTTCGCGATGCCCTGCCGCACACGCCGCCGAGGCCTGGAGGTCGAAGGCCTCGGCATCGTCTTCCTGGAGGCCGCGGCGGCGGGGCTGCCCGTCCTCGTCGGGGATTCGGGCGGCGCGCCGGACACCGTGCGCGAGGGGGAGACGGGGCATCTTGTCGACGGGCGGGATGTCGCGGCCATCGCCGCCCGGCTCGTCGGCCTGCTGCGGGACCGCGAGGCCGCCGCCGCGATGGGGGAGAAGGGCCGGGCCTGGGTGCGCGAGGACTGGGGATGGGACCAGGCGTACGACACGCTGGCGGCGCTCCTTCGCCCGTGACCGCCCATGGCACGGGGCTCCGTCCCCGCCCGGTGCGCCGAACCGCCCCGCCTCCGTCGGGGGCAGCCGGTCAGGCGGTCAGCGGCAGTGCCGCAAGCTCCGCGATCACCCAGGTCAACGGGGCGAACACGACCAGCAGCACACCCGCGCGCAGGGCGGTCGCGGACCGCAGCGCCGAGGCCGGGGCGCCCATCCTGAGCAGCGCTTCGGCGGTGTGGGCGCGGGCGTTCCTGGCCTCCACCGCCGAGGTCAGCAGCGTCGCCGTCGTACAGCCCAGAACGAGGACGGCCCCCAGCGCGGTGAGCGGGCCGAAGGGCCGCGGGCCCGTCCCGTACAGCGTCGCGGCCGCGATCCCCGCGGAGAGCACGGCGCAGACCACACCGAGCGGGCGGCCGATCCGGCGCGCCTCGTCCATCAGGACCCGGCCCGCCAGCAGCCGCACGGCGCCGGGGCGCACCGCCTGGAGCAGCCGCCCGCAGAGGTGGGTGACTCCGGGGCCCGCCATGGCCAGGCCGACCGCGGTGAGGATCCAGCCCGCCAGCACCGCCGCCGGGGTGGAGTCCAGCCTGCCCGGCAGCGGGAACGCGTGGCCGGCCGAGCCGCGGCTCGCGTACGCCTCCACCGCGAGTCCGGCGGCCGTCAGGGCCACGCCCCAGGGCAGCCCGGCCGGTGCGGGTGCCGGGGCGGACGGCTCCGGTGCCTCGAAGGTCTCCTCGGCCGTGGCCGGGGGCCGGTTCCGCAGCGCCAGCGCGCTCGCGGCCGACGAGGCCAGCGGTACGAGGACCAGCAGGGTGAGCGCGGCGGCGAGCGGCAACGGGGTGTTCGCGCCGAGGAGTTCTGCCGCGTCGCCGTCGAACGGCAGCCCGGTCAGGTCGCCGCGCAGATGGAGGAACAGGAGCAGGGCCACCACCGAACCGAGGGTGGTGGAGACGGCGGTGGAGACCGCGGCGAGCACCGAGAGCCGGACCGGGCCGAGACCGACGGCCGAGAGTCCGGCGCGCGGGCGGGTGCTCGGGTCCGTACGGGCCACCGCGACCGCGAACTGCACGGTGGCCGCCAGCGGTACGAAGCACCAGAGCAGCCGGAGCACGGAGCCGGTGGCCTGCGCCGGGTGCCCGGAGGCGTACCCCAGGGTGCAGAGCAGCAGAAAGCCGACCCCGGCCGATGCGGCGGCCACGAGCAGCCGTCGCATCAGGACCAGTGGGTGACTGCCGCGGGCTAGACGGAGAGCGAGCACGCCGAGCGGCCTTCCGTATCCGATACGGCGGGCAGAGCGACGGTGGCGACCCGGCGGCCGTCCAGCAGGGCGACGGTGCGGTCGGCCAGGGCGGCGATCTCCGCGTCGTGGGTGGCCAGTACGACGGTGATGCCGTGCGAGCGGGCCGCGGTGGTCAGGGTGCGCAGGAGCTGGGTGCGGTCGGCGCGGTGCAGGGTGGCGGTCGGCTCGTCGGCGAAGATCACGGACGGGGACGCGGCCAGCGCCCGTGCCACGGAGATCCGCTGGCGCTGGGCCTGGAGCAGCGCGTGCGGCCGCTTTCCGGCGAACGTGCCGATGTCGAGGCGGTCCAGCCACTCCAGCGCGGCCTTCTTGGCGGCCCGGTGCGGTACGCCGCGCAGCAGCAGCGGGAGGGCCGCGTTCTCCCAGGTGGTCAGTTCCGGGACGAGCTGGGGGTCGGAGGCGATCCAGCCGAAGCGGTCGCGCCGCAGCCGCTCGCGCAGCCGGGGTCCCATCGTGTGCACGGGGACGCTGTTGAACCAGACTTCGCCCTGCTGGGGCACCAGCCGGCCGGAGAGACAGTGCAGCAGGGTCGTCTTCCCGCTGCCGCGCGCGCCGGTCACGGCGAGGATCTCGCCGTCGCGGATGCCGAGTGAGACACCGTCGAGGCCGGGCGAGCCGTTGTGGGAGTGGTGCAGGGAACGCGCCCAGATCACGTCGTTGTCCGGCGGGGCCACCATGGCGTAACACCTCGGTTCAGATCAGTTTTCCCGTTCCCCCGTACGGGGGAACGAAGACGCGGCCGATCGGTCACTCGGCACCGTAGGGAGTCGGACCGGGGTGTGCGTACAGCACGTGGCCCGGATGCGCCCCTTCTCACTCGAACGGGCGCGTCCGGGCCATGTGGACCGTATGAAATGACCGCTGGACACTGATCATCCAGAGGGTGTGAGGCAGGTCAGAGCTTCGTCCAGGCCTCCGTCAGGACGCCCCGCAGAATGCCCTCGATCTCGTCGAACGTCGACTGGTCGGAGATCAGCGGCGGCGCGAGCTGCACGACCGGGTCGCCGCGGTCGTCCGCCCGGCAGTACAGGCCGTTCTCGTACAGCGCCTTGGAGAGGAAGCCGTACAGGACGCGCTCGGTCTCCTCGTCGGTGAAGGTCTCCTTGGTGACCTTGTCCTTCACCAGCTCGATGCCGTAGAAGAAGCCGTTGCCGCGGACGTCGCCGACGATCGGCAGGTCGTGCAGCTTCTGCAGCGTCGTGAGGAACGCGTTCTCGTTGTCGAGGACGTGCTTGTTGAGGCCCTCGCGCTCGAAGATGTCGAGGTTGGCGAGGCCGACCGCGGCGGAGACCGGGTGGCCGCCGAAGGTGTAGCCGTGCAGGAAGGTGTTGCCGCCCCGGTAGAACGGCTCCGCGATCCGGTCCGAGACGATGCATGCTCCTATCGGGGAGTACCCGGAGGTCATGCCCTTGGCGCAGGTGATCATGTCCGGCACATAGCCGAACTTGTCGCAGGCGAACATCGTGCCCAGACGGCCGAAGGCGCAGATGACCTCGTCGGAGACGAGCAGCACGTCGTACTGGTCGCAGATCTCGCGGACCCGCTGGAAGTACCCGGGCGGCGGCGGGAAGCAGCCGCCGGCGTTCTGCACCGGCTCCAGGAAGACCGCGGCGACGGTCTCCGGGCCCTCGAAGAGGATCTCCTGCTCGATCTGGTCGGCGGCCCAGCGGCCGAAGGCCTCCGGGTCGTCGCCGAAGAGCGGGGCGCGGTAGATGTTGGTGTTGGGCACCTTGTGCGCGCCGGGGACCAGCGGCTCGAAGGGGGCCTTGAGGGCCGGCAGCCCGGTGATCGACAGGGCACCCTGCGGGGTGCCGTGGTAGGCGACCGCGCGGGAGATGACCTTGTACTTGGTCGGCTTGCCCTGGAGCTTGAAGTACTGCTTGGCCAGCTTCCAGGCGGTCTCGACGGCCTCGCCGCCACCGGTGGTGAAGAAGACCTTGTTGAGATCGCCGGGCGCGTAGTCGGCCAGTCGCTCGGCCAGTTCGACGGCCTTCGGATGGGCGTAGGACCACACCGGGAAGAAGGCCAGCTCCTGCGCCTGCTTGTACGCCGTCTCGGCGAGCTCGCGGCGGCCGTGGCCGGCGTTGACGACGAACAGGCCGGAGAGGCCGTCGAGGTACCGCTTGCCCTGGTCGTCGTAGATGTAGGTGCCCTCACCCCGCACGATGGTGGGAACGGGGGCGTTCTCGTAGTCCGACATGCGGGTGAAGTGCATCCACAGGTGGTCGTACGCGGTTCGGCTGAGGTCCTTGCTCACGGCTATCGGGTTCCCCACATATAGGTCTGCTTCTTGAGCTTGAGGTAGACGAAGCTCTCGGTGGAGCGCACGCCGGGTATGGCCCGGATGCGTTTGTTGATCGTCTCCAGCAGGTGGTCGTCGTCCTCGCAGACGATCTCCACCATGAGGTCGAACGAGCCCGCGGTCATCACCACGTACTCGCACTCGGCCATGGCCGACAGGGCCTCGGCCACGGGGTCGAGGTCACCCTCGACATTGATGCCCACCATCGCCTGGCGCCGGAGGCCCACGGTGAGCGGGTCCGTGACGGCGACGATCTGCATCACGCCCTGATCGAGCAGCTTCTGGACACGCTGGCGCACAGCCGCTTCGGAGAGGCCGACCGCCTTGCCGATCGCGGCGTACGGACGACGTCCGTCCTCCTGGAGCTGCTCGATGATCGCGAGGGAGACGGCATCGACCGCCGGGGGCGATCCGGTCCCTGTCCTGGAGTCTGCGCTGCGACTGGCCACGGACTCACCATGCACCGGGACTCGTCTGTCTCGCAACCCCAGATCGATGAAATTCGTTGTTTGAGGGTCCAGATCTCACTGAATCCGAAGTTGCCGGTGGTTGGGTATGTCGAAAGCGTCACGGGAACGATTAGGGTGGACATCTCACCCATCGGACAGCCGACAGGAGGGGTGGTTGTGACCACCGAGGTGCGCCGTCTGCGCAACTACATCAACGGAGAGTTCCGGGACGCCGCGGACGGGCGGACCATCGATGTGGTCAACCCGGTGACGGAAGAGGTCTACGCGACCTCGCCGCTCTCCGGCCCGGCCGATGTCGATGCCGCCATGGACGCCGCAGCGGCGGCGTTCCCCGCCTGGCGTGATGTCACGCCCGCCGAGCGCCAGCGGGCCCTGCTCAAGATCGCGGACGCCTTCGAGGAGCGGGCCGAGGACCTGATCGCGGCCGAGTCGGAGAACACGGGCAAGCCGCTGGAGCTCACCCGCAGCGAAGAGGTTCCGCCGATGGTGGACCAGATCCGCTTCTTCGCGGGTGCCGCCCGGCTGCTCGAAGGCCGCTCGGCCGGCGAGTACATGGAGGGCCTCACCTCCATCGTCCGCCGCGAGCCGGTCGGGGTCTGCGCGCAGGTCGCGCCGTGGAACTACCCGATGATGATGGCCGTGTGGAAGTTCGCCCCGGCGCTCGCCGCGGGCAACACCGTCGTGATCAAGCCCTCCGACACCACCCCGGCGTCGACCGTGCTGATCGCCGAGATCATCGGCCAGATCCTCCCCAAGGGTGTCTTCAACGTCATCTGCGGCGACCGGGACACCGGCCGCGCGATGGTCGAGCACCCGACCCCGGCGATGGCCTCCATCACCGGTTCGGTACGGGCCGGGATGCAGGTCGCCGAGTCGGCGTCCAAGGACGTCAAGCGCGTCCACCTGGAGCTCGGCGGCAAGGCGCCCGCCGTCGTCTTCGAGGACAGCGACATCGCCAAGGCCGTCGAGGGCATCTCCGCCGCCGGCTACTTCAACGCCGGACAGGACTGCACGGCCGCGACCCGCGTCCTGGTCCACGAGTCGATCCACGACGACTTCGTGACCGCGCTCGCCAAGGCCGCCGCCGACACGAAGACCGGGCAGCCGGACGACGAGGACGTGCTGTACGGCCCGCTGAACAACGCCAACCAGCTCAAGCAGGTCAGCGGCTTCATCGAGCGGCTCCCCGCCCACGCCAAGGTCGAGGCGGGCGGCCACCGGGTCGGCGAGAAGGGCTACTTCTACGCCCCGACCGTCGTCTCCGGCCTCAAGCAGGACGACGAGATCATCCAGAACGAGGTCTTCGGCCCGGTCATCACGGTCCAGTCGTTCACCGACGAGGCCCAGGCCGTGGAGTACGCGAACGGCGTCGAGTACGCGCTGGCCTCCTCGGTGTGGACCAAGGACCACTCCCGCGCGATGCGGATGTCCAAGAGCCTCGACTTCGGCTGTGTGTGGATCAACACCCACATCCCGCTCGTCGCCGAGATGCCGCACGGCGGGTTCAAGAAGTCCGGCTACGGCAAGGACCTCTCCGCGTACGGCTTCGAGGACTACACCCGGATCAAGCACGTCATGACGTCGCTCGACTGACGTCACACCGGCGGACACCGCCGGCGTACGGCGTCCGTGACGTCGTCGGCGTGGGTGACGGCCCCGGGCTCCGGCCCGGGGCCGTTTCGTGCCGCGCGCCTGCCGGAACGGGCGGGCGTCCGGTGGCCGGTGTGCCGGGCGTCCGCACCCCCGTCGGGCGTCCGGTGGCCCGGCCTGCCGGGCGTCCGCACCCCTGTCGACGTCCGCGCCATCGACAGGGTGTGCGGACCGGGCGGGTGCCGCTGGACGGTTGGTCCATTGTCCGCCGCCCCGCCGAGCGGCATCCTGCGGACGTGCGAGCGATCCCGAACCACCCCATGTCCCGCCGTTCCCTGCTGCGCGCCCTCGGGGCGGGAGCGGTCGGTGCCACGCTGGCCGGCTGCGGAGTCCCCGCCGCGTACGTGCGGCCCGGGGACCGGGCCGGCCGTGACAGCTCGGAGCGCGACCGCTCCCTGCACTTCGCCAACTGGCCGCTCTACATCGACACCGACGACGAGAACGAGTCGAAGCGGCCCACCCTGGACGCGTTCACGCGGCGGACCGGGATCTCCGTCACGTACACCGAGGAGATCAACGACAACGACGAGTTCTTCGGGAAGATCAGCCCGGCGCTGATGAACCACCAGCAGACCGGCCGCGACCTGATCGTCATCAGCGACTGGATGGCCGCACGCTTCGTACGCCTGGGCTGGGTGCAGGAGATGGACCGGGCGAAGCAGCCCAATGTCGCCGAGTACCTGGACCCGCAGCTGCGCACGCCCGCGTTCGACGAGGGGCGGCGGTACAGCGTTCCCTGGCAGTCCGGGATCACCGGCATCGCCTACAACCGCAAGCGGCTGGGCCGCGAGATCCGGCACACGAGCGAGCTGTGGGCCGACGACCTGCGCGGCAGGGTGACACTGCTGTCCGGGCTGGACGAGTCGTTCGCGCTGCTGATGCAGGGCAACGGGGTCGACATCACCCGCTGGACGGCCGACGACTTCCACACCATGTGCGAACAGGTGGAGAAGCGGGTGAGGTCCCGGCACATCCGCCGTTTCACCGGCAACGACTACATCAAGGACCTGGCCACCGGCGATGTGCTCGCCTGCCAGGCCTACTCCGGCGATGTCATCCAGCTCCAGGCCGACAACCCGGAGATCGAGTTCGTGGTGCCCGAGGAGGGGGGCGAGCTCTGGGCGGAGTCGCTCATGATCCCCAACCTCGCGCACCACAAACGCAACGCGGAGAAGCTGGTCGACTTCTACTACGAGCCCGAGGTCGCGGCCGAACTGGCCACCTGGGTCAACTACGTCTGCCCGGTCCCGGCCGCCCGCGAGATCCTGGCCTCCGCCAAGGACGAGGAGACCGCCGCGCTCGCCGAGGACCCGCTGATCTTCCCCGACGACGCGATGCGTGAACGGCTCGCGATCGCCCGGGACATCACGTCGGAGGAGCGCACCGGCTTCGCGAAGAAGTGGAACTCCATCGTCGGACTCTGAACCCGGTCGGCGGCCGCGGCCCACGGAACGGAGTCCCCGTGGCCGCCCCCGGGCCCCCGTACCGGCATCAGGGCTTGCGGGCCACCGCGCCGAACTGGGCCACCTCGGGCGACTCGGCACCCTCCTCGGGACGCCAGCGGGAGCAGGACACGATGCCCGGCTCCAGCAGCTCCAGACCGGCCAGGAACTCCGCGAACTCGGCGCGGCTGCGCGCGGTGATCGGCGGGGTGGCGTTCTCGTTCCAGAAGCGCATCGCCGCCTCGTTGCCCTCGCCGCCCAGTTCCAGAGTGGGGTGGGTGAGCACCAGATAGCTGCCCGAGGGCATCGCGTCCATCAGCTTGCGCACGATGGAGAGGGCCTCGCCGGTGTCCAGCACGAAGTTCAGGATGCCGAGCATCATCACCGCGACCGGCTTCTTGAGGTCCAGCGTCGGCTCGACGGCCTTCAGGATCTGCTCGGGGTGGTGGGCGTCCGCGTCGATGTACTCGGTGGCCCCCTCGGGCGAGCTGGTCAGCAGGGCCCGCGCGTGGGCCAGCACGATCGGGTCGTTGTCGACGTAGACGATGTGCGAGTGCGGCGCGGTGTGCTGGGCGATCTCATGGGTGTTGTGGTACGTCGGCAGACCGGTGCCGATGTCCAGGAACTGGCTGATGCCCGCGTCGCCGGCCAGATGCCGCACGGCGCGGCCGAGGAACGCCCGGTCCGCGCGGGCCACTTCGCCGATGCTCGGATACATGCCGGTGACCTGCTCGCCGACCGCCCGGTCCACCGGATAGTTGTCCTTGCCGCCCAGCCAGTAGTTCCACACCCGGGCGTTGTGGGCGATGTCGGAACGGATGCGGGCGGGATCGGAGGGCTTGCGGGGATCGGTCACGTCTGCTCCTCTGGTGCCGGGCCGGGCATCACGGGCGATGCGGGCACTGCCCATCATGCCGGACGGATCAAGAAACGTCGCTGGTGGGGGAGTTGGCCAGCAGGCTGTGCAGGGCATCGATCCGGTTGGTGGTGATGGAGTCGACGCCCCGCCCGATCAGCCGGCGCATCGAGCGCTTGGTGTCGGGTGTCCAGACGGAGACCAGCAGGCCGTCGCGGTGCGCGCGGTCCGTCAGTTCCCGGCTGACCAGTCCGAACCGGTAGTTCAGCCAGCGCGGCTTCACCGCGTCCAGCAGCGTGGCGCGCGGCGGGGCGAGTGTCGTCCAGGTCAGCGCGATCTCGGCGGACGGGTCCGCCGCCCGCACCTGGAGCATCGTCCCGGCGCCCGCGCAGTAGTAGGCGCGCTCGCCGGCCCCGCACTCGCGGACCACCCCGACGATTCTCCGGACCGACGACTCCGTGGCGCCGGGCAGGTCGACCATCACCCGGTGCGCCCCCGCCGCGAGCAGCGCCTCGCGCAGGGTGGGCACCTGGCCGCGGGTCAGCTCCAGCAGCTCCCGGTGATCGAGACGCTCCAGCCGGCGGTCGTGGCCCCACAGCCGTTCCAGGGTGGCGTCGTGGAGCAGGACGGGCACCCCGTCGCGGGTCACCCTGACATCGATCTCGACCGCGTCCGCCCCCCGTTCGAGGGCGGAGCGGATCGAGGGCAGGGTGTTCTCGCGGAGCCGGTACGGATCGCCGCGATGCCCCACGGCGGTGACGGCGCCGGTGCTGGAGAAAGGTTTGGCCATGGGGCCATTGTGACCAATGAGGGTCAGCGGCCGGGAGTCTCCAGCCAGTTCGCCGTGTACGTGTCGATCTCGGCGGCGAGCTTCCGCTTGCCGGCCGGGTCGAGGAACGATGCCTCCACCGCGTTCTTCGCGAGGCCGGCGATACCCCGCTCGTCGAGGTCCAGGAGGCGGGCCGCCACCGCGTACTCGTTGTTGAGGTCGGTGCCGAACATGGGCGGGTCGTCACTGTTGATGGTGACGAGGACCCCGGCCCGCACCATCTCCCTGACCGGGTGCTGCTCGATGTCGGCGACGGCGCGGGTGGCGATGTTCGAGGTCGGGCAGACCTCCAGCGCGATCCGGTGCTCGGCCAGGTGCGCCAGCAGCTCGGGGTCCTGGGTGGCGCTGGTGCCGTGGCCGATGCGCTCGGCGCGCAGTGAGGTGAGCGCGTCCCAGATCGTCCGCGGTCCGGTGGTCTCCCCGGCGTGCGGCACGGAGTGCAGGCCCTCGGCGATGGCCCGGTCGAAGTAGGGCTTGAACTGCGGGCGGTCCACCCCGATCTCCGGTCCGCCCAGACCGAAGGAGACCAGCCCCTCGGGCCGCAGGTCCACCGCCAGCCGCGCGGTCTCCTCGGCCGAGACGAGCCCGGCCTCGCCGGGGATGTCGAAGCACCAGCGCAGGACGACACCGAACTCGGCCTCCGCGGCCTTGCGGGCGTCCTCGATGGCCTCCATGAAGCCCTGCTCGGGGATGCCCCGCCGGACCGAGCTGAACGGCGTGATGGTCAGCTCCGCGTACCGGATGTTCTGCCGGGCCATGTCCCGGGCGACCTCGAAGGTCAGCAGCCGGACGTCCTCGGGGGTGCGGATCAGGTCCACCACGGAGAGATAGACCTGGATGAAGTGCGCGAAGTCGGTGAACGTGAAGTAGTCGGCCAACGCCTCCGGGTCCGTGGGGACCTTGGAGTCCGGGTGGTGCGCGGCGAGCTCGGCGACGATGCGGGGCGAAGCGGATCCGACGTGATGGACATGGAGTTCGGCCTTGGGCAGCCCCGCGATGAACGGGTGCGGATCGGTCATGGGACATCTCCCGGGTCTGAAGGATTTCGGCCGGGCTCACCGGCTGCACCGGTCATCGTAGGCGGGGCCCGGCGGCCCGGTGCCGGGCCGTAGCATGACGGGACCATGATGGGGGAGGCCCATGTCAGACAACAGAGAGCAGCCCGGCGGCGGACCCGCGCCGCGCGATCCGTGGGCGCCGCCGGACAGCAGGGTGGATCTGGGCAAGCAGCCCGCCGACGCCCGTCCGCCCGCGGTGCACGACCAGCAGACGGTGACGTCGATGCCGGGCGCCGGTACGGCCCCCGGGGCCGGGACCGGTCCGATACCGGTGGCGGGGACCGGGCCGGTCCCGGGGTCCGGGCCGGTCCCGGGCGCCGGTGGCTTCGGCCCGTCGCCCGCCGACGTACCGCCGCCGCCGATCGCCCCGAACGGCCCCGGACCGGTGCCGGGTCCGCCCGGTCCGCCCGCCGGTCACTACGGCTACCCGGCACCGCCCGCGCAGCCGTACGGCGGCTACCCGGGGTACAACACCTTCGGCGGCCAGCCCGCCTGGGGCCCCGCGCCGTCGAACGGTCTGGGCACCGCCGCCCTGGTGCTCGGCATCATCTCGGTGGTCGCCTTCTGCATGTGGGGCATCGGCGCCCTGCTCGGCATCCTCGCGCTGACCTTCGGCATCATCGGCCGGGGCCGCGCGCAGCGGGGTGAGGCGAACAACGGAGGAATGGCCCTCGCGGGCATCATCCTGGGATCGATCGGCACCCTGATCGGCGCCGCGTTCCTCGGCTTCCTCATCTGGGCCGTGGCCAGCGGCGAGTCCAGCAGCGGCGAGGACATCTACGAGGACGACCCCTTCGCCACGTCCCTGGTCGTCGACGTCACCCGGTAGGCGGGAGCCACCGCGCGGCCGGCCGCTTCACCGGCCGGCCGCCCCGTACCGGCCGTCGCCGCCCGTGCGGGTCCGGGAATCACTCCCGGACCCGGACGGGCGGCGGTGTCACGCCGCGTCCCGGTCGCGCAGCCGTGTCCGCGCCTCCATCAGCGCGAAACCCAGCAGATTCAGCCCGCGCCACTGCTGCGGACGCTCCACCCGCTCGTCGTCCGCGGCGAGCCCGATGCCCCAGATCCGGTCCATGGGGCTCGCCTCGACCAGCACCCGCTCCCCGGTGTTCAGCAGGAACGCGCGCAGGCCGGGGTCCTGGCCGAACTTGTGGACGCTGCCCTCGACCACCAGCGCGAAGCGCTCCCGCACCCAGGTGTCCTCGTCGAAGCCGCGCACCAGCCGGCCGGCCTTCTTCGCCGCCGCCGGGCTGCTCGCCTCCAGGGCCTCACGCTCCGCCGCCGCGTCGCCGAAGAGCCGCGCCTTGCCGGCCATCATCCAGTGCTCGGCGGTCGGGTAGGTCACCGAGTCCACCGTGAACGGCGAGGGCCACCACTGACTGAGACAGCTCGGTCCGAGGGCGCCGTCGGGACGGGGGCGGTGACCCCAGAACGGCAGGTACTTCACCCGCCTGCCGTGCGCCACACCGGCCAGAAGGTCATCGATCCGTTCCATGACAGGTGAGTCTGGCATCCGCCACTGACACTCCGTACGGGGATTTCCGCACCGACACGACACATGGTCGACAGATTCCGTCGCGTAACCAAAAGGAAACAACGGAATCACTTGTTGGGCTCAGGTCCCTCTGTCAGGATCGGCACTCAATTCACGAAGAATCTACGCCGGTCCCGCCCAGCGGGCACGCGGCGGAGGAGAACGTCATGGGCAACGGCATCCAGGTGCAGGACCGCTTCGCGAAGGGTGCGCAGTTCATCGGCGGCGAACTGCTTCCCGGTACATCGGGACGCCACCACGAAGTGGTGAATCCGGCGACGGGCGAGACCGTCCACCGCTACGAACTCGCGGGCCCCGATGACGTGGACGCCGCCGTCGCCGCCGCCCGCGCGGCCTTCCCCGGCTGGTCCGCCGCCACCCCGGCCGAGCGCTCCGAGGCGATGCACCGGTTCGCGGCCGTCCTCGCCGGGCAGGCGGAGGACTTCGCGTACGCCGAGTCGCTCCAGTGCGGCAAGCCGATCAAGCTCTCCACCGAGTTCGACGTGCCCGGCACGATCGACAACACCTCGTTCTTCGCGGGCGCCGCCCGGCACCTGGAGGGCAGGTCCGCGGCCGAGTACGACGGCGACCACACCTCCTACGTACGCCGTGAGGCGATCGGGGTCATCGGCTCCATCGCCCCCTGGAACTACCCGCTCCAGATGGCCGCCTGGAAGATCCTCCCGGCCGTCGCGGCGGGCAACACCATCGTGCTGAAGCCCGCCGAGATCACCCCGCTGACCTCGCTGATGTTCGCGCAGGCGGCCACCGAGGCGGGCATTCCCGACGGGGTGATCAACGTCGTCACGGGCGCGGGCAAGGACGCGGGCGAGCACCTCGTGGGCCACCCGGACGTCGTGATGACCTCCTTCACCGGTTCCACCGCCGTCGGCAGGCGGGTCGCGGAGATCGCCACCTCCACCGTCAAGCGCCTCCACCTCGAACTCGGCGGCAAGGCCCCCTTCCTGGTCTTCGACGACGCCGACCTCGAAGCAGCGGTCAACGGCGCGGTCGCCGGCGCGCTCATCAACACCGGCCAGGACTGCACCGCCGCCACCCGCGCCTACGTCCAGCGCCCGCTGTACGACACCTTCGTGCGGGAGGTCGCCGCGCTGATGGAGACCGTGCGGCTCGGCGACCCCTTCGACCCGTCGACCGACCTCGGCCCGCTGATCAGCCACGCCCAGCGCGACCGGGTCGCCGGATTCGTCGAGCGGGCCCGCGCGTACGCCACCGTCGTCACCGGCGGCGAGGCACCCGGCGGCGACCTCGCCGCGGGCGCCTACTACCGGCCGACCCTGATCACGGACGCCGCCCAGGACAGCGAGATCGTCCAGTCGGAGATCTTCGGCCCGGTCCTGGTCGTGCTGCCCTTCGACACCGACGACGAGGGCATCGCCCTGGCCAACGACACCCCGTACGGGCTCGCCGCATCCGCCTGGACCCGCGATCTGTACCGCGCGGGCCGCGCCACCCGCGAGATCAAGGCGGGCTGTGTGTGGATCAACGACCACATCCCGATCATCAGCGAGATGCCGCACGGCGGCTACAAGGCCAGTGGCTTCGGCAAGGACATGTCCTCGTACTCCTTCGAGGAGTACACGCAGGTCAAGCACGTCATGTACGACAACACCGCGGTGGCCCGGAAGGACTGGCACCGCACGATCTTCGGGGACCGATAGCAGTCGCCGCCGACCGGCGGCCACACCCACCCGAAAGGGCAACGCGTATGGAGAGTTACGAGCCCGACCGCCTCTCACCGCCCCAGCTGGCGGCCATGAGGCGGAGCCTGACCACCGGCCGGGGCGCCCTCACCCGCCGTTCACTGCTGCGTGCCTCCGGCATGGGGGCGCTCGCGCTCGGAGGGCTCGGCACGCTCGGCGCGTGCGGTATCCCGCCCGCCAAACGGGCGGACGGCGGGGCGGCCTCAGACGACCACTCGGCCGAGGAGAAGCAGGTCACCTTCTCCAACTGGACCGAGTACATGGACGTCGGCGAGGACGACAAGGGCCGCCCCACCCTGGAGGCGTTCACCGAGCGCACCGGGATCAGGGTCAAGTACACCGAGGACATCAACGACAACGTCGAGTTCTTCGGGAAGATCAAGCCGCAGCTGGCGGCCGGCCAGGACACCGGGCGCGACCTCATCTGCGTCACCGACTGGCTCGCCGCCCGCATGATCCGGCTCGGCTGGGTGCAGAAGCTCGACCCGGCGAACCTGCCGCACGCGTTCGCCAACCTCTCCTCCCAGTTCCGCACCCCCGACTGGGACCCGGGCCGTGCCTACTCCTACCCCTGGACCGGCATCCCCGCCGTCATCGCCTACAACGTGAAGGCGACCGGCGGCCGCAAGGTCGACTCCATCACCCAGCTGCTGGACGACCCCAAGCTCAAGGGCAAGGTCTCCTTCCTCTCCGAGATGCGCGACTCGGTCGGGCTGACGCTGCTCGACATGGGCAAGGACCCCGGGAACTTCACCGACGCCGACTACGACGCCGCGATCGGGCGCATACAGAAAGGCGTCGACAAGAAGCAGATCCGCCGCTTCACCGGGAACGACTACACCGCGGATCTGAGCAAGGGCGACATCGCCGCCTGTGTCGCCTGGGCCGGTGACATCATCCAGCTCCAGGCCGACAACCCGGACATCGAGTACGCCATCCCGGCCGCCGGTTACATCACCTCCACCGACAACCTGCTCGTCCCCGCGCAGGCCCGGCACCGGACCAACGCCGAGAAGCTCATCGACCACTACTACGAGCCGAAGGTCGCCGCCCAGCTCGCCGCGTACATCAACTACGTGTGCCCCGTCGACGGCGTACGCGACGAACTCGCCCGGATCGACGAGGCGATGGCCTCCAACGCCCTGATCCTCCCCGACAAGGAGATGGCGGCGAAGTCCCGCTCCTTCCGCTCGCTGAGCACGGAGGAAGAGACGGCGTACGAAGAGAAGTTCGCCAAGCTCATCGGAGCCTGAGCCGGCCGCCGGCGCCTCCCGTGCCGGCGGGCCCCTCGTGCGCCCCCTTCCCCGATCTCTCCCCCCGAACACACTGGGACCGCGACCCATGACACAGCAGCAGACAGCGGGCGGCGACGTCCGCCTCTCCGGGATCAGCAAGACCTACGGCTCCTTCACCGCCGTACAGCCGCTCGATCTGACCGTGCCGCAGGGCTCCTTCTTCGCGCTGCTCGGCGCGTCCGGCTGCGGCAAGACCACCACCCTGCGGATGATCGCGGGCCTTGAGGAGGCGACCACCGGCACCGTCTCGCTCGGCGGCGTCGACATCACGGGCCTGCCCCCGTACAAGCGGCCCGTCAACACCGTCTTCCAGAGCTACGCGCTCTTCCCGCACCTGGACATCACCGAGAACATCGCCTTCGGACTGCGCAGGCGCCGCATCAAGTCCGTGCGGAAACAGGTCGACGACATGCTGGAACTCGTCCAGCTCGGCGACTTCGCCCGCCGCAAGCCGCACCAGCTCTCCGGTGGCCAGCAGCAGCGCGTCGCCGTGGCCCGCGCGCTCATCAACCACCCGCAGGTGCTCCTGCTCGATGAGCCGCTCGGCGCCCTCGACCTCAAGCTGCGCCGCCAGATGCAGCTGGAGCTCAAGCGGATCCAGACCGAGGTCGGCATCACGTTCGTCCATGTCACCCACGACCAGGAAGAGGCCATGACCATGGCCGACACCGTCGCGGTGATGAACGGCGGCCGGGTCGAGCAGCTCGGTGCCCCCGCCGATCTGTACGAGAACCCGCGGACGACCTTTGTCGCGAACTTCCTCGGTACCTCGAACCTCATCAAGGGCGAGATCCTCTCCACCGGCGGGGATCTCGTCGTCTCCGCGGGCGGCGGGAAGCTCAGGCTGCCCGGCGGCCGGTGTTCGGCCCCGGCGGAGAACGGCGGCAGGATCCTCCTGGGCGTCCGCCCCGAGAAGATCTCCCTCACGCACGCCGACGACGCCGGCTCCATAGCCGACGGCCGCAACCGCGTCTCCGGCCGGATCGTCGACTCCAGCTTCATCGGGGTCTCCACCCAGTACGTGGTGCGCAGCGCCACGGGCCAGGCGCTCCAGGTCTACGAGCAGAACGTCGAGCGGCGCGCGGGGCTCGCCCCCGGAGCCGAGGTCGTCCTGCACTGGAACCCCTCCCACACCTTCGGCCTCGGGGCCGACCAGGACATCGACGCCGGTGTGGAGAGCGTGGAGGACGCGGCGTGAGTGTCACCGACGCGCCTCCCGCGAAGACCGCCGAGCCGCAGCCGCGCGAGCCCGCCGTCCGCAAGCCCTCCACCCGTAAGCGGCTCGTCCCGTACTGGCTGCTGCTCCCCGGCATCCTGTGGCTCGTCGTCTTCTTCGCCCTGCCTCTCGTCTACCAGGCGTCGACCTCCGTGCAGACCGGGTCCCTGGAGAAGGGCTTCGAGGTCACCTGGCACTTCGCGACCTACTGGGACGCGCTGCGGGACTACTACCCGCAGTTCATCCGCTCCCTGCTCTACGCGGGCACCGCCACGATCCTGTGCCTGCTGCTGGGCTATCCGCTCGCGTATCTGATCGCGTTCAAGGCGGGCCGCTGGCGCAACTTGGTACTGGTGCTGGTCATCGCCCCGTTCTTCACCAGCTTCCTCATCCGTACGCTGGCCTGGAAGACGATCCTCGCGGACGGCGGCGCGGTCGTCGACGTCCTGAACACCCTGCACGTCCTGGACGTCACCAGCTGGCTCGGCTGGACCGAGTCCAACCGTGTGCTGGCCACCCCGATGGCCGTCGTCTGCGGCCTGACGTACAACTTCCTGCCGTTCATGATCCTGCCGCTCTACACCTCGCTGGAGCGGATCGACGGCCGGCTCCACGAGGCGGCGGGCGATCTGTACGCCACCCCCGCCACCACCTTCCGCAAGGTGACGTTCCCGCTGTCCATGCCGGGGGTCGTCTCCGGGACCCTGCTGACCTTCATCCCGGCCAGCGGCGACTACGTCAACGCGGAACTGCTCGGCTCCACCGACACCAAGATGGTCGGCAGCGTGATCCAGACCCAGTTCCTGAGGGTCCTGGACTATCCGACGGCCGCCGCGCTCTCGTTCATCCTCATGGCGATCGTCCTGCTGATGGTCACCGTCTACATCCGCCGCTCCGGGACGGAGGACCTGGTCTGATGCCCGTACTGCGCTGGCTTCGCCGCCATCTGATCGTCATCGCGGGTCTGCTGACCCTCGCGTACATGATCCTGCCGAACATCGTCGTGATGGTGTTCTCGTTCAACAAGCCGAACGGGCGCTTCAACTACGCCTGGCAGCGGTTCTCGCTGGACGCCTGGAAGGACCCCTGCGGGGTCGCCGACATGTGCGGCTCGCTCTCGCTCTCCCTCCAGATCGCCGCGTGGGCCACCGTCGGCGCGACGGTGCTCGGCACGATGATCGCCTTCGCGCTGGTCCGCTACCGCTTCCGGGCGCGCGGCGCGATCAGCTCGCTGATCTTCCTGCCGATGGCGATGCCCGAGGTCGTCATGGCCGCGTCGCTGCTCACGCTCTTCCTCAACATGGGTGCCGAGCTGGGCTTCTGGACCGTGCTGATCGCCCACATCATGTTCTGCCTCAGCTTCGTGGTGACGGCGGTCAAGGCACGGGTGATGTCGATGGACCCCCGGCTGGAGGAGGCCGCCCGTGACCTCTACGCGGGGCCCGTCCAGACCTTCGTCCGGGTGACCCTGCCGATCGCCGCCCCCGGAATCGCCGCAGGCGCGCTGCTCGCCTTCGCGCTCTCCTTCGACGATTTCATCATCACCAATTTCAACGCGGGCTCGACCGTGACCTTCCCCATGTTCGTCTGGGGATCGGCACAGCGCGGCACGCCCGTGCAGATCAACGTCATCGGCACCGCGATGTTCATCATTGCGGTACTGGTGGTACTCGCCGGCCAGCTCGTCGCGAACCGGCGGAAGAACAGCGCGAAGAACTGAAAGTCCTGAAGGAGTTGGAAACCATGGCCCCAGCTGCCATGCGTAGTGCCGCACAATCCCTTTCCGGCGCGAAGCCGGTCTCCTACTGGCTCGACGACCCCGCCAGGCCCGAGGCGCTCCCCGCCCTCACCGGCGACGAGCGGACCGACCTGCTCGTCATCGGCGGTGGCTACAGCGGGCTGTGGACCGCGCTCCTGGCCAAGGAGCGCGACCCGCAGCGCGATGTCGTCCTGATCGAGGGGCACGAGGTGGGCTGGGCCGCCTCCGGGCGCAACGGCGGATTCTGCGCCGCCTCGCTCACCCACGGCCTGCCCAACGGACTGGAGCGCTGGCCGGAGGAGATCGGGAAGCTGGAGGAGCTGGGCGCACAGAACCTCGACGCCATCGAGGCGGCCGTCGCCCGCTACGGCATCGACTGCGAGTTCGAGCGGACCGGCGAGATCGATGTCGCCACCGAACCGCACCAGCTCGAAGAGCTGCGGGAATGGCACCGGGAGGCCACGGAGCGGGGCTTCAACGGGCTGGAATTCCTCGACCGCGACGCACTGCGCGCCGAGGTCGACTCACCCACCTTCCTGGGCGGGCTCTGGGACCGGCGCGGGGTCGCGATGCTGCACCCCGCCAAGCTGGCCTGGGGACTGAAGCAGGCCTGCCTCGGCCTCGGCGTACGTATCCACGAGCACACCCGTGCCCTCGAACTCGCCCGTACGGGCTCCGGAATGGCGGTCCGCACCCCCTACGGGCGGGTCTTCGCCCGCCGGGTCGCGCTCGGCACGAACATCTTCCCCTCGCTCGTCAAGCGGGTCCGCCCGTACACCGTGCCGGTCTACGACTACGCGCTGATGACCGAACCGCTCACCCCCGGACAGCTCGCCTCCATCGGCTGGAGGAACCGTCAGGGGCTGGGCGACAGCGCCAATCAGTTCCACTATTTCCGGCTCTCCGCGGACCATCGGATTCTGTGGGGCGGCTATGACGCGATCTATCCCTACGGAGGCCGGCTCAGCGCCGACCTGGACCAGCGCCCGGAGACCTTCCTGAAGCTCGCGGACCAGTTCTTCACCTGTTTTCCGCAGCTTTCCGGGCTGAATTTCTCGCACGCCTGGGGAGGTGCCATCGACACCTGTTCCCGCTTCTCCGCCTTTTTCGGAACGGCCCATCAGGGGCGCGTCGCGTATGCCGCCGGATATACCGGGCTGGGTGTCGGGGCGACCCGTTTCGGGGCGGATGTGATGCTCGATCTGCTGTCCGGCGAGCGCACCGAACGGACCGGGCTGGAGATGGTCCGCTCCAAGCCGATGCCGTTCCCGCCGGAACCCTTCGCCTGGGCCGGTATCGAGCTCACCAAGCGGTCCCTGGCCCATGCCGACAGCCATGGCGGACGCCGCAATCTGTGGCTGCGGACCATGGACCGGCTGGGGCTCGGATTCGACAGCTGAGCTGCGCCGATGTCGCTGTGACCCACTTCACTACCGACGAGTAGTGAAAACCCGCGTCATGATCGGGGCCCGGCCCTCTCTCGCTCGTGTACGCACCGGCGGGACCCTGCCGGTGCCCAGGGAACGGGAAGGCAGGTCATGACTGACTCGGGGGTAAAGGCGGCGGTGCAGTGGCTCGTGTCCGCGGCACCGGACCCGGCCGCGTGCCGGTGGGAATGGGAGCGCAATCCTCATGGGATCGCGCTCCTTCCCGCCGGAAAGCGCTGGGACGTACTGATTCTGCCGGGTGGCCTGGGGCGTCCGACGCTCGGTGTGCTCACCCGCCTCGTCGACCGGCCCGGCCCGGTCCTCGCCGACTTCGGTGAGGCCCGGCTGGGCTTCTTCGTGCCGCCCGGCACCGTGTCTCGGTGGCTCGGAACCGGCGTACGGGGGGCGGGCCGGGGGACCTGGATCGTCGTCCCGTACCCGGGGCGGGCGGCCGGGGGAGTGCGCTGGGTGATCCCGCCCGACGGCTCGGGGACGCTCGTCGACGCGACCCTGTTGGAACTCGCGATGCACGAGGCCGCGGGGGCGGCGGCGCTCGGCGACGGGGGCGGGACCGAGGGGGGACGGAGCAGCTGAGAGGGGAGGGGCGTGGCATCCGAGTGGCGCCAGAGGTCTTGACAACCTGATTGGTCTGGACCATGTTGTGCGCACGCCACGCCCAATTCCCCCCTGCACGGAGGCTGTTGTGGAACGCACGGGACCCCCTGCCCGATATTCCGGACTTCTGGCCGCATTCTCGGCCGCCCTGCTCGCCGCCGGCACGCTGGTCGCCTCGGCGCCCGCGGCCGGGGCGGCCGATGCCGACCTGGCGCGAAACGGCGGTTTCGAGGCGGGCCTGGACGGCTGGAGCTGTACCGGCGGCAGCGGAGCCGCGGTCAGTACGCCCGCGCGCAGCGGCACTTCCGCGCTGCGGGCCACCCCGGCCGGCAGCGACAACGCCAAGTGCTCCCAGACCGTGACGGTCAGGCCCGACTCCACGTACACGCTCAGCGCCTGGGTGCAGGGTTCCTACGTCTACCTCGGCGCGGCCGGCACCGGCACCACCGATGTGTCCACCTGGACCCAGTCAGCCGGAGTGTGGAAGCAGCTCACCACCACCTTCCGGACCGGGCCCGCCACGACCTCGGTGAGCGTCTACACCCACGGCTGGTTCGGCACTCCCGCCTACTACGCCGACGACCTCACCCTGATCGGTCCGGGCGGCGACCCCGTCACGCTCCCGTCGGTGCCCGCCGGGCTGAGGGCCGGGGAGCCCACCTCCTCCTCCGTGCCCCTGTCCTGGACGGCCGCCACCGGCGCCACCGGTTACCACGTGTACCGGGGCGGTACGAAGGTGGACTCGGTCACCGGCACCTCCACCACGGTGACGGGCCTGACCGCCTCGACCGCGTACAGCTTCCAGGTCGCCGCGACCAGCGCCGCCGGGGAGTCCGCGAAGTCGGCCGCCGTCACCGCGACCACCACCGCGGGCGGGGGCGGCGGTGACGCCGGGCTCCCGGCCCACGCGCTCGTCGGCTACCTCCACTCCAGCTTCGCCAACGGCTCGGGCTACACGCGGATGGCGGACGTGCCCGCCTCCTGGGACGTCATCAACCTCGCCTTCGGCGAGCCGACCTCCGTCACCTCGGGCGACATCCGCTTCTCGCTGTGCCCCGTGGCCGAATGCCCGAACGTCGAGTCCGAGGCGGAGTTCAAGGCCGCCATCAAGGCCAAGCAGGCCGCGGGCAAGAAGGTGCTGATCTCCATCGGCGGCCAGAACGGCCAGGTGCAGCTCTCCACCACCGCCGCCCGTGACGCCTTCGTCTCGTCCGTCTCCAAGATCATCGATACCTACGGTCTGGACGGCCTGGACATCGACTTCGAGGGGCACTCCCTCTCGCTGAACACCGGTGACACCGACTTCCGCAGCCCCACCTCCCCGGTCATCGTCAACCTGATCTCCGCGGTGAAGTCCCTCAAGGCCAAGTACGGCTCCGACTTCGTCCTCACCATGGCGCCCGAGACCTTCTTCGTGCAGCTCGGCTACCAGTACTACGGCTCCGGCCCCTGGGGCGGCCAGGACCCGCGCGCCGGTGCCTACCTCCCGGTCATCCACGCGCTGCGGGACGATCTGACCCTGCTGCACGTCCAGGACTACAACTCGGGCTCCATCATGGGCCTGGACAACCAGTACCACTCGATGGGCGGCGCCGACTTCCACGTCGCCATGACGGACATGCTGCTCACCGGCTTCCCGGTGGTGGGCGACCGGACGAAGGTCTTCCCGGCGCTCCGTCCCGAGCAGGTCGCCTTCGGTCTGCCGGCCTCGACCCAGGCGGGCAACGGGCACACCTCGCCCGCCGAGGTCACCAAGGCGCTGAACTGCCTGACGAAGAAGACCGACTGCGGTTCGTACCAGACCCACGGCACCTGGCCGGGGCTGCGCGGACTGATGACCTGGTCGATCAACTGGGACCGCTTCAACAACTGGGAGTTCTCGAAGAACTTCGACGCGTACTTCGGCGGCTGACCCGCTCCAGTCCCGCCCGGAGCGCCAGCAGCAGCACCCCGCTCAGGCACCAGCTGCCGGCCACGTCCAGTGGCCAGTGGTAGCCGCGCAGCACCAGGCCGGTGCTCGTCGCCGCCGTCAGCACGACGGCGACGGCGGGCACCGGCCATGAGCGCTTCGCATACGGGGCCAGCAGCAGGGCCGCCGCGCCGTACGCCACCGCGGCGGTCGCCGTATGGCCGGAGGGGTAGTAGCCGGTCGCGTCGGTCAGGGGGCCCTGGCGGTCGGTCCAGATCTTCAGCGGGACGACCAGCGCCGGTACGGCCGCCATGGTGAGTGCCGCGTACAACGGTTCGCGCCGGGCGCCGCGGACCAGGGCGAAGACGATCGCGCAGGCCAGGACCGGCAGCGCGACCTGCGTATTGCCGAGGTCGGAGAGGGCGTCGGTGAACCCGGCGGAGCCCCGCCCCGCCAGGGCCCGGCCGATCCGCTCGTCCGGTCCGAGCAGGGGGCCGTCGGCCACGACCTGCCAGGTGATGAGCGCGAAGACGCTCAGCAGCACCGACAGCCGGACGACGAGAGAAGCCGGCCACCCGGGAACAGGGGGGGTTGTTCCGGGATGGCCGGCCGGATCGGTTCGCCGCGCGCCCCGGGGGGTGTGGGGCGAGCGGCCGTCCGATCGGTGAGAAGTCCCGGAGCCAGAGGCTCCGGTGGTGTGCGCGAAGGCACGACCGGGTCCGTGCTGGGGAAGCCCCGGCCCGGCATCGCCCGCAGTCCCCTGCGGGCGAGGTGTTTCTCTCATCTGCAGAAACCGTACGGCAGCCGGAGGGCGACCGACAGTCGGAACCCGGTCCCGCCATCGGCCCCGCACACCTTCTTCACAGGCCCACACGCGCGCCGCGTCCAGCCCCGGGAAAAGTCCCGCACCCTCGGCCTGAAGTTCGATTTGATCAGGCCTTGGCGAACGCCTGCTCGATGATGTCGAGCCCCTCGTTCAGCAGGTCCTCGCCGATGACGAGCGGCGGCAGGAAGCGCAGCACATTGCCGTACGTGCCACAGGTGAGGACCAGCAGACCCTCGGCGTGGCAGGCCTTGGCGAGCGCGCCGGCGGCCTCCGGGTTCGGGTCCTTCGTACCGGACTTCACCAGCTCGATCGCGATCATGGCGCCGCGGCCGCGGATGTCACCGATGATGTCGCCGTTCGGCAGCTTCGCCCGCATCTCGGCGAGGCGCCCCTTCATGACCTCCTCGATGCGCCGGGCCTTCCCGTTCAGGTCCAGCTCGCGCATGGTCTCGATCGCGCCGAGCGCGCCCGCGCAGGCGACCGGGTTGCCGCCGTACGTGCCGCCCAGGCCGCCGGCGTGCGCGGCGTCCATGATCTCGGCGCGGCCGGTGACGGCGGACAGCGGCAGGCCGCCCGCGATGCCCTTGGCGGTGGTGATCAGGTCCGGGACGATGCCCTCGTCCTCGCAGGCGAACCACTGGCCGGTACGGCAGAAGCCGGACTGGATCTCGTCCGCGACGAACACGATGCCGTTGTCCTCGGCGAACCGGGCGATCGCCGGGAGGAAGCCCTTGGCGGGCTCGATGAAGCCGCCCTCGCCGAGGACCGGCTCGATGATGATCGCGGCGACGTTGTCCGCGCCGATCTGCTTGGTGATCTCGTCGATCGCCTGGGCGGAGGCCTCGGCGCCGGCGTTCTCGGCACCGGTCGGCCAGCGGTAGCCGTAGGCGACCGGGACCCGGTAGACCTCGGGCGCGAACGGACCGAAGCCCTGCTTGTACGGCATGTTCTTCGCCGTCAGCGCCATCGTGAGGTTCGTCCGGCCGTGGTAGCCGTGGTCGAAGACGACGACCGCGGTGCGCTTGGTGTAGGCGCGGGCGATCTTCACCGCGTTCTCGACGGCCTCGGCACCCGAGTTGAACAGCGCGGACTTCTTCGCGTGGTCGCCCGGCGTCAGCTCGGCGAGCTGCTCGCAGACCTCGACGTACCCCTCGTACGGCGTGACCATGAAACAGGTGTGGGTGAAGTCGGCGAGCTGCGCGGACGCGCGGCGTACGACGGCCTCGGCGGAGGCGCCCACCGACGTCACGGCGATACCGGAACCGAAGTCGATCAGCCGGTTGCCGTCCACGTCCTCGATGATCCCGCCGCCGGCACGGGCGGTGAACACCGGCAGGGTGGAGCCCACACCTGCGGCGACCGCCGCGACACGGCGAGCCTGCAGCTCGGCCGACTTCGGGCCGGGGATGGCGGTGACGACGCGGCGCTCCTGCGGAATTGCGGTCATGAGGGGCTCCTGGGGGTGTTTCGGACGCTTCTTCGTGCAGGCTAGGGGTGCCGCGACGGCACGGGCATGCTCCGATCGGGAGTGGTGGGCGCGTGTCCTTGTCCGTCGCGGACAGATGCCGGTACGCGGGCGCCGGGGAGTGCCCGTCGTACGGATCCGGCCGCCTGGCTGAACTACCCGTGCGCGCGCACTAGATTGACCGGGGCAGTGGACGGACCTGGCTGGTCAGGGGGCAACGGTTCATGAACGACGAAGGCACGCACCACGCACGGGGCACGAGTGCGAAACGTGTGCCAGGACCCACCCCGCCACCACTGCCGTCCCTGCCGCCCCGGGTGGGGCCCGGGGACGGGGGCACCCCGCTGGGGGAGTGGCTGCGCACCCCGCGCCGGCCCCAGGCCCCGGGCGTCTGGCGGTACGGCCACACCCCGCGCCCGCCCGAGAAGCCCGAGGGCGTCTCCGACCGCTCACTGGTGGTCGGCGTGGTGATCTCGCTGCTCTCCGGCCTGCTCCTGTGGTCGCTCTGGCGCAACGGCTACATCCCCTACCGGCTGATCCCGGTCAAACTCTTCACGCCGGGCGACTGGTGGTACGCGGGGAGCTTCGGCGGTCCCGCGACGGTCGAGGGGGCCCGTGCCCTCACGGTGTACGAGGCCATCCTCTTCGGCCTCCTCGTCTACGGCTGCGGGCGCCTGGGCAACTGGTCCGAGCTCTTCCGGCGCCATGTGGCGAGCCGGGGGCAGCCCCTGCTCGCGGTGGCGGCGGCGCTCGCGGCCGGACTGGCCCAGCTCCTCGTCTGGAAGGACGCCGTGCCGGTCCTGCGGCCCGCGCTGATCCTGGTCGCCGCCGTCGTGGGCGGCGAGAACTTCCAGAGCCAGACGGTCGTGAACCTGGTCTACACGCTGATCGCCGCCGCGGTGCTCTGGCCGTTCGCCCGGCTGGGCCGCTGGCGCGAACTGGCCGCCGCCCGCCTCGGCCGCGGCTCCGCCGCGCGGGGCGGGGACGCGGAACACTCCGTACCGGCACAGCTCGCCGCACCCTCCCCCGACCGCTGGCCCGAGCTGCGGGACGCCGGATGGACCGACGCCGCCGACACCCTCACCGCCGAGGTGCGCGCCGGCCGGATGAACGACGTCGACTGCGCCCGGCTGCGCCACGCCTGGGCCGTCGGCCGGGACCACCCCGACCGGCTCGCCGCGCTCGGCGAGGCCGTACTGCGCAACGGGGGCGCCGCCGCGCTGCACCCCTCGGGCAGCCGCGACCTGCCCCGGCGCACCGCACAGCACGATCTGCTCACCGGTCAGGTCCGGATCGGCCGCTGCGCGGACGACGCGCACAACCCGTACGCCCGCCGGGGCTCGGGCCTGGCGCTGGAACCCGCGCTGCTGGGCACCTCGCTGCTCGTGGTCGGACCGCCCGGGGCCGGCAAGTCCGACCGGCTGGTGCGCCCGGTCGTCGAGTCCCTCGCCCTCCAGGCCCTGGCCGGGAAGGCGGCGCTGCTCGCCGTCGGCGCCAAGGGCGCACCGCTCGGCCCCGACGACGCCTACGACGTCGTCGTCAAGATCGGTGACCCGGCGTCCGGCCACGACTTCGACCTCTACGGCGGTACGACCGACCCCGACGAGGCCGCGGCCGTGCTTGCGGAGGGGCTGGCCGGTGACGTCGGCAGCCTCGACAGCCGGCGCGCCGCGACCGTCCTGGCCCAGCTGCTCGGCCCCTACCGCACCGCGCACGGCCACTTCCCCGGCGTCCCCGAACTGCGCGAACTCCTCGACGGCGGCCCGGCCGCGCTCGCCGCGCTGCGGGCGGCACTCGAAGCCGGCGGACACGCGGCGATGCTGCGCGAGCTGGATGCCCGCGCCCGGCAGGCGGGCGGCGCGGGAGATCCCGCGCCGGCACTCGCCGACCGGATCGCGCTGCTCGACCGGCCCGCGTTCGCAGGGTTCTTCACCACCGGCGGCGAGGCCCGCGTCTTCTCCCTGCGCTCCCTGGAGCAGTATCCGCTGCGGGTCCGCGTCGACCTTCCCGAGCGCGGCCACGCGGAGGCCTGCCGGCTGCTCACCCGGCTGCTGCTCGCCCAGTTCAACGCCGTCGCCGCGGCCCGTACCGACCGCTCGCTGTTCGCCGGACTCGTCCTGGACGACGCCACCCACGCCGTCACCGCCGAGACCGTCCGGGGCATCCGGCGCCTGCGGTCGGTGAACGCGGGTGTGGTCCTGGCCCTGCGGACCATCGATGACGTCCCGGAGACGCTGCATACCCCGCTGCTCGGCGCGGTCGGCTGCAGCATGGCCTTCGCCGGCATCACCACCTGGGACGGCAAACGGTTCACGGAGGCCTGGGGCAAGGAGTGGGTGGAGACCCGCGAGGTCGCCCAGCACACCGTCTTCGCCGACCAGCCGTTCACCCGGGCACTGCACGCGCTGCGCAAGCTCGTCACCGGCAAGGCCGTGACCAGGGACGCCGTGACCGTACGGCAGGTCGAGCGGGAGCGCTGGTCGGCCTCGGAACTGGCCTACTCCGTTCCGGCGGGGCACGCGGTGCTCTCGCTGACGACGGTGGCGGGGGAGCACGCACCCCCGCTCCTGGTGGAGCTCGGTGGCTGAGAGCGGTTCCAGGGACCCTGCCGCCCTGGCAGAATCGAAGGCAGCCGTTCATACGGGACGGCGAAATCGACACCATCGACCTCTGAGGGTTCCGGTCCCATGCCCCCTACTCTCGCCTCGCTCATCAAGCATCCGGCGCTCAGGCTCACGGTGCGCGCGGGGGCGGACCGGCTCGGTACCCCCGTGCGCTGGGCGCACGCCAGCGAACTCGCCGACCCCGTGCCCTACATGGACGGCGGCGAGCTCCTGCTCGTCACCGCCACCAATCTCGACGCCGAGGACGCCGGGGCGATGCGCCGGTACGTGCGGCGGCTGGCGGGCGCCGGGGTCGCCGGTGTCGGCTTCGCGGTCGGCGTCACCTACGAGGACATCCCCCAGGCGCTCGTCGACGCCGCCGAGGAGGCCGGGATGCCGCTGCTCGAAGTCCCGCGCCGCACCCCGTTCATCGCCATCAGCAAGGCCGTCTCCGCCGCCATCGCCGCCGACCAGTACCGCGCCGTCACCGCGGGCTTCGAGGCCCAGCGGGAACTGACCCGGGCCGCCGTCGCCGGGGACGGTCCCGCCGGGCTGCTCACCCGGCTCGCCGCGCACATCGACGGCTGGGCCGCCCTGTACGACACCTCCGGCGCGGTCGTCGCCGCCGCGCCCGACTGGGCCGCCCGCAGGGCCGCCCGCCTCACCGCGGACGTGGAGCGCCTGCGCGAGCGGCCCGCCCCGGCCAGCGTGGTCGTCGGCGACAGCGACGACCGGGTCGAGCTCCAGTCGCTGGGCACCGGGCGGCGCGCCCGCGGCGCCCTCGCCGTCGGCACGGGCGCGGCGCTCGGGACCGCCGAACGCTACGCCGTGCACTCGGCCGTCGCCCTGCTCACCCTCACCACCGCCCGCTCCCGCTCGCTCCAGGGCGCCGAACAGCGCCTGGGCGCCGCGGTCCTGCGGATGCTGCTGGCCGGGCAGCCCGACCACGCGCGGGCCGTCGCGGGGGACCTGTACGGCGGGCTGCTGGACGCGCCCTTCCGGCTGCTGATCGCGGAGACCGCCGAACCGGCCGGCTCCGAACCGCTCGCGGAGGCCATGGAGTCCGCGGCCTCCCGGTCCGGCGAGTCGCTGCTCATGGTGCCCGAGGGCGACCGCCTGGTGGTCCTGGCGGCGGACGGCGGCGCGGCCGTCGCCGCCTGCACCGCGTACGCCGAGGCACAGGACGCGCGCCCGGCGCGCGAGCCGGGCGCGGAGGAGGGCGAGGTGGTCGTGGGCCTCTCCGCCCCGGCCGGACCGATCGCCGTGTCCGCCGCGTACAAGCAGGCCGAACAGTCCCTCTCGGTCGCCCGCCGCAGGGGCCGGGCGCTGGTCGAGCACGAGGAGCTGGCGACCGGCTCGGTGCTTCCGCTGCTCGCCGACGACGCGGTACGGGCGTTCGCCGACGGGATGCTCCGCGCGCTGTACGAGCACGACGCGAAGGGCCGCGGCGACCTCGTCGCCTCCCTGCGCGCCTGGCTCTCCCGGCACGGCCAGTGGGACGCGGCCGCCGCCGACCTGGGGGTGCACCGGCACACGCTGCGCTACCGGATGCGCCGGGTGGAGGAGATCCTGGGCCGCTCGCTCGACGACCCGGACGTCAGGATGGAGCTCTGGCTGGCGCTGAAGGCGACGACGGCGGCGGGGTCCGCACCGGAGTGACCGGCAGGCCGTCCGCGCCCTGCCCGGCGGCCGCCTCCGACAATTCGTAGCACGGCCACTGCCGCGTGCTCCATGTCGGACAAACGTCCCGAGCGCTCCGCCGCCCTAACGTGGGACACCAGTGGGAAGCCCTCCGGGCGCCCGCGAACTCCGTCACGACCCCCGAAGGGCCGGAACCGCCATGACTTCCACCCACGCCTTCTGGCTGGCCGGCCGCCGGGCCACCGGCGAGGACAGCTTCGACGTCACCAACCCCTACGACGGCCGTCTCGTCGGCACGGTCGGCGTGCCGACCGACGCTCAGGTCGAGGAGGCCGTCGCCGCCGCGCACGCCGTGCGCGAGGAGTTCGCCGCAACCCCGGCGCACGTCCGGGCCGCCGCGCTCGACCACGTCGTACGGCGCCTCGGGGAGCGCACCGAGGAGATCGCCCAGCTGATCTCGGCCGAGAACGGCAAGCCGATCAAGTGGGCCCGCGGCGAGGTCGGCCGCGCCGTCTCCGTGTTCCGCTTCGCCGCCGAGGAGGCCCGCCGCTTCAACGGGGGCGACGCCCAGCGGCTGGACACCGACGCCGGCGGCACCGGCCGCCTGGGGCTCACCCGGCGTTTCCCGCGCGGCGCCGTCCTCGGTATCGCGCCGTTCAACTTCCCGCTCAACCTGAGCGCCCACAAGGTCGCCCCGGCCATCGCCGTCGGCGCCCCGATCATCCTGAAGCCCGCCCCGGCCACCCCGATCTCCTCGCTGATCCTCGGTGAACTGCTGGCCGAGACCGACCTCCCGGCCGGTTCCTGGTCCGTACTGACGGTGCCCAACGAGAAGATGCCCGCCCTGGTCCAGGACGAGCGGCTGCCCGTGATCTCGTTCACCGGCTCGGGCCCGGTCGGCTACTCGATCATGGAGTCGGTGCCCCGCAAGCACTGCACCCTGGAGCTGGGCGGCAACGGCGCGGCGGTCGTCCTCGGCGACTACGCCTCCGAAGCCGACCTGGACTGGGCCGCGGCCCGCATCGCGACCTTCTCCAACTACCAGGGCGGCCAGTCCTGCATCTCGGTGCAGCGCGTCATCGCCGACGCCTCGGTCCACGACCGGCTCCTCCCGAAGATCGTCTCCGCCGTCGAGGCGCTGGTCACCGGCGACCCCGCCGACGCCGCCACCGACGTCGGCCCGCTGGTCAGCGAGGACGCGGCCAAGCGCGTCGAGTCCTGGGTCGACGAGGCCGTCGCCGCCGGGGCCGAGCTGCTGACGGGCGGCAAGCGCGACGGGGCCACCTACGCCCCCACCGTGCTCACCGGCCTCCCCGCCGATGTGAAGCTCTCCTGCGAAGAGGTCTTCGGCCCGGTCATGTCCATCCAGAAGGTGGACGGCGAGGCCGAGGCGTTCGCCGCCGTCAACTCCTCCAAGTACGGCCTTCAGGCGGGCGTGTTCACCCACGACCTGCAGACCGCCTTCCGCGCCCACCGCGCCCTGGAGGTGGGCGGCGTGATCATCGGCGACGTCCCCTCGTACCGCGCGGACCAGATGCCCTACGGCGGAGCCAAGCAGTCCGGCGTCGGCCGCGAGGGCGTGCGCTACGCGATGGACGACTACACCTACGAGCGCGTCCTGGTCCTCACCGGCCTGGCCCTCTAGGACGGACCCTCCGGAAGGGCCCCGGGCCCTCCGGAGAGGCTCCAGGCCCTCAGGAGCCACCCGCCCGCATTCCGCCTGGACAGCACGACGGCGGGCGGGGGAACGCGAACGGCCCGAGCCCACTGTGCGGGGGCTCGGGCCGTCCGCGTGCCCCGGCGCACGGGTGGTGGACACGGCTGGGATCGGGTAGATACGGACAAGTGATACCGAATTATTCGGTACCCATCGAAACCCGTATGTTCCGTTCCATCGGCCCCCCAAGCGGCGAGGTGAGCTCCTCATGTCCGCCCCACCCCAAACGCCCGAGATCCCCCGTGTCACCGAGCGCGAAGCGCGCCGTGTGGCCGAGGCCGCCCGCGAGCAGGACTGGCGCAGGCCGAGCTTCGCCAAGGAGCTCTTCCTGGGCCGCTTCCGGCTCGACCTGATCCACCCGCACCCCCTGCCGTCCCCGGACGACGTCCGGCGGGGCGAGGAGTTCCTGTCCCGGCTGCGCGCATTCTGCGGGACGGGGATCGACGGAGCCCTGATCGAGCGCGAGGCGAGGATCCCCGACGAGGTGATCAAGGGGCTCAAGGAACTCGGCGCGCTCGGCATGAAGATCGACACGAAGTACGGCGGTCTGGGCCTCACCCAGGTGTACTACAACAAGGCGCTCGCCCTCGTCGGATCGGCCAGCCCCTCGGTCGGCGCGCTGCTCTCGGCCCATCAGTCGATCGGCGTACCGCAGCCACTGAAGATCTTCGGCACCCAGGAGCAGAAGGACACCTTCCTGCCCCGGCTGGCCCGCACCGACATCTCGGCCTTCCTCCTCACCGAACCCGACGTCGGATCCGACCCGGCCAGGCTCGCCACCTCCGCCGTCCCCGACGGCGACGACTACGTCCTGGACGGGGTGAAGCTCTGGACCACCAACGGGGTCGTGGCCGATCTGCTGGTCGTCATGGCCAGGGTGCCCGAGTCCGAGGGGCACCAGGGAGGCATCACCGCGTTCGTCGTCGAGGCGGACTCCCCGGGTATCACCGTGGAGAACCGCAACGCCTTCATGGGACTGCGCGGCATCGAGAACGGCGTGACCCGCTTCCACCGCGTCCGTGTCCCCGCCGCCAACCGGATCGGCCCCGAGGGCGCCGGTCTCAAGATCGCTCTCACCACGCTCAACACCGGGCGCCTCTCGCTGCCCGCCATGTGCGTCGGCGCCGGGAAGTGGTCCCTGAAGATCGCCCGGGAATGGTCGGCCGTACGCGAACAGTGGGGCAGGCCGGTCGCCCGGCACGAAGCGGTCGGCGCGAAGATCTCCTTCATCGCCGCCACCACCTTCGCGCTGGAGGCCGTGGTCGACCTCTCCTCCCAGATGGCCGACGAGAACCGCAACGACATCCGGATCGAGGCCGCCCTCGCCAAGCTGTACGGCTCCGAGATGGGCTGCCTGATCGCCGACGAACTGGTCCAGATCCGCGGCGGCCGCGGTTTCGAGACCGCCGACTCCCTGGCCGCCCGGGGCGAACGGGCCGTCCCCGCCGAGCAGCTCCTGCGCGACCTGCGGATCAACCGGATCTTCGAGGGCTCCACCGAGATCATGCACCTGCTGATCGCCCGGGAGGCCGTCGACGCCCATCTGAAGGTCGCGGGAGACCTCATCGACCCGGACAAACCGCTGTCGGCCAAGGCCAGGGCGGGCGCCAACGCCGCCGGGTTCTACGCCCGCTGGCTCCCCGGACTGGTCGCCGGACCGGGCCAGCTCCCGCGGACCTACGGCGAGTTCCACCCCGCGGGCCACCCCGACCTCTCCACCCACCTGCGCTACGTCGAGCGCTCCGCCCGCAAACTGGCCCGGTCCACCTTCTACGCGATGTCCCGCTGGCAGGGCCGCATGGAGACCAAACAGGGCTTCCTCGGCCGGATCGTCGACATCGGCGCCGAGCTCTTCGCGATGAGCGCCGCCTGCGTGCGCGCCGAACTCCTGCGCACGAGCGGCGACCACGGCCGGGAGGCGTACCAGCTCGCCGACGCCTTCTGCCACCAGGCCCGGATCCGGGCCGAGGAGCTCTTCACCCGCCTCTGGTCCAACACCGACGACCTCGACAGCCGGGTGGTCGAGGGCGTGCTGGCCGGCAGGTACACCTGGCTGGAGGAGGGCGTCGTCGACCCGAGCGGCGACGGCCCCTGGATCGCCGACGCCACCCCGGGAGCGTCGACCAAGGAGAACCTCCACCGGCCGATCCGCTGAGCGGCGGTCCCCCGCGGGACAGCCCGGAAGGGACGCGTCCACCCGCCGGACGCGTCCCGCCCGGCCGCCCGGCACACGGCACAATGACGGACCGTGACCGTCATCGACATTCCCGGCTCCAAGTCCGTCACCGCGCGCGCCCTCTTCCTGGCCGCCGCGGCGAAGGGCACCACCACCCTCCTGCGCCCCCTGCGCTCGGACGACACCGAGGGCTTCACCGAAGGGCTGGACCGCCTCGGGTACGCGGTCACCCGCGAGGCGGACCGCTGGCACATCGAGGGCCGCCCGGCCGGACCCGCCGTCCCCGACGCCGACATCTACTGCCGGGACGGCGCCACCACCGCCCGCTTCCTGCCGACCCTCGCGGCGGCCGCCGCCTCCGGGACGTACCGCTTCGACGCCTCCGCCCAGATGCGCCGCCGCCCGCTCGCCCCGCTCACCGAGGCGCTGCGCACCCTCGGTGTGGACCTGCGCCACGACGGGGCCGAGGGCCACCACCCGCTGACCGTCCGCTCCGCCGGCATCAGGGGCGGCGAACTGACCCTGGACGCGGGGGAGTCGTCGCAGTACCTCACGGCCCTGCTGATGCTCGGCCCGCTCACCGCCGAGGGCCTGCGGATCGAGGTCACCGAGCTGGTCTCGGCGCCGTACATCGAGATCACCCTCGCGATGATGCGGAGCTTCGGCGTCGAGGTCGCCCGGGAGGGGAACACCTTCACCGTCCCGCCCGGCGGCTACCGGGCCACCACCTACGCCGTGGAGCCCGACGCGTCCACCGCGAGCTACTTCTTCGCCGCGGCGGCCCTCGCCGGCCGGGAGGTCACCGTCCCCGGGCTCGGCACCGGCGCGCTCCAGGGCGACCTGCGCTTCACCGACGTCCTGCGGCGGATGGGCGCCGAGGTCCGCACGACGGCCGACGGCACCACCGTCCGGTCCGACGGAACCCTGCGCGGACTCACCGTCAACATGCGTGACATCTCCGACACCATGCCGACGCTGGCCGCCATCGCGCCCTACGCGGACGCACCGGTACGGATCGAGGACGTCGCCAACACCCGGGTCAAGGAGTGCGACCGGCTGGAGGCGTGCGCCGGGAACCTGCGCCGCATGGGCATCACCGTTCACACCGGCCACGACTGGATCGAGATCCACCCCGGCGTCCCGCGTCCCACGGAGATCGCCACGCACGGCGATCACCGCATCGTCATGTCGTTCGCGGTCGCCGGACTGCGTACCCGGGGGCTGACGTACGACGACCCCGGCTGTGTCCGCAAGACGTTCCCGCAGTTCCACGAGGTCTTCGCCGGGTTCGCGGGACCGGCCGGGGAACAGGCGGACAGCGTCGGCTGAGACTTCCGGGGCCGGCGTCCGGAGCCCGGCGTCCGGGGCCGGCGTCCGGAGCCGGGGCCCCTTCCCGTGTCCCCGCGCCGCTTTCGCCCGTTCGGGAGGCGCCGAGGTGCGCCGCGTCCCGGCCGAGCGGCAGGTGCTGTTCCACCAGGGCCGCGAACCGGCCGACCGGGACCGCCGGGACATGGAGCGGCTGCGCCTGAGGTTCGGTGTCGAGGCACACATCCGAACCGTGCGTCAGTGCGGTGGGGGCGGGCCGGATCAGGACGACGGCCCCACCACGGCCTTGGACGAGAGCCGTCCGCCGGTGAAGCACAGCCGGTAGGCGTCCGAGGACATCAGCGCCGTGCTGTAGTACACGCAGTCCGCCCCGGCGGGCGCCCCGCCCGCCCCGGACGGCGGCTCGCCCCGGGGCAGCGCGGGCAGCCGCTCCGACATCTCGGCGCGCGGCCCGCCCACGGTCAGCCGCGCGTACCGCTCACCGTCCAGGACCGCGAACGACGAGCCGGCCACGCTGGCCGGGACCACCAGGACGAGTGCTCCGGCGACGACCGCCAGCGGTGCCCGCACGGTCTGTGCCAGCAGCCGGCGCACCTGGCGTCCGGCCCGTTCCAGTTCGACGGCGGACGGAACGGGCTCCGGCACGGTGCCGCTCCAGGAACCGGATCCGGTCCCGCCGCCCGCATCGGCGGCCGGTCGCCCGGGTGCCTGGGCGGGCAGCTCGGCGACGACCCGGAAGCCGCCCCGGGGCGTGGGCCCGGAGACCAGCGTGCCGCCCGCCAGCCGTACGCGTTCGCCGAGCCCGGCGAGCCCCGTCGCGCCGGAGGCGACCCCGGGCGGGCCGGCGGACCTCGGTGCCCCGTTCACCACACCGACGCGGACCCTCCCTCCGCCCCGCGCCAGCTCGACACGGACCGCGGCGCCCGGGGCGTGCTTGACCGCGTTGGTCAGGCCCTCCTGGACGACCCGGTGCACCGCGAGGGCGGTCATCCTCGGCAGCCCCTCCGCGATCCGGTCCGTGCCCTCCCCGCCCGAGGGGGCGTACGAGACCGCGACCCCGCAGGAGCGCGCACGCTCCACCAGAGCGCCGACGGACTCCCCGGCCGGGGAGCGGTCCTCCGTGCCCAGTACGCCGACGATCTCGCGCAGCTTTCCGGTCGCCGCCGCCGCGGCCTCCCTCAGCTCACCGGCGGCAGCCCGGCCTCCGGGACCCAGCGCGGGGTTCAGCTCCAGCGCCGCGGCCCGGACCGCGAGCAGGGTCAGCTCATGGCCGAGCGAGTCGTGCATGTCGCCCGCGATCCGGGCCCGTTCCGCGATCCGGGCCCGGTCGGCGACCGCCCGCCGCTCGCTCGCCACCAGACCGGCGACCCGCCGCCCGGTGGACAGCAGCTCGGCGTACCGCCTGCGGTGGCGGCCGAGCAGCCAGGGCAGCAACAGCAGAAGCAGCTCCAGGGACACCCGGCCCAGCACCGTCACGGGCCGGTCCCACGGCTCCCGCGTGAGGTAACCGCACGCCGGCACGGCTGCCACCGTCAGCGCCGCACCGGCGAGGGACACCGGCCCGGGGCGCGTGGCGGACGGCCGGGACCCCGCGAGGAAGGCGAAGACCGCCAGCGCCGCCCAGTACACGGGCGCGAGCGACCCCGCACCCCACCACAGGCCCAGCAGCACCGGCACACTCAACGCGGCGAGCGGCCACCGCCGCGAGACCCCCACGGCGGCTCCCAGCAGGGGCACCGCGACCACCGCCTCGGCCCGGTGTCCGCTCCCCAGAAAGATGGCGGACGTCACCACGGGAGCGCAGAGCACGAGCCACAGCCCGGTGCCGGGGAGAAGGGACGGGCGGGCGGACCGGCGGAGGGGGCATCGGCGGAGCGGACGGCGCATCACTTCAGGATGGGTGTTCCGCGGGCGCCCGGGGTCGGACGGAAGCAGGAGACCGCGTCAGACCTGAGAACGACCCGGACGGGGAAATCCCGCGCCGGACGCGGGCCGGCGGGGACGCCCTGTCCACGCGCACAGGCGATGCGGCAACAATGGGGGGCATGAGCGACAGCCCTGCCCCCCTCGCCGACCCGCATCTCGTCTTCGACGCCGCAGAAGGACGCCGGGATCTCGTGATCCTCGGCTCCACCGGGTCCATCGGCACCCAGGCCATCGACCTGGTGCTGCGCAACCCCGACCGCTTCCGGGTCACCGCGCTCTCGGCCGCGGGCGGCCGGACCGCCCTCCTCGCCGAGCAGGCACGCACTCTGCGGGTGGCCACGGTGGCGGTCGCCGCCGAGGACGCGGTGCCCGCTCTGCGCGAGGCGCTGCGGGAGCAGTACGGGGCCGGGGAGCCCCTCCCCGAGATCCTGGCCGGACCCGACGCGGCCACCCACCTCGCCGCGAGCGACTGCCACACCGTGCTGAACGGGATCACCGGCTCCATCGGGCTCGCCCCGACCCTCGCCGCACTGGAGGCGGGCCGCACGCTCGCCCTCGCCAACAAGGAGTCGCTGATCGTCGGCGGCCCGCTGGTGAAGGCGCTCGCCGCCCCGGGGCAGATCATCCCGGTCGACTCCGAGCACGCCGCGCTCTTCCAGGCACTCGCCGCCGGGACCCGCGCCGATGTCCGCAAGCTCGTCGTCACGGCCTCCGGCGGTCCCTTCCGCGGCCGGACGAGAAGCGACCTGGCCGACGTCACCCGGGAGCAGGCCCTCGCCCACCCGACCTGGGCCATGGGCCCGGTCATCACGATCAATTCCGCGACGCTCGTCAACAAGGGACTGGAAGTCATCGAGGCGCATCTCCTCTACGACATTCCGTTCGACCGGATCGAGGTCGTGGTCCATCCCCAGTCGTACGTGCATTCCATGGTGGAGTTCACCGACGGCTCCACGCTCGCCCAGGCCACCCCGCCGGACATGCGCGGTCCGATCGCCATCGGCCTCGGCTGGCCCCTGCGCGTCCCGGACGCCGCACCCGCCTTCGACTGGACGAAGGCCTCCAGCTGGGAGTTCTACCCGCTGGACAACGAGGCGTTCCCGTCCGTCGGGCTCGCCAGGCACGTCGGTACGCTCGGCGGCACCGCGCCCGCGGTGTTCAACGCCGCGAACGAGGAGTGCGTGGACGCATTCCTCGCGGGACGGCTGCCGTTCAACGGAATCATGGATACGGTCACCGAGGTGGTGACCGAACACGGCACCCCCGCCCCGGGAACTTCGCTGACGGTCGCGGACGTCCTCGATGCGGAGACCTGGGCCCGTGCCCGGGCCCGGGAACTCTCGGCGAAAGCGACAGCGGAGGCGCGCGCATGAGTCTGACCACGATCCTGCTGACGATCCTGGGGATCGTCATCTTCGCCGTGGGGTTGTTGTTCTCGATCGCCTGGCACGAACTGGGCCACCTCTCGACCGCCAAACTCTTCGGCATCCGGGTGCCGCAGTACATGGTCGGCTTCGGCCCGACCCTCTGGTCGCGCAAGAAGGGCGACACCGAGTACGGCATCAAGGCCATCCCGGCGGGCGGCTACATCCGCATGATCGGCATGTTCCCGCCCGGGGCGGACGGCCGGATCGAGGCGCGCTCCACCTCGCCCTGGCGCGGCATGATCGAGGACGCCAGATCCGCCGCCTACGAGGAGCTGGAACCGGGCGACGAGACGCGGCTCTTCTACACGCGCAAGCCCTGGAAGCGCGTCATCGTGATGTTCGCCGGACCGTTCATGAACCTGGTCCTGGCCGTCGTGATCTTCATCGGCGTGGCGATGAGCTTCGGATTCCAGACCCAGACCACCGAGGTCGCCGGCGTCCAGAAGTGCGTGATCTCGCAGAGCGAGGACCGCGACACCTGCAAGAAGTCCGACCCCGTCTCACCGGCCCAGGCCGCCGGACTCCAGAAGGGCGACCGGATCGTCGCCTTCGACGGGCAGCCGATCGACGACTGGGCGACGCTCTCCGACCGCATCCGCGGGACCATCGGTCCCGCCACCCTCACCGTGCAGCGCGACGGCCAGGAAGTGACGCTGCACGCCGTGCTGCGCGAGAACGCCGTCACGAAGAAGGACTCCAACGGCGAGGTCGTGCCCGACCAGTACATCAAGGCGGGCTACCTCGGCTTCGCCGCGCAGACCGAGATCGTGCCGCTCACCTTCGGCGAGTCCGTGGTGCGCATGGGCGACATGCTGGAGAACGGCGTCGACTCGATCATCGCCCTGCCCTCCAAGATCCCGGACCTGTGGGACGCGGCCTTCGGCGACGGCCAGCGCGCCGACGACTCCCCGGTCGGGGTGGTCGGTGCCGCCAGGATCGGCGGCGAGGTGATGACGCTGGATGTCCCGGCGCAGAACCAGATGGCGATGATGCTGTTCCTGCTGGCCGGCTTCAACCTCTCCCTGTTCCTGTTCAACATGCTCCCGCTGCTCCCGCTCGACGGCGGGCACATCGCGGGCGCGCTCTGGGAGGCCGTGCGCCGCAATCTGGCCAAGGTCTTCAGGCGTCCCGACCCGGGCCCGTTCGACGTGGCGAAGCTGATGCCGGTCGCCTATGTCGTCGCCGGGGTCTTCATCTGCTTCACCCTGCTCGTCCTGGTCGCCGACATCGTGAACCCGGTCAAGATCTCCTGACCGCCGCATCCGCCCCGGCGGCCCCACAGGTGGACGCCGGACACACACGTGGTGTCCGGCGGCCCACCACCGGTTCGCCCGGGCGGTGTGATGCGTCCGTCACCGCTTCCGTGCCGTAACCTCGAAAGCCGGAGCCCGTCGATCCCGGCACCGTGAACCACCTTGATCCGCACCTTGATCCACACCTTGGGGATGCTCAGCGCATGACTGCGATTTCTCTCGGAATGCCGGCCGTTCCGACCAAGCTCGCCGACCGGAGGGCCAGCCGGAAGATCCAGGTCGGCTCGGTCGCGGTCGGCGGGGACGCTCCCGTCTCCGTGCAGTCGATGACGACGACACGTACGTCGGACATCGGGGCCACGCTGCAGCAGATCGCCGAGCTGACGGCGTCGGGCTGCCAGATCGTACGGGTGGCGTGCCCGACCCAGGACGACGCCGACGCGCTGGCGACCATCGCCGCCAAGTCGCAGATCCCGGTGATCGCGGACATCCACTTCCAGCCCAAGTACGTCTTCGCGGCGATCGACGCGGGCTGCGCGGCGGTCCGGGTGAACCCGGGCAACATCAAGCAGTTCGACGACAAGGTCAAGGAGATCGCGAAGGCGGCCGGTGACGCCGGTACGCCGATCCGGATCGGCGTGAACGCGGGCTCGCTGGACGCGCGGCTGCTGAAGAAGTACGGCAAGGCCACCCCGGAGGCCCTGGTCGAGTCGGCGCTGTGGGAGGCGTCCCTCTTCGAGGAGCACGGCTTCGGCGACATCAAGATCTCGGTGAAGCACAACGACCCGGTCGTGATGGTGAACGCCTACCGTCAGCTGGCCGCGCGGAGCGACTACCCGCTGCACCTGGGAGTGACGGAGGCGGGTCCCGCCTTCCAGGGCACGATCAAGTCGGCCGTCGCCTTCGGCGCGCTGCTCTCCGAGGGCATCGGCGACACGATCCGGGTGTCCCTGTCGGCCCCGCCCGTCGAGGAGGTCAAGGTCGGCCTGCAGATCCTCGAAGCGCTGAACCTCAAGCAGCGGCGGCTGGAGATCGTCTCGTGCCCGTCGTGCGGCCGGGCGCAGGTGGACGTCTACAAGCTGGCGGACCAGGTCAGCGCGGGCCTCGAAGGCATGGAGGTCCCGCTGCGGGTCGCCGTGATGGGCTGCGTCGTCAACGGTCCCGGCGAGGCCCGTGAGGCGGACCTCGGTGTCGCCTCCGGCAACGGCAAGGGCCAGATCTTCGTGAAGGGCGAGGTCATCAAGACCGTGCCGGAATCGAAGATCGTCGAGACCCTCATCGAAGAGGCGATGAAGATCGCTGAGCAGATGGAGAAGGACGGCATCCCGTCCGGCGAACCCGAGGTCTCCATCAGCTGACCCGTCCCCGCACTTCCCGACCGCGCCCCGCCGGACCCCGTGTCCGGCGGGGCGCGGCCGTACCGTGCCGGACCCGCCGGGGTGCTCCCGCCCGGAAGCGGACCGGTCCGTGAGCGGCGCCCGACAGGCTTGTTCGGTACAGTGCGGAAATCAGCAGACCGTATGGTGAGGCCCCCTCGTGTTGACGCAGACCACCACCCGGGTCCTCGAACCCAGCGACCTCGGCGCAGCGCTCGCCATCCTGGAGAGCGAGCCCGTGGCCAACGCCTTTGTGACGTCCCGCGTGCAGGTCGCGGGGCTCGACCCATGGCGGCTCGGCGGGGAGATGTGGGGCTGGTACGCCGACGGCAGGCTGCGCTCGCTGTGCTACTCCGGTGCCAATCTCGTCCCCATCTGCGCCGGGCCCGAAGCGGTCCGGGCCTTCGCCGACCGGGCCCGCAGGGCCGGCCGCCGCTGCTCCTCGATCGTCGGCCCCGCCGAACCCACCGCCCAGCTGTGGCGCCTGCTGGAACCGAGCTGGGGCCCCGCCCGCGAGGTCCGGGCCAACCAGCCGCTCATGGTCACCGACAGCCTGTCCGCCGATGTGCCGGCCGACCCGCTCGTACGCCGCGTCCGCAAGGACGAGATGGACATCCTGATGCCGGCCTGCGTGGCGATGTTCACCGAGGAGGTCGGCATCTCCCCGCTGGCGGGCGACGGGGGACTCCTCTACCAGGCCCGCGTCGCCGAACTCGTCAGCACCGGCCGCTCCTTCGCCCGCATCGAGGACGGCAAGGTCCTCTTCAAGGCGGAGATCGGTGCCGCCACCTCCCTGGCCTGCCAGATCCAGGGCGTCTGGGTCGCCCCCGAATTCCGCGGCCGCGGTCTCTCCGAGACGGGCATGGCGGCCGTCCTGGCCCAGGCGCTGGACGATGTGGCACCCGTCGTCAGCCTGTACGTGAACGACTACAACACCCCCGCGCGCAAGGCGTACGCCCGCGTCGGCTTCCGTGAGGTCGGCGCCTTCATGAGCGTGCTGTTCTGACCGCGGCGGAGCGTGGTGGCCGGGCCGGAGGCATGCGCGCCGCCGTGAGCGGCCCGCGGCGGGCTGTGCCCGCCGTGCGGTACGGACAGTAGGGTTCGCGCATGGCAGCAGCAGTTCCCGGGAACGGCCCCCGGACCCCCGGCATCGTGATCGGCCCGATCGACCTGGCCGCACGGGTCGACGAAGCCCTTCTCGTCCAGGCCGTCGCCTTCGGACTCAGCCAGGACGAGATCGATGTGCGCCGCCACATCGTCCTCAGACACCTCGAACATCCCCGCGCACGGGCCCTCGGCGCCACCACCCCCACCGGGCGGCTCGTCGGGTTCGTCTACGGCCTGCCGAACGACCGCGCCCACTGGTGGTCCACCGTCGTCGAGCCCTATCTGCGGGCGACCGGCTCCGACGGCTGGCTGGACGACTCCTTCGTCATCACCGAGCTCCATGTCCACCCGGACCACCAGCAGCGCGGCATCGGACGCGCCCTGATCACCACCGTCACCGACGCCGTGGACCATCCCCGCTCGATCCTCTCCGCCATCGACAGGGAGAGCCCGGCCCGCGGTCTGTACCGCTCCCTGGGCTACCGGGACCTGGCCCGGCAGGTGGTCTTCCCGAGCGCCCCGCTGCCGTACGCGGTCATGGGCGCACCGCTGCCGCTGCGCCGTTCCGGCTGAATCGATTTCCGCCCGCACGGGCCGCCCGGTTAACCTCGGCCACACCACCCTTCCGAGCAGGAGTTCACCATGGCCCAGGTCCAGCGCATGTCCCGATTGATGATCAAGACACTGCGCGACGACCCGGCGGACGCCGAGACGCTCAACCACAAGCTGCTCGTCCGGGCCGGATACGTACGCCGCACGGCCGCCGGCATCTGGTCCTGGCTGCCGCTCGGCAAGAAGGTCCTGGACAACATCACCCGCGTCGTCCGCGAGGAGATGGACGCCATCGGTGGCCAGGAGGTCCTGCTTCCCGCGCTGCTGCCCAAGGAGGCGTACGAGGCGAGCGGCCGGTACGACGAGTACGGCGACCTGCTCTTCCGGCTCAAGGACCGCAAGGGCGCCGACTACCTCCTCGGCCCCACGCACGAGGAGATCTTCACCCAGGTCGTCAAGGACATGTGCTCGTCCTACAAGGACCTGCCCGTGATCCTGTACCAGATCCAGACCAAGTACCGCGACGAGGCCCGCCCCCGCGCCGGTGTGCTGCGCGGCCGCGAGTTCCAGATGAAGGACTCGTACTCCTTCGACACCAGCGACGAGGGCCTGTCCGAGGCGTACCGGCTGCACCGCGGCGCCTACATCCGGATCTTCGAGCGCCTCGGCCTCGACCACCGGATCGTCTCCGCCGTCTCCGGGGCCATGGGCGGCTCCGCCTCCGAGGAGTTCCTGGCTCCCGCGCCCGCCGGCGAGGACACCTTCGTCGACTGTCCGAACTGCGACTACGCCGCCAACACCGAGGCCGTGACCTTCCGGGCCACCCCGGTGGACGGCTCCGCGGCCGGCCCCGTCGAGGAGCTGGACACCCCCGACACCCCGACCATCGAGACCCTCGCCGCCCACCTCGGCGTCCCGGCGTCCGCCACCCTGAAGAACCTCCTGGTCAAGGTCGACGGCGAGATCGTGGCCGTGGGTGTGCCCGGCGACCGTGAGGTCGACCTCGGCAAGCTCGGCGAGCACTTGGCCCCCGCCGTCGTCGAACTGGTCACTGCCGAGGACTTCGTGGGCCGCCCCGAGCTGGTCCGCGGCTACGTCGGCCCGCAGGGCCTGGAGAAGGTCCGCTACATCGCCGACCCCCGCGTCGCCGCCGGCACCGCCTGGATCACGGGTGCCAACAAGGAGGGCAAGCACGCGAAGAACGTCGTCGCGGGCCGCGACTTCGAGGTCGACCAGTACCTCGACGTCGTCGTCGTCGAGGCGGGCGACCCCTGCCCCGAGTGCGGCGCAGGCCTCCAGGTGGACCGTGCCATCGAGATCGGCCACATCTTCCAGCTCGGCCGCAAGTACGCCGACATCTTCTCCCTCGACGTCCTCGGCCAGCAGGGCAAGCCCGTCCGGGTCACGATGGGCTCGTACGGCATCGGCGTCTCCCGCGCCGTGGCCGCACTCGCCGAGCAGACCGCCGACGACAAGGGCCTGTGCTGGCCCCGCGAGATCGCCCCGGCCGATGTCCATGTCGTCGCGGCGGGCAAGGCGCTCCAGACCGAGCTGGCCCTGGAGGTCTCCGAGAAGCTCGGCGCCGCCGGCGTCCGGGTCCTGGTCGACGACCGCGCGGGCATCTCGCCCGGCGTGAAGTTCACCGACTCCGAGCTCATCGGCGTACCGACGATCCTGGTCGCGGGCCGCCGCTCCGCCGAGGGTGTCGTCGAGCTGAAGGACCGGCGTACCGGCGAGCGCGAGGAGCTCACCGTCGACGAGGCCATCGCGCGTATCACCGCCGACCTGGGCTGATCCGCCCGCGCCCACGACGAGGCCCCCGCGCACCGGCAGGTGCTGCGGGGGCCGTCTCGTGCCGGCAGGTGTGCGGGGGTGTCCTCGTGGGGCGCCCGCCGGGGCTTACGGGAGGGTCCTCAGAGCCAGCCCGCGAACTCCAGCGTCAGCTCGCCCGTCTGCCGCCGCCCCTCGGTCAGTGCCCGGGTCCCCGACTCCACCGCCCGGAACAGCGTCCAGCCGTGCAGCCGTTCCTGCTGCACATCCAGCGACTCCGCGAGCTTCTTGACCCTCCGGCGTGCCGTCACGGGGCCGCCGGGCGAGGCGATCAGGTCCTCCACCCGGTCACGGACCAGCCGCGCCAGATCGTAGGCGCGCTCACCCACGAGCGGTTCGGGACCCACCGTCAGCCAGGGCGCCCGCTCGCCGGAGAGCACCTTGCTCTGGCGGAAGTTGCCGTGCAGCAGCAGGAGTTCGGGGGAGTGGGCGACCAGCTCCGCGCGGGCGGCCAGAGCCGCGGAGACGAGCGGGGCCAGCACCGGGTCCGCCTCGGCGGCGTCGCGCATCGGCCCGGCCTGACGTGCGGTCCGTTCGGTGACCGTCTCGAAGGGATGCCCGGCCGGCGGTTCGACCCACAGCCGCCGCACCGTGCCCGCCGCCTCCAGCAGGGCTTTCGCCTCCGGCAGAGAACGCAGCGACACCTCGTGGTGCAGCCGCTCCAGCAGCAGCCCGCCGGCCGGGTCCGCCCCGGCGCCCGGAAGGTCCAGGAGCCGTACCGCGCCCCAGCCGTCCCAGTGCGCCAGCGCCGCCCGCTCCTGTTCGGGTCCGGCGCAGGGCGGGGCGATCTTCAGCGCGGCCGGGGTTCCGTCGGGCCGCCGCACCAGCAGGACCAGACTGCTGCGGCCGCCGGGGGCGACCACCCGTTCGACGGACAGATCCTGTCCCTTGCCGGTCAGCGCCTCCGCGGTGAGTGCGGGGAGCCGCTGACCGAGCCAGTCGGCGGCGGCGGCTTCCCCGTACGTCTCGCAGAGCGCTCGCACCAGACGCTGCGGCGGTTCGAAACCCATACGTCTTTTGTTCCCTTTCAGATCTTTCTGTCAGTGCGTCCCGTCCGCCCCGGCGGCCTCCACGGGTGCCGTCGCCGCGGGTTCGCGGCCGGCGGCCCGCTCGGCAAGCCCAGGAAAGGCTACGCCGCTGCCCCGCCAGCGCACCGCGCGCACGGCGGCCTCGCGCAGGGCTCCCGCCGCCTCCCCGCGCAGCGGCCCCTCGGCGGCGCGCACGAGATCGGAGTAGACGCCGGCGACCCGGTCCTCCAGCACCGCGGCGAGCCGCACCGCGGCCGCCGGGCCGGTCACCGCGAACGGCAGAGCGTACGCGGCGGCCGCCGCGGCCGGCGCACCGCCCAGGTCACGCACGGTGCGCACCAGCGCGTCCCGGCGGGCCCGGTGACCGTCGTACGCCGCGGTGGCCTCGTCGCGGCGCTCGCGGGCGACCCGGCCGCCCACCACCCCGTAGCCGTAGACCGCGGCGTGCTCGGCGGCCAGCGCCGCCAGCGCGGCGGCCAGGGCGGGTGCGGGTTCGTCCGGCTTCCCGGCCTGCGTGCTCATGAGGTCTCCTTGGCCAGTTCGGTCAGCAGGTACGCGTGCGCCGCGGACGCCGCCGCGATGGATGCCAGCAGCCGGGCCAGCTCCGGTCCCGCCGTCAGCAGGGCCTTGGCGTGGGCGTCGGCGGCCCGCCGTTCCGCCGCGGCCAGCTCCTTCACCGCGGTCCTCGCGTCGGCCACCGGGGGCGTCCTGACCAAAGGGAGCGACTGCTTCTTCCCGGCGCCCGCCGAGAGGGCCTTGAGATGTTCCTCCGTCGCCGCCCGCAGGGGAGCGAGCCCCGCCGCGGTCGCCGGATGGGCCGTGCCGACCGCCTCGTACCGGGCGAGCAGCCCGGCGCCGGTCCGGACGGCCGAGGCCCGCAGTGCCCGGTCGGCCCGGACGGCGGCCGCCTGTACGCCGGTGCGCGCGGCGCCCCCGCGGCCCTCGGTCCCGCCGTCGCCACCGCAGCCGGCCAGCACGGCGCCCATTGCCAGAGCACCCGTCGCCGTGAGCGCCCCCCTGCGCGTCGTCCCCGTGCGCCGCACTTTTCTCCTTCGAGTCTGGACCGATCCTGACCGGATCTGTCCTGAAGTGATCACCGCAGGCGAGCGTACCCGCGGGAGCGGGGGCAGGCGGACGGCAACACCCCTCGGGACCGGATACCCTTTGTCCTGACGCACGACGATCCCCACAACAGCACACGCGGCCGAGGAGTCACCCGGATGAGCACCACCCAGAGCGAGAGGCTGCGCGGACTGCTGGAACCGCTCGCCGCCGCGAAGCAGCTGGATCTCGAGGAGATCGAGCTTTCCCGGGCAGGCCGGCGCCGTGTGCTGCGGATCATCGTGGATTCCGAGGAGGGCGTGGAGCTCGACACCTGTGCCGAGCTGAGCCGCGAGATCTCCGAGAAGCTCGATGAGACCGACGTGATGGGCGAGGACGAGTACGTCCTGGAAGTGAGCTCGCCGGGCGCCGACCGCCCGCTGACCGAGCACCGCCACTACGTACGCGCCACCGGCAGGCTCGCCAGGTTCAGGCTGACCGCCGGCCCGGACCAGGACGAGCTGGTCGCGCGCATCCTGGCCGTCGACGAGGAGGGGCTGGACCTCGAAGTGCCGGGCGTCAAGGGCCGGAAGCCCACGTCCCGCCGGGTCGCCTTCGCCGACATCGCCAGGGCGCGCGTGGAGATCGAATTCAACCGCAAGGACAAGAAGGAAGAGGAGGCGTAGCCGTGGACATCGATGTGAAGCTTCTGAAGGGCTTGGCGCAGAGCAAGGAGATCCCTTTCGAGGTGCTCGTCGGAGCGATCGAATCGGCCCTCCTCATCGCGTACCACCACACCCCGCACAGCCACCGCCGGGCACGGGTGAAGCTGGACGAGTCCGGCCATGTCACGGTGTGGGCGAAGGAGGACCCGGCCGATCTCGAAGAGGGCCAGGAGCCCAAGGAGTTCGACGACACCCCGTCCGACTTCGGCCGTATCGCCGCGTCCACCGCCAAGCAGGTCATCATGCAGCGGCTGCGTGACGCGGAGGACGACAAGACCTTCGGCGAGTACGCGGGCCACGAGGGCGATGTCGTCACCGGCGTCGTCCAGCAGGGCAAGGACCCGAAGAACGTCCTGGTCGACATCGGCAAGCTGGAGGCGATCCTGCCGGTCCAGGAGCAGGTGCCCGGCGAGGAGTACACCCACGGCCTGCGTCTGCGCACCTATGTCGTGCGCGTCGCCAAGGGCGTGCGCGGTCCGTCCGTGACGCTTTCGCGCACCCACCCCAACCTCGTGAAGAAGCTCTTCGCGCTGGAGGTCCCGGAGATCGCCGACGGCTCCGTCGAGATCTGCGCGATCGCCCGCGAGGCCGGTCACCGCACCAAGATCGCGGTCCGTTCGACCCGTTCCGGCCTCAACCCCAAGGGTGCCTGCATCGGCCCGATGGGCGGCCGTGTGCGCAATGTCATGGCCGAGCTGCACGGCGAGAAGATCGACATCGTGGACTGGTCGGACGACCCGGCCGAGATGGTCGCCAACGCTCTGTCGCCCGCCCGGGTGAGCGAGGTCGAGGTCGTGGACCTCGGTGCCCGGTCCGCACGGGTCACCGTCCCGGACTACCAGCTGTCGCTGGCGATCGGCAAGGAGGGGCAGAACGCCCGCCTCGCCGCCCGTCTCACCGGCTGGCGCATCGACATCCGGCCGGACACCGAGACCGACGCCGAGCGCGACATCGCGGACCGCGAGCGGGCCGAGCGGGCCCGGGAGCGCTCGGAAAGGCGTTGACCCGGAGCCGCTCCAAGGAATAGATCTGGGTGGCAAGCCACCGAGATCACGACAACATCCGTTCGATTTTTGCCCCAAAGGGGTGAGGTCGGTACGGGGAGGTAGACTTAACCGTGTCTGGCCGGACGCAAGCCCGCGCTTGCCCCGAGCGAACCTGTGTGGGATGCCGGGAGCGAGCGGCCAAGAGCGAGCTGCTGCGCATCGTGGTGGACGAGGGCGCCTGCGCCCCTGATCCACGCGGTACGCTGCCCGGCCGGGGTGCTTATCTGCACCCCGCCTCTGTCTGTCTCGACCTGGCGGTTCGCCGCCGGGCATTCCCCCGGGCCTTCAAGGCCGAGGGGCCGTTCGACTCCACCGCACTGCGGCGGTTCGTCGAGCGGGTGACACCGCAAGAAAAGTGAACGGCACGGGTCCCCGTGCGGTCAGGTACCTCGCGAGTTGGAAGTAGGTCGAGATTGCGATGAGCACTCGATGAGTACGCGATGAGTACGCCCATGAAGTAGCGACGGTCCGGCGGTAACCCGGACCTAAAAGGAGCGAAGTGGCTAAGGTCCGGGTATACGAACTCGCCAAGGAGTTCGGCGTCGAGAGCAAGGTCGTCATGGCCAAGCTCCAAGAACTCGGTGAATTCGTCCGTTCGGCGTCCTCGACGATCGAGGCGCCGGTTGTACGCAAATTGACTGACGCACTGCAGGGGCCCGGCGGCAACGCCGGCAAGTCCGCTGCCAAGCCCGGCGCGCCCCGCAAGGCCGCGCCCGCAAAGCCCGCAGCGCCCTCCCCGGCCGCCGCGGCACGTCCTGCTGCCCCGAAGCCCGGCGCCCCGGCCCCCAAGCCGGCCGCCGCCGAGGCCCCGGCGAGCAGCGCCCCGGCAGCGCCCTCCGCGCCGTCGGCGGGCCCGCGTCCGGGCCCGAAGCCCGCGCCCAAGCCCGCCCCGGTGACCCCGGTCCCCGCTGCCGAGTTCTCGGCACCGGCTCCGGCCCAGCCGGCCGCGCCCGCGCAGCAGCAGTCCCCCCGTCCCGCAGGCGCCACCCCCGGCCCGCGTCCCGCCTCCCGCCCGGCTCCGGCCGGCGGTCAGCGTGACGGCGGCCGCGACGGTGGTCAGCGTGATGGCGGCCGTGGTGGCGAGCGTGGCGGCGACCGCCCCGCACGTCCCGCGGGCCAGGGTGCCCCGCGCCCCGGCGGCGCCCGTCCGGCCGGTCCCCGTCCGGGCAACAACCCCTTCACCTCCGGCGGTTCCACCGGCATGGCGCGCCCCCAGGCGCCCCGTCCCGGCGGTGCCCCGCGCCCCGGTGGCGGTCAGGAGCGCCCCGGCGCCCCGCGCCCGCAGGGCAGTGGCCCCGGCGGCGCCCCGCGCCCCCAGGGTCAGGGTGGCGCACGTCCCTCTCCGGGCGGCATGCCCCGTCCGCAGGCTCCCCGCCCCGGCGGTGGCCCCGCGGGTAACCGTCCCAACCCCGGCATGATGCCGCAGCGTCCCGCTGCGGGTCCGCGTCCCGGCGGTGGCCCCGGCGGTGGCCGTGGTCCCGGTGGCGGCGGCGGTCGTCCCGGCGGTGGCGGTGGCGGCGGCGGTCGTCCCGGTGGCGGCGGCTTCGCGGGCCGTCCGGCCGGTCCTGGTGGCGGTGGCGGCGGGTTCGCCGGCCGTCCCGGTGGTCCGGGTGGCGGCGGCGGTGCCGGTCGTCCCGGTGGTGGCGGCGGCTTCGGCGGTCGTCCCGGCTTCGGTGGCCGTCCCGGCGGTCCCGGTGGCCGTGGTGGCACACAGGGTGCGTTCGGCCGTCCCGGCGGTCCGGCGCGTCGTGGCCGTAAGTCGAAGCGGCAGAGGCGCCAGGAGTACGAGGCCATGCAGGCCCCGTCGGTCGGCGGCGTCATGCTGCCCCGCGGCAACGGACAGGCTGTCCGGCTGTCGCGCGGTGCCTCCCTCACCGACTTCGCGGAGAAGATCAACGCCAACCCGGCGTCGCTCGTCGCCGTGATGATGAACCTCGGCGAGATGGTCACGGCCACGCAGTCCGTCTCCGACGAGACGCTGCGGCTCCTCGCGGACGAGATGAACTACGTCCTGGAGATCGTCAGCCCCGAGGAGGAGGACCGCGAGCTGCTCGAGTCCTTCGACATCGAGTTCGGCGAGGACGAGGGCGGCGAAGAGGCTCTGGTCTCCCGTCCGCCGGTCGTGACCGTCATGGGTCACGTCGACCACGGTAAGACCCGACTGCTGGACGCGATCCGCAAGACGAATGTCGTCGCGGGCGAGGCCGGCGGCATCACGCAGCACATCGGTGCGTACCAGGTCTCCTCCGAGGTCAACGGCGAGGACCGCCGGATCACCTTCATCGACACCCCGGGTCACGAGGCGTTCACCGCCATGCGTGCACGTGGTGCGAAGTCGACCGACATCGCGATCCTCGTGGTGGCGGCCAACGACGGTGTGATGCCCCAGACGATCGAGGCGCTGAACCACGCCAAGGCGGCCGAGGTGCCGATCGTGGTCGCGGTCAACAAGATCGACGTCGAGGGTGCCGACCCGACCAAGGTGCGCGGTCAGCTCACCGAGTTCGGTCTGGTGGCCGAGGAGTACGGCGGCGACACGATGTTCGTCGACATCTCCGCGAAGCAGGGCCTCAACATCGAGGCACTGCTGGAGGCCGTCGTCCTCACCGCCGACGCCTCGCTCGACCTGCGGGCCAACCCGGAGCAGGACGCGCAGGGTATTGCGATCGAGTCCCACCTCGACCGCGGCCGCGGTGCCGTCGCGACCGTCCTGGTCCAGCGAGGCACGCTGCGGGTCGGCGACACGATGGTGGTCGGCGACGCGTACGGCCGTGTCCGCGCGATGCTCGACGACAAGGGCGAGAACGTCGAGGAGGCGGGTCCCTCGACCCCCGTCCTCGTGCTGGGTCTCACCAACGTCCCGGGCGCCGGCGACAACTTCCTGGTCGTCGACGAGGACCGTACGGCCCGTCAGATCGCCGAGAAGCGTGCCGCCCGTGAGCGCAACGCCAACTTCGCCCGCAAGGGTGTCCGGTTCTCCCTGGAGAACCTGGACGAGGCGCTCAAGGCCGGTCTGGTCCAGGAACTCAACCTCATCATCAAGGGCGACGCGTCCGGTTCGGTGGAGGCTCTCGAGTCCTCGCTGCTCCAGCTCGACGTCGGTGAAGAGGTCGACATCCGGGTCCTGCACCGCGGTGTGGGTGCGGTCACCGAGTCGGACATCGACCTGGCGACCGGCTCCGACGCCATCGTGATCGGCTTCAACGTGCGCGCCGCAGGGCGTGCCGCGCAGATGGCCGAGCGCGAAGGCGTGGACGTCCGGTACTACTCGGTCATCTACCAGGCGATCGAAGAGATCGAAGCGGCCCTCAAGGGCATGCTCAAGCCGGAGTACGAAGAGGTCGAGCTCGGTACGGCGGAGATCCGCGAGATCTTCCGCTCGTCCAAGCTGGGCAACATCGCCGGTGTGCTGGTCCGGTCCGGCGAGGTCAAGCGCAACACCAAGGCGCGCCTGCTGCGCGATGGCAAGGTCATCGCGGAGAACCTCAACATCTCAGGTCTGCGCCGCTTCAAGGACGACGTCACCGAGATCCGCGAAGGCTTCGAGGGCGGTATCAACCTCGGAAACTTCAACGACATCAAGATCGACGACGTCATCGCGACGTACGAGATGCGCGAGAAGCCGCGCGGCTGATCCGTACCTCAACGGTCGGGGCCGGTCGACGGGTCATATTTCCGTCGATCGGCCCCGGCCGTTCCGGTACGGTTCTGGATGTCCCTGCCGAGTGCGGGCGGGGCGCGGCTGTGCCGGCCCGGGGGATGCCCCCGGGCACCCGAACCCGAACCGGCGGGACATCCGGACATCCATGTATGTGGGGACACTGTCCTTCGATCTGCTCCTCGGCGACGTACGGTCGTTGAAGGAGAAACGCTCCATCGTCCGTCCGATCGTCGCCGAACTGCACCGCAAGTACGCGGTGAGTGTGGCGGAGACCGGCGGGCAGGATCTCCATCGCAGGGCCGAGATCGGCCTTGCCGTGGTCTCCGGGGACACCGGACACCTCACAGACGTACTGGACCGGTGCGAGCGGCTGATCGCCGCGCGTCCCGAGGTGGAGCTGCTGTCGGTTCGACGGCGGCTGCACAGTGACGAAGACTGACCCGTAAGCAAAAACCAGAAGGAAGAGTGACGGACCGGTGACCGACAACGCGCGGGCCCGCAAGCTGGCCGATCGCATCCAGGTCGTGGTCGCGGAGACCCTGGACCGGCGTATCAAGGATCCGCGGCTCGGATTCGTGACGATCACGGACGCCCGTGTCACCGGCGACCTGCGGGAGGCCACGGTCTTCTACACGGTCTACGGCGACGACGAGGAGCGCGCGGCCTCCGCCGCGGCGCTGGAGAGCGCCAAGGGCGTCCTGCGCTCCGAGGTCGGCCGGCAGACCGGGGTCCGGTTCACACCGACCCTGGCCTTCGTCCCGGACGCCCTGCCGGACAACGCCCGCACCATCGAGGACCTCCTCGACAAGGCGCGGGCCAAGGACGCCGCGGTACGCGAGGTGTCGACCGGCGCGAAGTACGCGGGCGACGCCGACCCGTACCGCAAGCCGGAGGACGAGGACGGGACCGAGGGGTCGGACGGGCCCGAGCGCCCCGGCGGGAACGAGGGCTCGGCCTCCGCATGACACAGCAGAACAACAGGACGCCGGACGGCCTTGTCATCGTCGACAAGCCGTCCGGCTTCACTTCGCACGACGTCGTCGCCAAGATGCGCGGCATCGCCCGCACCCGCCGGGTCGGACACGCCGGCACGCTCGACCCGATGGCGACCGGAGTGCTCGTGCTCGGCGTCGAGAAGGCCACCAAGCTCCTGGGCCACCTCGCGCTGACCGAGAAGGAGTACCTCGGCACGATCCGGCTCGGGCAGGACACCGTCACCGATGACGCGGAGGGCGAGATCACCTCGTCCACCGATGCCTCGGGCGTGACCCGGGAGGGCATCGACGCCGGGGTGGCCGCGCTGACCGGCGCGATCATGCAGGTGCCGTCCAAGGTCAGTGCCATCAAGATCGACGGCAAGCGCTCCTACGCGCGGGTGCGCGGCGGCGAGGAGTTCGAGATCCCGGCCCGCCCGGTGACCGTCTCGTCCTTCAACGTCTACGACGTCCGCGAGGCGGTCGCCGAGGACGGGACCCCGGTCGTCGACCTCGTCGTCTCCGTCGTCTGCTCCTCCGGTACGTACATCCGCGCCCTCGCCCGGGACCTCGGTGCCGGGCTCGGCGTGGGCGGGCACCTCACGGCGCTGCGGCGCACCCGGGTCGGCCCGTACGGGCTGGACGCGGCGAGGACGCTGGAGGCGCACCAGGAGGAGCTGACCGTGATGCCGGTCGCCGAGGCCGCCGCCTCCGCGTTCCCCCGCTGGGACGTGGACGAGAAGCGGGCCAGGCTGCTGCTCAACGGGGTCCGGCTGGACATGCCCGCGTACCCGCCGGGACCGGTCGGGGTCTTCGGGCCCGACGGGACGTTCCTGGTGCTCGTCGAGGAGCAGAAGGGCAAGGCCAAGAGCCTCGCCGTCTTCGCCTGACGGACGTTCCTCCCCTTCCGGGTCCTGCCCGCTCCACCACCGGTTCCCGCCGTGGAGCGGGCACAGCCCCCGGTGCCCGCTCCACGACCCCCCTCCCGGGATGAGCCCTGTCCATCCTGCCCGGCGAATTCACCCCAATGGACGGGCGCTCGGAGTGAATGAGGGGTGCGCGAGGGGGCGTGTTCGTACCTCTCGCTTCTCGCGCCGATCACTCCCGACCTACCGTTTGCAGCATGGGCAGCGGGGACCGGTCGAAGCTGGTAAGAATCTGCGATCAGGCCGGCCGGCCGCGAGGGACCGGATTTGTCGCGGACGACCGCGGGACGGTCGTCACCGGCCACCAGGCCGTCGTCTCCGGCGTCCCCCTGGTGCTGCACGGGAGCGACGGCCGCAGTGTCCCGCTCGGCCCCGACGACATCACCGCCCTGCCCGCGCTCGGCCTGGCACTGCTGCGCACCGGCGGCCCCGACGCGCTCGGCACCGAGCCGCTGCCGATCGCCGCACGGGACCGGATCGAGGCCGGGACGTACGTACGGATCGCCGCGCACGGCTGGCGCGAGGCCCGCGTGCTCGGTACGTCCCCGGCGACGTACACCGAGCGCGGCCTGGGCCATCCGGTCGGCGCCGCGCTGGAACTGGCCCTCGGCACGGACGGGCGCGACGCGCTGCGCTCGGGCGGGGCGGCCGTGGGAGGCCCGGTGACGGACCCGGTGACCGGTGCGGTCCTCGGCGTGCTCTGCACCGCCCTGCGCGCCGCCCATGAGGCCGCCGGGCTCGCCCTGCCGCTCGCGGCCGGCCCCGAGGACGCGGAGGGCCCGCTCGGCGCTCTGCTGCGGCGCAACGCGTCGGGCGTCCCGGGCTACGGGCGCGACCTCAACCTCGCCGGTGCCCTCCAGCTCACCGCGACCTCGGTCGGCTCCGCAGGCGGCCCCCACTCGCGTACCGAACCGGTGGAGCGGGAGGACGTGCACGCGGAGTTCACCGCCTTCGAGGACGGTACGGGCACGGTCCTCGGACTCGTCGGGGCGCCCGGCACCGGCCGCACCACGGAACTCGCCGCCCTCGCCGCCCGCCGGGCCGGCGGCGAGGACCCCGCGCTCACGCTGTGGCTGCGCGGTGCCGACCTGCTGGCGGACGACGCCTCCATCGCCGGGGCGCTCGCCCGTACCCTCGCCGGCTGCGCACGGATCGTCTCCGCGGCCGGGGCCCGGGGCGACATGGCGACGGCCACCCCCGAGCGGGTGGCCGGGCTGGCCGCCGCGGCCGGGCGCCCGCTGCTCGTCGTGCTCGACGGTCCCGAGGAGATGCCCCCGCTGCTGGCCCACCGGCTCGCCGAGTGGACGGCGGGCACGGCCGGCTGGCTGCGGCAGCACGGAGTACGGCTCGTCGTCGCCTGCCGGCCCGAGCACTGGGAGCGGGCCGGGTCGCTCTACCCGCCGGACACCCTGCACCGCCCGGCGCGGTCCGCCCGGGCACTGCCGCCCGCGCTGCGGCTGGGCGACCTGACCGCGGTCCAGGCCGAACGCGCCCGCGAGCGGTACGGCATCCCGCCCGGCGCCCTCGTCCCGGGCCACGAACGGCACCCGCTCACCCTGCGGCTGCTCGCCGAGGTACGCGGGGCGCTGCCCCCCGACGTGCCCGGCCGGCCCGGCACCGAGGACGTCTTCGGCGCCCACCTCGACCTCATGTGCGTCCGCGTCGCGGTCCGGATCGCGGCGGCGGCCGACCCGCGGCCCCGGGGCACCGCAGTGCGCCGGCTGGCCGCCCGGGTGGCCGGGCAGGTCCACGAGGCGGCCCGGCGCTGTCTGGGGCCGGGCCAGGGCGAGCTGGACCGGGCGGCGTTCGAGGAGATCTTCCCCTGGCGTACCGGCTGGGCCTCGGCGGTCCTCACAGAGGGCCTCCTGGTCCCGGCGGGCGCGGGCTACCGATTCGCCCATGAGGAGCTGGGGGACTGGGTGCAGGGCGCGCATCTGGACCTCGACGCGGCACTGCGGTCACTGGTGCACCGCTGGCACACGGCGGAGGAGCCCGTCGCCCCGTCCGCCGGGGCGCCCCACGGCGCGCACGCACCGCGGACCGCCCCGGAGGCCCCGGCGGTCCCCGGGGCGCCCCTGCCGCGGCCCCGTCGCTCACGCCAGCCCCAGCGGGTCCAGCAGCCCAGGGAGCCACGGCGGTACCCGGAGCCGGGCGAGCCCCGGCGGTCCTTCGGACCGGGCGAGCCCCGGCGCGACCGGCGGTGGCAGCCCGCACCGCTCCAGGTGCCCCGCCGGCCCCGGCCGGCCCACGGGCTTCCCGGGACACCGGAGCCCCGCAGCCTGCCCGTACCGAGGCACCGCATCGGACCGGTGATCCAGGCGATGCTCCTGCTGGGGCGCCGCCAGGGTGCCTCCGCCCTGGCGCACCGGATGGCCGATCTGATCGAGGCACTGGACCGGCTCTCCCCCGAGGAGGGGCAGGCACGGCAGGACGAGGACGCCGCGTGGTGGGCCGCCCATCTCCTGGGCCGGTCGCTGCTCACCGTGCCCGACGCACGCCCGTATCTCGGTGTCCTGCGGGTGCTCGCCGGACGGATCACCCGGCGGTCCGCCGACGGGGGCGGCACGTCACCGTCCGGGCCGGGTGCCTACGCGGAGTTCGGCCCCCGGTTCTGGCTGCGGCTGCGGCTGCCCGAGGAGGACCGGATCGACCTGCTGCGGCGGCTCGTGCCCGCCGACGGGGTCCCGCGCGCGGACGGGGACGAACGGTACCTGGACGCCGTGGCCCGGCGGCTCGCCCTCGACCCGCCCATGGTGCAGGCGCTGCTGTGCCGGTGGTTCACCGACGAGCGCCCGCTGCTCCACGACCGGGACGAGCCCCTGCGGCCCACCGTGGCCGCCGCCGCGCAGGCCCTCCTGTACGCCCGCCGGGAGCTGGCCGTCGACGAGCTGACCGACGCCCTCGTGGTGACGCCCCACCCCCGGGCCGCAGAACTCCTCGCCGCCCTCGCCGAGGACGAGCCCGCCGCGCTCTGCCGGGCCGTGGCCCGCTGGGCGCGCGACGAGGACCGGCCCGCGCGGCACCCGGCCGCCGCCCACCACGCCACGCTGCTCGCCGGGGCCACGCTCACCGGCACCGACCGGGCCCTGCTGCGCACCGCCGCCCTCGCCCTGCTGGGCCGCCGCTCCGCCGGCGCGCTGCACGCGGCGGCGCTCACCCTCCTCGTCCGCGATCCGCAGACCAGGGACGACTACCTCGCCGAGGCCCTGCGGATCTTCGCCGCAGGTGATCCCCGGCTGCCGGTGGCACTGCTGGCGGAGGTCTTCCCGGCCCGCCCGCAGCCGGTGCTCGCCGCCCTGCGCGCCCGGCTGGCCCGGCCCGGGGACGGCGCGGGCGAGGTGCTGCGGGAGCTGGCCGCGCTGGACACGCCCGCCCTGGCGCTGCACGCCGCGGGGCTCGTACGGGAGTACATCGACAGCCATCCGGAGGACGGCGCGCGTGCCGCCGAGTATGTGGACCTGCGGCTGGAGCACGGTGCCGCCGCCCGTGCCCTGCTGCTGCCCCTGGTGACCGGGCTGCTCCGCGACCGGCCCGCGCCGCCCGTCGTGCGCGGGGCGCTCGCCGGCGTGCTCGCGGGTCCGGGGAGCGCCGACTCCCGGCCGCTGCGGGCCGAGCTGCTGGAGGTCCTGCTGGAGTTCGAGCAGGACAGGGGGCGGGACCCGGAGGTACTGGACGCGCTGCTGCGGGCCGCCGCGGCCGGGTGCGGGAGCCGGCCCGAGGTACGCACGCGCGCGCTGGTCCACCGCACCGGCATACTGCTGGTGCGCACACCGGAGGGCGCCGCCCGTTTCGACCGGCGGCTCGTCGAACTCGCCCGGGACGTGCCCGGGTTCGCCGCCCTGGTCATCGGATGGCTGACCGACGCCCCGCAGGAATGGGCGGCCGTGGTGGGCCCGAGCACCCGGCGGACCGTGGAGGCGCTGGAGGCATCGCGGCCCGCGATGCCGATGCCGATGCGGGTCGCGGGACGTGAGCATGGCAGTCTTAGACCTGCGTAATCGACATACACACGTACACAGGTTCGGGCGAGGAGCGGTCACAGTGCAGCGCTGGCGTGGCTTGGAGGACATCCCCCAGGACTGGGGACGCAGCGTCGTCACCATCGGCTCCTACGACGGAGTGCACCGCGGGCACCAGCTGATCATCGGCCGTGCCGTGGAACGGGCGCGCGAGCTGGGCGTTCCGTCCGTCGTCGTGACCTTCGACCCGCACCCCAGCGAGGTCGTCCGCCCCGGCAGCCATCCGCCGCTGCTCGCCCCGCACCACCGCCGCGCCGAGCTGATGGCGGAGCTGGGTGTGGACGCGGTGCTGATCCTGCCGTTCACGGCCGAGTTCTCGAAGCTGTCGCCCACCGACTTCATCGTGAAGGTGCTGGTCGACAAGCTGCACGCACAGGCCGTCATCGAGGGGCCGAACTTCCGTTTCGGCCACAAGGCGGCGGGGAACGTGGCGCTGCTCACCGAGATGGGTGCCACCTACGACTACACCGTCGAGGTCATCGACCTCTATGTGAGCGGTGCGGCCGGGGGCGGTCAGCCGTTCTCCTCCACCCTCACCCGCCGGCTCGTCGCCGAGGGCGATGTGGCGGGCGCCGCCGAGATCCTCGGCCGGCCGCACCGCGTCGAGGGCATCGTGGTGCGCGGTGCGCAGCGCGGCCGTGAGCTGGGCTTCCCGACGGCGAACGTGGAGACCCTGCCGCACACCGCGATCCCCGCCGACGGTGTCTACGCGGGCTGGCTCCAGGTGGAGGGTGAGGCGATGCCCGCCGCGATCTCCGTGGGGACGAACCTGCAGTTCGATGCCACCGAGCGGACCGTCGAGGCGTACGCGATCGACCGTGTGGGCCTGGAGCTGTACGGGCTGCATGTCGCCGTGGACTTCCTCGCGTATGTACGCGGGATGCTGAAGTTCGACTCGGTCGACGAACTCCTGGTGGCCATGGCCGCCGATGTGAAGCGGTGCAGCGAGCTGATCGAGACGTACGAGCGCAACGCCTGACGCTCGACGCCTGCCACCTGAGCTGACGCCTGGCACCGGCCCGACGCGGGCCTCCGTGCCCGGGGTCCGCCCCGTCGTCGCGCGGTCCTCCGGCGGACGGCGGATGCTTGCAGGGTGCGCGAAATCCTGCCCGAACTCCGCGACTGGCACACGGCCGGTACGTCCTTCGCCCTGGCGACCGTCGTCGCCGTCCACGGCAGCGCGCCCCGGGAGCCCGGTGCCGCGATGGCGGTCAGCTCCGAGGGGGCGGTGGCGGGCAGTGTCTCGGGGGGCTGCGTCGAGAGCGATGTGTACGAGGTGGCCGACGAGGTGCTCGCCTCCGGCCGGCCGCGGCTGCGGTCCTACGGGATCAGCGACGACGAGGCCCTCGGGGTCGGCCTGACCTGCGGCGGCACGATCGAGGTCCTGGTGCGCTCCTACACCTCGGCCGCGGACCGCGACCGGCTGCGTACGGTGATGGATCTCGTCGCCGCCGATGAGCCGGTGGCGGTGGCGACGGTCCTGCCGCGAGCGGACCCGGACACGGACCTGGACACGGACCCGGACACGGATCCGGATCCGGGAGGCGTGGGGGCCGGGGACTTCCTGGTGGTCCTGGCGGACCGTACGGCCGGCTCGCTCGGCGCCGAGGGGCTCGACGCGGCGGTCACCGACGACGCCCGCGGGCTGCTGGCCCAGGGGGCCACCGGGGTGCAGCGGTACGGGGCGCGGGGCCAGCGCCGGATGCAGGAGGTGTCCGTCTTCGTCCAGACGTACGCCCCACCGCCCCGCATGCTCGTCTTCGGCGCCATCGACCATGCCGCGGCCACCGCGCGGATCGGTTCGTTCCTCGGCTACCGGGTCACGGTCTGCGACGCCCGCCCGGCCTTCGCCACCCGGGAACGCTTCCCGTCCGCCCACGAGGTCGTCCGCGCCTGGCCGCACACGTACCTCGAATCGACCCCGGTCGACGCCCGCACGGTCATCTGTGTGCTGACGCACGACCCGAAGTTCGATGTGCCGCTGCTCGTCGCCGCGCTGCGGACGCCCGCCGCCTACATCGGGGTCATGGGCAGCCGCCGCACCCATCGCGAGCGGACCGCCCGGTTGCGCGAGGCCGGGGTGGGCGAGGCGGAACTGGCCCGCCTCGCCTCTCCCGTCGGCCTCGACCTCGGGGCCCGTACCCCGCAGGAGACGGCCGTCTCCATCGCGGCCGAGATCATCCAGCACCGCTGGGGCGGCACGGGCCGCCCGCTGGGCGAACTGGCGGGCTCCATCCACCACGGTCCGCCCGGCCCGTCCGGGGGCTGAGGGGAGCCGGAGCGCCGGTCAGGCCGGGACCGGTGCCTCCGGGAGCGCCGCGGCCCAGTGGCACGCCACCTGGGTGGCGTCGCCCCCGTCCAGCACCGGCAGATCCTTCGTACGGCAGGCGTCCGCCACCCCCGCCCGTTCGGCCTCGCCCGAGGCCAGGACCTGACAGCGGGCATGGAAACGGCAGCCCGACGGCACCTTCGACGGGTCCGGCGGCTCCCCGGTCAGAATCACCGGTTCGCCCTCCGCGTCCGGCAGTACGGACAGCAGGGCCTTGGTGTACGGATGCTGAGGTGCCGTCAGGATCTGCTCCACCGGACCCGTCTCGACGATCCGGCCCAGATACATCACGGCCACCCGGTCCGCGATGTTCCACGCCAGACCCAGATCGTGCGTGACGACCAGCGCGGAGAGCCCCAGTTCGTCGCGCAGCCGCAGCAGCAGGGCCAGGATCTCGCCGCGCACCGACGCGTCCAGCGAGGCCACCGGCTCGTCGGCGACGATCAGTTCGGGTTCCAGGACGAGGGCGCCCGCGATGACGACGCGCTGGCGCTGGCCGCCGGACAGCTCGTGCGGGTAGCGCAGGAAGAAGCGCTCGGGCGGCCGCAGCCCCGCCCGGGACAGCGCCTCGGCCACCGCGGCCCGTTCGTCGCCCGCGTACCCGTGGATGCGCAGCCCCTCCGCGACCGCGTCGTACACCGTGTGCCGGGGGTTGAGCGAGCCGCTGGGGTCCTGGAGGACCAGCTGCACGCGCTTGCGGTACGCCTTGAGGGCGCGGCCGGAGTAGTCCAGCGGGGTGCCGTCGAAGGTGACCCGGCCGGAGCTGGGCGCCACCAGGCCCAGCAGGGAGCGGGCCAGGGTCGTCTTGCCGCAGCCCGACTCGCCGACCAGGGCCACGATCTCGCCCGGCCGGATGTCGAGGTCGACGCCGTCCACGGCGCGTGCCGCGGCGGCACCGCGCCGGCCGGGGAAGGTCACCTGCAGCGCCTCGGCGCTGAGCAGGGGAGTGGTGGTGGTCATGAGGTGCTCCTCGCTTCCTCGGCCCCGGGAAGACCGGGCTGTGCCCCCGGAGGGCCGGCGGCGGCCCCGGCGGCGGCCCCGGTATCCGTCAGACCGGCGTCCGGTGGGCCGACGTCCGTCATACCGGCGTCCGGTGGGCCGACGTCCGTCATACCGGCGTCCGGCGGTCCGGCACCGGCGCCCACGAGCGCGGCCGCGACGGCCTCCGGTTCCACCAGCACACAGGCCGCCCGGTGCCCGGCCCCGACGGCCCGCAGTTCCTGGTCCGCGGAGGCGCAGGAGTCCAGCGCCTGCGGGCAGCGCGGATGGAACGTACAGCCGGAGGGCAGCGCCGCCGGGTCCGGCGGGTCGCCCGGCAGCCCGCGCGGGGCGTGGCGCGAGGAGAGGTCGCCGATCCTGGGGAAGGCGGCCGACAGCGCCCTGCCGTACGGGTGGCGGGCGTTCTCGTACACCTGCTTGGCCGGGCCCTCCTCGACGATCCGGCCCGCGTACATCACCGACAGCCGGTCGCAGGTGTCGGAGAGCACCGCCAGGTCGTGGCTGATCATGATCAGCCCGACGTCCTGGTCGGCGACGAGCTGCTCGATCAGCCGCAGGATCTGCGCCTGGATCATCACATCGAGCGCCGTGGTCGGCTCGTCCGCGACGATCAGACGCGGGTCGCAGGCCAGGGCCATCGCGATCATCACGCGCTGGCGCTGGCCGCCGGACAGCTCGTGCGGATAGGCCTGCGCGCGGGCGGCGGGCAGCCCGACCTGTTCCAGCAGTTCACCGGCCCGCTTCCGGGCCGCGGCGGGGGTGGCCTTCCGGTGCAGCAGGATCGGTTCAGCGATCTGGTCCCCGACGCGGTGCACGGCATTGAGCGAGTGCATCGCGCCCTGGAAGACGATCGACGCCCCGGCCCAGCGCACCGCCCGCAGCCGGCCCCACTTCATGGAGAGGACGTCCTCGCCGTCCAGCAGGATCTCGCCCGACAGGGTGGCCGACGGGGGCAGCAGCCGCAGCAGGGCGAGCGCCAGCGTCGACTTCCCGCACCCGGACTCCCCGGCGATGCCGAGCTTCCGGCCGGCCTCGACACGCAGATCGATGCCGCGCACGGCGGGCACGGCGAGGGCTCCGGAGCCGTAGGTGACCCTCAGGTCCCGGACTTCGAGCAGTGGCTGCCCGGTCCCGGGCTCCTTCGCGGTGGTCGTCGTGGTGGTCAACGGGTCACCCCCAGCTTGGGGTTGAGCACGGTCTCGATGGTGCGGCCGCACAGCGTGAACGCGAGGGCGACGACCGCGATGGCGAGTCCGGGCGGAGCGAGGTACCACCAGTTGCCGGAGCTGACCGCGCCGGCCTCACGGGCGTCCTGGAGCAGCCCGCCCCAGGAGACGATCGTGGGATCGCTGAGCCCGAGAAAGGCGAGGGTCGCCTCGGTGAGGATGGCGGTGGAGATCACCAGGGTGGTCTGGGCGAGCACCAGAGGCATGACGTTGGGCAGCACATGGCGGGACATGATGTGCCGGTGGCCGCCACCGAGCGCCGTGGAGCGCTCGATGTACGGCCGGGACTCGACGGACAGTGTCTGCGCGCGGACCAGCCGGGCGGTCGTCGGCCAGGTCGTCACGCCGATCGCCAGGACCGTCGTCCAGACGGACCGCGACAGGACCGTGGCCAGCGCGATGGCGAGCACGAGGGTCGGCATCACCAGGAACCAGTCGGTGATCCGCATGACGACGGTCCCGTACCAGCCCTTGAAGTGTCCCGCGGTGATTCCGACCAGGGTGCCGATCGCGACCGAGAGGAACGCCGCGAGCAGGCCGACGGTCAGCGAGACCCTGGTGCCCCACACCAGCAGGGCCAGCAGACTGCGCCCGAACTGGTCGGTCCCCAGCGGGAATTCGGCGCTCGGCGACTCCATGGGACCGCCCGGCGCCTGGGTGACGCTCTGTGATCCGGCCCCCACGAGCAGCGGGGCGGCCAGCGCGATCAGGGCGATCAGGGCCAGCACGGCGAGTCCGACGAGGCCCGCCCGGTGGCTGCGGTACTGCCGCCAGAAGGCGGCCGCCGAACGGCGTCTGCGGGCCCAGGTGAGCGCACGCGGGCCGCTGGTGCTCACGGCATCGGTCGAGGTCGTCATCGGCCCACCCGGGGATCGAGCAGCGGATAGATCACATCGGCGAGTGTGTTCATCAGGATCACCGCGGAGGCGAAGACGAAGAACAGCGCCTGCACCAGCGGCAGGTCGGGCACGCTCAGGGCCTGGTAGAAGAGCCCGCCGAGCCCCGGCCAGGAGAACACGGTCTCCACCAGGATGGCGCCCGCCACGGTGGTGCCCAGGTTCACGAAGAGCAGGGTCACCGTCGGCAGCATCGCGTTCGGCACGGCATGGCGGCGGCGTACGAGATCGTCGCGCAGCCCCTTCGCGCGGGCCGTCGTCAGATAGTCGCTGCCCATCTCGTCGAGCAGCGAGGAACGCATCACCAGCAGGGTGCGCGCGTACTCGACGGCGACGAGGGTGATGACCGGCAGCACCATGTGGTGGGCGACGTCGAGGACGCGGTCGAAGCCGATCGTGTTGCCGGACTCCATGCCTCCGGTCGGGAAGAGCCCGGGAATCGGGCCGATGCCCACCGACAGCGTGATGATCAGGAGCAGACCGAGCCAGAACGAGGGCACGGAGTAGAGCGTCAGGGCGATCCCGGTATGGGAGCGGTCCCCGAGAGAACCGTTTCGCCACGCGGACCGGGCACCCAGCCAGATGCCGATGACCGTGTAGATCACGAAGGCGGTACCGGTGAGCAGCAGGGTGGCGGGCAGCGCCTCGGTGATCTTGTCGATCACGGGGGCGCGGAACTGGTACGACGTACCGAAGTCCCCGGTCAGCGCCTTGCCGCAGTAGTCGGTGAACTGCTGCCAGAGCGGCAGGTCGAGGCCGAACTCGCGGCGCATCGCCCTGATCTGCTCCGTGGACACCTGCCGGCCGCCGGTCATCTGCTTGACCGGGTCGCCGGGAATCAGCCGGAACAGGAAGAAGCTGGTGACGAGCACGGCGAACAGCGAGACGGCCGCACCGGCCAGCTTGCCCGCCACATAGCGGATATAGGCGCGCGTGCTGCGGGAGCGCGGACCGCGGGCCGACGGCCCGGCCGGAGCCGGGCCGTCGGATTCCGCACTGTCCACGCCCGCCGCGCCTTTCAGGAGCGCGGGAGTGCTTTCTGTGCTCATGGACTATTCACGGTCTTCCGCGGTGGAACGACGACGCATGGCGAACAGCAGTCCGCCACCGGCGAGGACGACGACGGCGACACCGATACCGATGAGCACCCCGGTGGAGCTGCCACCGGAGTCGTCGGAGCCGGAGCCGGGGGAAGCGGCCGGGACCGCTGACCACCAGCTCCAGTAACCGTCCTGGCCGTAGATGTTGCCCGCGTCCGCGGGCATGGTCGTGATCGACTCGATCTGGTCGGTGCGGTAGGCCTCGACGGCATTCGGGTACGCCATGACGTTCATGTACCCGGTGTCGTACAGCCGTGACTCCATCCGCTTGACCAGATCAGCCCGTTTGGCGGGGTCGTACTCGGCCAGTTGCTGGTCGTAGAGCCCGTCGTACTGCTTGTCGCAGATGAAGTTGTCGGTGGTGGCCGACTCCTTCGGCCGGGACGGCAGCGCGGCGCAGGTGTGGATCGACATCACGAAGTCGGGGTCCGGATTGACGGACCAGCCGTCGAAGGCGAGGTCGTACTCACCGGCGTACCAGGGGTCGGAGACGTTGTCGATGCAGTCGACCTTCAGGCCGATGCCCAGGCCGCCCCACCACTCCTGGAGGTACTTGCCGACCGCCTTGTCGTTCGGGTCGGTGGCGTGGCACAGGATCCGGAAGTCGAGCGGCTTGCCGTCCTTGCCGACGCGCTTGCCGCCGCTGTTCTTCTTGTACCCGGCCTCGTCGAGCAGGGCCGCCGCGTTCGCCGGGTCGTACGCCAGCTTCTGGCCGTCGGCGGGCTTCCAGAAGTAGTCGGAGAAGCGCGGCGGGATGTATCCCTCGCCCTCCACGGCGTGGCCCTGGAAGACCTTGTCGATGATGGTCCTGCGGTCGACGGCCATGAAGAGCGCCTGGCGCACCTTCTGGTCGAGCAGCGCCGGGTGGCCGTCACCGAACTTCTTGCCGTCCTTCGTGCGGGCGCCCGGGTTGACGGCGAGGGCGTAGAACCGTCTGCCCGGCGCGTCGTTCACCTTGATGTTCTCGGCGTTCTTGAGGGAGGCCGACTGGGCGGGGGTCAGGCTGGGGCTGCCCGCGACGAAGCCGACCTCCCCCTTGCGCAGGGCGGCGACGGCCGCGTCCTGGTCCTTGTAGTAGCGGAAGACGATCTCGTCGAACTTCGGCGCACCCCGCCAGAAGTCCTTGTTGGCCTTCAGCTTCACATAGCTGTCGACCTTGTAGTCCGAGAGGATGAACGGACCGTTCCCGACGATCGGGAAAGTGGTGTCGTTGTTGAACTTCGAGAAGTCGGACACCTTCTCCCAGATGTGCTTCGGGACGATCGGCACATCGAGCGCGGCCATCGTGGCCTGCGGCTGCTTCAGTTCGATGACCAGCTTGTCCGCACTGGGCGCGGTCACCTTCTTGAAGTTGGTGACGAAGTTGCCGTTGGAGGTGGCCGCGCCCTCGTCGGTCATGATCTTGTTGAAGGTCCACGCCGCGTCCTCGGCGGTGGTCTGCCGCCCGTCCGACCACTTCGCGTCCGACCGGATCGTGTAGGTCCAGGTCAGCTTGTCGGCGGAGGGCTCCCACTTGGTGGCGAGCGCCGGGATCGCGCGGTTGTCCTTGGGGTCATAGTTCGTCAGGTAGTCGTACATGAGCCGGGAGACGCTCGTGCTGACCAGGCGCTGCGCGAGGAACGGGCTCAGGGAGTCGACACTCTGTGCGACGGCGACCGTGAGGGTGGTCCCGCCGCTGTCGGCGGCCCGCGCCTGCGAGGGCGCGGGCGTGAGGGGATTCCCGGGGACGACCGATCCGGCGGCCAGCGCCAGCGCGGCGGCGCCGGAGGCCAGGAGGAGGCGCATACGGCGACGTGGCCGGAAGGAGTGCGGTGGAACTCTTGTGACCATGGGACGTGGACCTCGCGTCATGACTCGCATGGAGAAGGGCGGGCAGATCTCTGGTTCGTCAACTGGTGAAGCGAAGGTTTATCAGCGGTGGCCGAGCCGCGTCAACGGTCCGTCAAACCGCGTGTGGGCTGCGGGAATACGCGAAGGGCCCGCACCGTGGAAACGGTGCGGGCCCTCATTGGTTTAGACCTCTACTGCCTTACTGCTGAGGCGCGGGCGGTGGCTGCGGAGGGGTCTGCTGCCAGCCCGAGGGCGGTACGGGACCTTCCAGTTCGCCCTGTCCGCCCGGGGCTCCCGCCTCCGGGAGCGGGAGCGCCGGGCCCGCGGCCGACGGGGCCTGCGGGGGCGGCGACTGCTGCTGCCAGCCGTTCTGCTGCCAGCCGCCCTGCTGGGCGCCGGGGGCCGGCTGACCGGGATACGGCTGCTGCGGGGGCTGCTGCTGGGCCGGCTGAGCTCCCCCGTACGGCGGCTGGCCGCCATAGGGCTGTTGGGGGTACGGCTGGGGCGGGTACGGCTGCTGCTGTCCGGGCATGGGCTGTCCGGGCATGGGCTGTCCGGGCATGGGCTGTCCGGGCATCGGCTGACCCGGCATGGGCTGACCCGGCATGGGCTGACCGGGCATCGGCTGACCGGGCTGCTGATGTCCGGGCATCGGCGGGGCGAACTGCGGCGGCATGGAGCCGTCCGACGTCCACAGCCCCTGCTGCTGCTGGGCACGCGCGAAGTCCTCGGCGACCATCGCGGAGAGATGGAAGTACGCCTCGCGGGTCTTCGGCCTCATCATGTCCAGGTCGACCTCGGCGCCCGCGGACAGATGCTCGTCGAACGGTACGACGACGACGCCCCGGCAGCGCGTCTCGAAGTGCTGCACGATGTCGTCCACCTTGATCATCTTGCCGGTCTCGCGGACCCCGGAGATGACCGTGATGGAACGCTGCACCAGATCCGCGTACCCGTGCGCGGACAGCCAGTCCAGCGTGGTCGACGCGCTGGACGCACCGTCGACGGAGGGCGTCGAGATGATGATCAGCTGGTCGGCGAGGTCGAGCACGCCCCGCATCGCGGAATAGAGCAGACCCGTGCCCGAGTCGGTGAGGATGATCGGGTACTGCTTGCCGAGCACCTCGATCGCACGCCGGTAGTCCTCGTCGTTGAACGTCGTGGAGACCGCCGGGTCCACATCGTTGGCGATGATCTCCAGGCCGGAGGGCGCCTGCGAGGTGAACCGGCGGATGTCCATGTACGAGTTGAGGTACGGGATCGCCTGGACCAGGTCGCGGATGGTCGCCCCGGTCTCGCGGCGCACCCGGCGGCCGAGCGTACCGGCGTCCGGGTTGGCGTCGATGGCGAGGATCTTGTCCTGGCGCTCCGTCGCCAGCGTCGAGCCCAGCGCGGTCGTCGTGGTGGTCTTGCCGACACCGCCCTTGAGGCTGATGACGGCGATCCGGTAGCAGGACAGCACCGGAGTGCGGATCAGCTCCAGCTTGCGCTGACGCTCGATCTCCTCCTTCTTGCCGCCGAGCTTGAAGCGGGACACCCCCGAGGGGGTGCGGCTGCTCTTGGCCTTCTGCTTGCCCCGGACCAGCCGGTCGGAGGAGAGCTCGACGGCGGCCGTGTAGCCGAGCGGCGCGCCCGGCACGGAGCGCTCGCGCTGGTCATGGGTGACCGGCGTGGGCCAGGCGGTGCCGGTACGCGGGTCGACGGGCGGACCCTGCGGGTCCGGGTGCTGGGGCTGCTGAGGCGCCTGCTGCTGGGCCGGGAGGTGCGGCTGGGGCTGATACGGCTCCGGCGGCTGCGGAGCGGCCGGGGCGATGGGCGCGGGCAGGTGGGGCGTGCCCTGGGCCGGCTGCTGCGCGGGGAGCGGTGCCGCTTGCACGGGGAAGCCGGGCTGGGGCGGCTGGGCTGCCTGGGGCGGCTGCGGTGCCTGGGCCGCCTGGGGGAACCCGTAGCCCCCCTGCTGCTGCGGGAATCCGTACCCGCCGGCGGCCTGCGGGGCCTGCGGCGGCAGCGGTGCGCTCTGCCCCGGGAACTGCTGCTGCGGGGGCTGCTGCCCCTGGGACGCCTGGTACGGCAGAGGCGCTTGCGGCGCCTGGTACGGCTGAGGCTGTGCCTGCGGTGCGTGGTGTGACTGCGGTGCCGGGTACGGCTGCGGCGCCCGGGGAGGCTGCGGTGCCTGGGCCGCCTGCGGGAATCCGTATCCGCCGGGCGCCTCGTTCGCGGGCGTCGGGGCGGGCCAGTGCGACGCGGACTGCGGCGCGGTGGGCTGCGGTGCGGCGGGCTGGAAGGCCGGCGGCAGCGGGGGCAGGGCGGCCGACTGGGCGGGCGGCGCGGGCGCCCACGGCGCCGGAGCGACGGCCGCCTGCGGCGCGTCCTGGGGTACCGCGTCCGTGACGGCGTGCGGGGGCTCGTCGGCGTGCGCCGTCGGGTCCGTCGCGGCGGAGTCGTCGCCCGCCGCCCTCCCGGCGTTCGCCGGCTCGTCCGTGGCCCCGGCGCTCCGGGGATCCGCGGGCACGGCGTCGGCGGGGGCGGAGTCGGGTTCCGGAGCCGTGGCGGCATCCGTGCCGGACTCCGGGGCGTCGCCGTCACGTCCGGCGGTGCTCGCCGCACCGGCTCCGGCGGTGTCCGTCGTCCCCGGCGCCGCGTTCTCCGGAGCGTCGGCGTCCGGCCGCGCACCGGAGACATCCGAAGGCGTGGCGCCGTCCGGCGCCGCGGTGGCCGCCGCCTCGCGCTCCGCGATCTCCCGCTTCAGCGCGGCCGGGGAGAAACGCATCGTCGCGCCGCTCTCCAGGTCACCGCCGCCGAACGGATCGGCTGCGCCGTCCTCGGTCCCGGGCCCCTCCGAAGGAGCCTGCGCGGGCGGGGACGCGGGTGCGGGCGCCGACGGGGATCCGGTCTCGGGCGACGGCAGGGAGGCGGGCGGCAGCGAGGCCGGTGGCGCCGAGGCGGGCACGCCCGGCGGCGAGGGCTCCGCCGGAGCGGGCGGCGCGGGTGCCCAGTTGGGGTCGAAGCCGCCCGCGGCGGGCGGTCCCGGCACGGGGACCGGCGCCCCGTTGGGCGGCGGAGGCGGTGCCAGATGGGACCCCGACCCGCCCGACGAATCCCCCGCGGCGTTCTGCGTGTACCAGGCGGGCGGGGTGTAGTCGATGGTGAACTCACCCGTCATCTCGGCGGGATCCGCGTCGGACGACTCGTCGACGGGCGTGTTCCATCCCCCGCGGATCTCGTCCCGATCGCCGTTCACTTTGCCTCCTGGTGTGGTCGAGCACCCTTGTGCCGTGGGGGGTGGGGGTGCCGGTTCCCGGCGTCCGATCCGCCCGGCTCTCCCCCTGGGACGCGCCATGCCTGTCCGCAGGTTCTGCTGCCGCGCCCGCACCCACCCTAATCGCCATCGGGCGCTCTACGGCAGGCCGTACGGCAAGGCGAGGTCTGTCCCGTACGTCACGCACTGCCCCCAGGTGAACGGGAAGCGATACAGGGAGCGAACCGAAAGCGGTACGAATACGGAACGTTGCGTGCAAGTCGATCGCACGGGCCGACGCACGGACACCCGCGCGGGCCGACGCACGGACACCCGCGCGGGCCGGTATACGGATCCCGCGCGGGCCGACGTACAAATGCCGCGCGGCCGGAACCCGGATTCCCGCGAGGGCCGCTGTACGGACGCGCGGGTCAGTCCATCCTGCGGGCGCTGCCCAGCAGTCCGGTCTCGGCGTCGGTCGCCTGGGTCATCACGAACTGCCGGTCCCGGTCCGTGCACCACAGCGTCACACCGTCGGCCAGCGTGGACAGCGCCTGTGCCTCGGCGGCCGGCAGATTCATGATCCGGCCGATCTGCGCCGCCTCGTCCGGGGAGACCCGCTGGACTCCGACGAGCGCGGACTTCTCCATCAACCGCGGTGCCACCGGGCTGAGATAGGGCAGCAGCGTCACGACGGACTGCCAGGGCCCCGACACCACCCGGCCGCGAGGAGGCCGCATCCCGCAGTCGCGCACCACGACGACCGGCGATCCGGCCGACGCGCCCTGCGGCGGCACCCGGCCCACATCGTGCAGCGAGACGCAGGGCTGCCCCCCGCCCGCCGCCTGGGCGAGCCCGGTCCAGGCATGGGCCCGTCCGGTCTCCACCGCGATCCGGGCGCCCGTCGCGGCGGCGCGCAGCGCCAGCACCTGCGCCGTCCACAGGCCGCCTATCAGCGTGACCTCGTACGGGGTGGGCCGGTTGATGCCCAGGACCGCCGGGCGCCCCTCGGCGTCGACCCCTATCACCGTGCCGTCGTCACCGACCGGCAGGCCGAGCGCGGCCAGTTCGTCGAAGGAGACGGCGTGTCGGCCGCGGCGCGGACCGATGAGCCCGAAACCCAGCCGGGTCCGGTTGCCGGTAGCGGTGGACATCAGCGGGTACCTCCGAGCGGCAGGGTGGCCAGCACGCCGGGCAGCTGTTCGCGGTCCAGTCGTACCAGCGCCGTCTTCACACCGCGTGCGGTGCGCTCCAACTCATGGCGGGCGGCGAGGAGTTCGTCATCGCTGCGGCCGGTGATCCGGACATGTCCGGTGACCGACACCCCCGAGCGGTCCCCGTGTCCCAGCGTCAGGCTGAAGGTGGTGGCCAGCGCCGGGATCGAGGTGAGCAGCGCCACCAGCTGCGGCATCGAGGCGCCGCCGCCGCCGAGCTGGGGCCAGCGGCCCACCCAGTACGTGGTGTGGCGCCGGTCGTCGCAGCGCCAGGTGCGCGAGGTCTCCTCGGTGCGCCTGCCGGGGGTATCCGCCCGGCTGGCCTGGGTCATCGCCAGCGGACTGACGCACGCCGAGGTCGCGATGGCGGAGGTCAGTTCCTGCTCGGTGAGCACCGTCGCGCGGAACCCCGCCCCGGTCAGCCGGCTGGCCAGCTGGTCGGCGGCCCGCACCACGCACTTCTGCGCGCCGGTGATCCCGCCGCCGCGCGCCTGCACCGCTTCCGGGCAGAGCTCCGGGTCCAGCTTGAGCGCGATCCAGGTGATCCGGAGCGCCGGCGAACCCGTCTGGGCCTGCAGGGGCGCGTAGTTGCGCGCGGCGACCGACTGCTGCGGCAGATGCGGCGCGGGCGCGGGCTGGGTGTGCTGGACGATCTGCGCGGACTCCAGCCGGATGCCGTCGACCTCCAGCACGTCCCGTACGAGTGTCAGGGGCAGCGGCCGTGCCGAACGGTCGGGCCGCAGCGCCGTGGCGTCCGACTCGACCTGGACCAGCGCCGTGACGAACGTACCGTCACCGATCATGCCCACCGGCCGCCGGTCGCGGTCGCTGAAGGAGTACGTGCGCAGCGCCGGGTCGCACTCGACGGCGGGCGCGAGACCCGGCTCGGTGTCCGGGGGCAGCACCAGCGCGGCGGCCCGGCGGGTGCGGGCCCGCAGCGCGAAGACCGTACCCAGCCACTCGGGCAGCGAGCGGCGGTGCCTGCGGACCACGGCGAGCACCACCAGCAGCGCGGCGAACACCCCGGCCGGAGCGAGCAGCAGCGGCTCCGTCACCCAGGCGGCGAGCAGCAGCGCGGCGGCGATTTCGAACAGTACGAACTGTTGCAATCGGAACGAACCGAAGTGTCCGGCACGTCCGTTCAGCCGTGGTGCGGCCGGTCCGCCGGTCCCCTCGGGGCCACCGGAGGGCCTTCGGGACGAGGAGCGTGAACCCCTGCGAGAGGCGGGTGGTTCCCCTGCCCCGGGAGCCCCGGAGGGCCCCCTGTTCCCGGCCGGACGTGTCCGCGTCGCGGAAGCCATCATTCCGGCATTCCCCCGTTCATAAGGCCCCGACTCAACCCGATCGCCCCTGCCCCGCCGGGGGCATTGGAGGCTGGATCACCCTACCCGCCCCACGGGCACTCGCCTTCAGCAGGCATAGTAGGGGGCCGGTCCGGCACCAGGGTCCGGCATCGGGGGTCCGGCACGGGGGCAGGGGTGTGTCCGCCCCTGGAGCCGCGCGGGGAGACACGGGAGACAGACAGACTCATGGCATCACGGCGGGATGAGCTCAACGCGTACACCTTTGCGAAGAAGCGCACGGTCGCGGCATTCCTCCAACCCTCGCCCACAGGTACCGAGGAGGGCGCGCCGCGCCCGTTGCGGGCGGTCGTGCCGAGCCTGATCGTCGGCGCGCTGATCCTGGCCGGGTTCGGGGCCTGGGGCATGTTCAAGCCCACCGCCCCCAAGGACTGGGACAAGCCCGGCACCAAGGTGATCGTCGGCAAGAAGTCCACCACCCGCTACGTGGTGCTCTCCACGGGCAAGGGCAAGGACAGGAAGAACCTGCTCCACCCCGTACTGAACCTCGCCTCGGCCCGACTGCTGCTGACACCCCAGCAGTTCGCCGTCATCCAGGTCGCCGACAACGTCCTGGACGCGGGCAAGCCCCCGCGCGGGCCGATACTCGGCATCCCGTACGCCCCCGACCGGCTGCCCGAGGCGACCGACGCGGGCACCGCCAAGCGGTGGGCGGTCTGCGAACAGCCCGGCGGCAAGGGCAACACCGTGCAGAAGGCGGCCTTCGTCTTCGCCGAGCGCGACAACAAGCTCACCGAGGGCAAGAAGGAGAAGCTCGGCGGCGGACAGGTGCTGTACGTCCAGGGCCAGGACGGGACGCGCTATCTCGTCGACGCGGGCGGCACGAAGTACCGCGTCAACGAGGTGGCCACGGACAACGGACACCTGACCAACGCCCTCGTCGGCAGCAGGCAGCCGCAGTCCGTCACCGACGACTGGCTGGCCACCCTGCACGAGGGCAGCCCCATCGTCTTCCCGCAGATCCCCGGCACCATCGGCGCCCCCGCACACATCGAGGGCCAGCTCTCCGCCGAGGAGAACAAGGTGGGCATGGTCCTCAAGACCCGTACGGGCGAAGGCACCGCGCACTACGTGGTCCTTGAGGGCAAGGTCCAGCCCATCTCCGAGTTCACCGCCTGGCTGCTGATCAACTCCCCGCAGACCGCGCCCCTGAACCTGGCCAGCGAGGCCCGCGCCGCGGACCTCCAGGACTTCGTGCCGGACCCCCGGCCCTTCGCGGGCCAGGCGCCGCGCTGGCCGGCCCACAAGGCCCAGCAGGTCAACTCGGCCGGTGGCGACGGCAGTCGGGACACGGTCTGCAGCGTGCTGCGCAAGGTCGACGACCGGGGCCGTACGACGCTGAGCACCTGGGCGGGCACCGAATACCCGGCCGCGATCAACGCCGGTGGCACCAGCACCTACGTCACCCCCGGCAGCGGCCTCCTCTACACCCAGATCCAGGGCAAGCAGACCCGCCCCGACGGCTCGCTCTTCCTGGTCACCGACACCGGACTGCGCTACGCGGTCCAGGCCAACGGCGACAGCGACGCGCAGCGCTCCGACATCGGCACCGGCGGCCAGCAGACCCAGGACGGCCGTCCCGAGGCCAGCCAGGCCCAGATCCGGCTCGGCTACGAGAAGGTCACGCCCTCGCTCGTACCGATCGAGTGGTCGGACTTCCTGTCCAAGGGCCCCCGGCTCGACACCAACAGCGCCCGGCAGCCCCAGGGCTCGTGAGCCACCCGTACGACAGCCCCGCGGCCGCCGCGGGACGGTGGACCGCGGGACTCGGGGGAGAGGAACAGATGTTGTACCGGAAGACCGTGCTGCTCACGGCGGCCGCCGCCGCGCTGGCCGTACTGGCGGCGCCCCAGGCCGCGTACGCCGCCCAGGACTCCGCAGGTCCGGGCGGCCTCGGGATAGACGGCAGTGGTGAATGCTCCTTCCCGATGAAGAAGCAGTTCGAGGGCAGGCCGTGGCCGCTCCAGCGGGTCATGCTCGACGAACTGTGGCAGGACACCAGGGGCAAGGGGGTCCGCGTCGCGGTCATCGACACCGGCGTGGACAACGCCAACCCGCAGCTCAAGCCCGCCGTGGACACCGCCGCCGGGCGCAATCTGCTCAAGGGCGGCAAGGCGGACGGCACCACCGACGAGGTAGGCCACGGCACCAAGGTCGCCGGCATCATCGCCGCGCGACCCGCGAAGGGCACCGGGTTCGTCGGCCTGGCACCCGAGGCCACCATCATCCCGATCCGCCAGAACGACGAGAAGAACAGCGGCAAGGACACCACGATGGCCACCGCGATCGAGCACGCGCTCGTCAAGAAGGCCGATGTCATCAACATCTCCCAGGACACCACCAAGCCGCTGACGCCCGACTCGGCGCTCGGCCGGGCCGTGGCCAAGGCGATCGGCCAGGGTGTCGTCGTCGTCGCCTCGGCGGGCAACGACGGCATGGACGGCAAGCTGAAGAACACCTACCCGGCAGCCTTTCCCGGGGTGCTCGCCGTCGCCTCCTCCGACCGCAACAACGAACGCGCCGCCTTCTCGCAGGCCGGTGAGTTCGTCGGCGTCGCCGCGCCGGGCGTCGACATCGTCTCCACCGTGCCGGGGTTCGGCCAGTGCACCGACAACGGCACCAGCTTCTCCGCGCCGTACGTGGCGGGAGTCGCCACCCTCCTCGTCGCCAAGTACCCCAAGTGGACACCGGCCCAGATCGCCGCCCGGATCGAGCAGACCGCCGAGCGCTCGGTCACCGGCCACGACGCGTACGTCGGCTGGGGCGTCGTCGACCCGGTGAGGGCCCTGGCCGGGGACAGGGACGACATCCCGCTGGACGCGGCCCGTCCGGACCCGGCACCGCCCAGGGCGCCCGCCCCGGAGCCGGCGCTCCTGGCCATGTCGGAGACCTCGCAGGAGCGCAGCGAGCGATACGCCACCTACGCGCTGGCCCTGGCCGCGGTGCTCGTCTCCGTCGTGGCCGGTACGGCGACGGTCGTCCGTGATGTCCGGCGACGACGCGGTTTGCGCTGAGGGCGCCGCCGGTGACGTGCATCTCTCCTATAAACCGCAGTTGGGGAGAGATGACGAAGTGACTAGGGTGGTAGCAGACTTCACGTGTGTGACGGGGGAACGAGAAGTGGTCGAGTCCGATTCCAGGGCGTGGGAACACCGCCACGCACTTCTTGGGCCTTGCATGTACCCCACTCCTTATCCGGAGCACACGGGGGCAAGAGGAAGCCTGGCCGCAGCCCGCGGGCAGGCTCGGGAACTGAGAGATAGGACCTCCGGATGACCAACCCCGCCGCTGGTTTCGGACTCGCCGACGATCCGATCATCCAGGCGAAGAACAAGATCGTCGACACGGCCGAAGCGGTGTCCAAGCAGGCCCGTGAGCTCGCCGACATCCTCGCGACGGTCAGCGCGGGCTGGACGGGTGTCGGTGCCTCGGGATTCACGACTGCGCAGGTCACGATCAACGAGGACCACGACGAGATCCGGCGCCTGCTCCAGGTGCTGCTCAACGCCGTGGGCCAGACGAAGAACCTCAGCAACGCCAACGACGACGAGGTCCGCGCGGCCTTCAACGCGGTGAAGGAGTCGGCGTCGTCCTCCAACACGTCCGGCCTGAACGGCGTCTGAGCCACCCGCCGCACCCCTTTACCGCACACGCTGAGCACAGAGGAGAAGACTGATGGCTGGGGACCCGAACACCAAGGTCAGGTACGAGAGCGTCCAGGAGATGGCGAACCGCATCCGTGTGGTGTCGCGCAACATCATCAAGGACCTCGAAGAGATGGACGCCGCGCTCAAGGTCGTCACCGACACCTGGGACGGTGACGCTCACGGCGAGTACGTCAACCTCCAGAGCAAGTACAAGGGCCGTGCCGACCACATGCAGAAGCGGCTGGACCAGGTAGCCAAGATCATCGAGTCCGGCAAGGACAGCTACCGCTCCACCGACGTGAAGGCCTCGCGCTACTTCACCGAGGCGTTCTGACCCACGCGTTCCGGCCCGTGCGCCGCCGCGGCACGGCCACTGCGGCACAGGGGCACCCACGCACAGGCAAGAGGGGCACGCTCCCACCGGAGCGTGCCCCTCTCGCGTTGCGCCACGTCTACTTCAGGTCGAACTCGCCGTCACGGGCGCCCAGCACGAACGCGGTCCACTCGGCCTCCGTGTACCGCAGCACGGTCTCCGGATCCACCGAGGACCGCATCGCCACGGCCCCGCCCGGCAGATGCGCGATCTCGACGCGCTCCTCCGCCTCCTCCGTACCGGGGGCACTGAGCCACTCCACCCCCGAGATGTCGAGTGCGTACAGCTCGTCCTTCTCCGCTTGCGTGCCCATCAGTTGCCTTTCCTCTCGTGCGGCGGAACGTGTTCCTCGCCCGTCCACGATTATCCCCGCACACGGGCCCGCGGGTGCGGACTTCGGCCGGGTCTCAGCCGCCCAACTCCTCGACGGAGTCCTCGTACGCGCCACGGGCGTTGTTACGGCAGTTGAGGAGCGTCGCGTCGCGTTCCGCCGGAGGCAGCCCGCGGACATCGGCCCACCGGCCGAACAGCATCGCGCTCCGCTGACGCAGCAGCTCCGGCCGGTCCGCCGGGGCGGCGGCCCGCAGCCGTGCGGTCCAGCTACCGGTGAGATGGCCGGCCAGATCCGTATCCGCCGGCGGAGCAGGCCCGTTCCGCTTCAGCAACGCCGCGAAGACATCGCCGTACCAGGCGCCGGAATCCTCACCCCGGCTCCCGCCCACGTGCGCGGCGACGCCCGCCAGCGCGCCCGTCACCCGCGCATCGCTCGCCGCGACGGCGGACGGTGCCTCGCCCGTCGCACCGTCGGGCAGGGCAGCGAACCGCCGCGCGCCCTCGTCGTCGAGCGCGGTGCGCAGCGCGGCGTGGGCGGCCGGATCACCCGACACGGCGCTCATCGCCCTGAGCGCCGTCGAGGACGGCACCGAGAAGTGTGCGCCCGAGGCGTCCTGCCACGGGTCCTTGGACGGGGCCGCCGCGTTGACATAGGCGGGGTTCAGGCCGTGGAGAATCTCGTAGAGGTCATGGGCATACCCCTCCATCGCCTCTCCGAGGGGCCGGCGCAGCTCCTCCGGTACGGTGCCGCCGCCCCGCCGTGTTCCGGAATCGACAGCGAGCAGCACGTTCTTCATCGCCCGAGCCCGCTCCGGCGCGTGCCGTCCGTCCTCGCCGGCCCCGGCGACCCGGACGATCGCCGCCCCCAGCGCCGCGCAGCCGTCCCCCTCCGGCGCCGAGGTGCCGAGCGCTGTCCGCATCCGTTGCTGCGCCAGCAGTTCCGCACAGTCCGGCGCCCCCTCTGCGGAGCGCGGGACGATCAGCCACACCCCTGCCGCCATCGCCCCGGCCACGGCACAGACGACGAACTGGGCCGTCCGCCGGGTGCGGAGCGGCGCGGGCGTCAAGGATCGCCTCCGGTTCACGAGGCCGTGGTGGAGCAGCCGTAGTTCTTGCCGGCGGCGGTGACGAAGTCGGCGAAGACGGCCTTGGCCGAGGGGGTGCCGGGGGATTCGAGGGCGGACTGATAGGTGGCGCCGAGTTCCATCGAGAAGTACGTCGGTGTGCCCGAGCAGTCGGCCACCACGTGCCGTTGGTCGAAGCCCGAGACACGCAGGCCCGCGAGCGGCGGCTGTTCCCCGAAGCCGGGGGAGGAGGCGATCGCTTCCAGGACGCGCGGCTCCTGTGTCACGGAGAAGGTGGCGTGTCCGCTCACCTCGCAGGCCCAGGTGGGACCGGTCCGCCCCTGGACCGTCTGGCGTGCCGCTGACCTTCCCGCGGCCGGGCCGGGGAAGGTCAGGCCCTTGATGCCGCACACCGCGTCGTCCGGGACCTTCTGGCCGGCCGGTACGGCCGGGAGACCGCCGGACAGGGTGAGCGGACGGTCCGGCGCGCACCCCGCGCGTTCCGCCGCCCTGTTCGCCACGTCGGTCAGGAGCGCGGCCAGTGCCGTGGGGTCGGAGCCCTCGGGGGCGTAACCCTCGATGATGGCCGGGGCCGTCTTCGCGCAGCCCTCCGGCAGGAGCACCCAGCCATGGTCCCTGCCCACACCGCCGGTCGCCGGTCCGGAGAAGAAGGACACCGTGGCGGGACTGGGCCAGCGGCCGTCGGTGAACGCGAAGTCACCCCGCTCTTGGGTTCCCGAGATCCTCAGGTGCCCCTCACCGGCACCGGGCAGGAACGACGAGGCCTCGACGGTGCAGGAGAACTCCAGGTCGTCGCCCGCCCGGGCATCCAGGCCGTCCCCGTCGGAGATACGGCCGCCTCCGGACAGGACGGAGCCGGCCCGCGCGGTGGACACGAGGCCCCCGCACACCTCGTCCCCGGCGAAGAGATCGGTGTTCCGCCACACATGGACGCCCGCGAGTACGACACCGAGCGCCAGTACCGGAGCGATCCACTTCCACCGGGGTGCCCGGTTGCCCTTGCCTTGCGTCATGTCCTACTTCCTCGTGCGCAGCGCCGAGTACGCGTCCTCGCGCCCCGTGATGTAACTCTGTTTGGCTTCGCCCTTGGCGTGGTCGTGCGCCTCCGAGCCGGCGACACCCCGCTCGTTCCCCCACGCGTCGAGGAGCTTGTTCGTGCCCGCGATCCCCGCCGAGGTGTTGGTGCTCTCCTTGGCGCGGGCCGCGTCCTCCGCCTCGGCGGCGACGTCCTTCGAGTACTCGTAGGTGGCCGCGTCGACCATGCGCTGGATCGGGTCGCCCACGACCGGGATCTGTGTGAAGAGGCCACCGACGCCGTGGTACGTGTACCGCATCTCGTCGTTGAGGTTCCCGATCTTGGTGTCGCGGTCGTCCAGGGTCATGTCGGAGCCGATGGCGTTCATCGCTCCGTACACCTCGCCGACATGGCGGGCCTTGTTGTCCCAGTCGCCGACGACATTGCCCACCTGCTCCGGCGGAGCGTCCTTCGCGGTGAGGAGGTACTCGGCCGCGTACCGCTTCTCGTTCTCGTACAGCAGGTCGTAGACGAGTACGGGCTCGCCATCGGCCGTCTGCCCGTACGCCGCGTCCGAGACACCGCGCATCACACGCAGAAGGCTGTGCTTGGAGTTGGTGATCCCGGACTCGTCGCCGCGCCCGCTGATCTCGTCGAGACCCACGGGGCTGCCCGGGGCGGTACCACTGAGGATGGCATGGGTGTCGGCCGTGTAGTCCGACAGGGCACGGCCGAGGGGCACCTTCAGGTTCTGCGGGATCGTGTCGCCCTTGGAATCCTGGTCCAGGACGCTGATGGTCTCCTGCATGACCCGGGCCTGGGCCTCCGAGTGGTGGCCGAACGCGGCGCCCCCGGCGTTGGGTTCGCGGCCCGTGGTCGCCGCCTCCAGGGCGAGACCGAGGCCGATCTTGGCGGTCGGGTCGTCGAAGGTCGTGACGCCGTAGCCGGTGATCGTGTTCTTCGGCCAGTCGCGGGCGTCGTCTCCGTCGCCGAGCAGGTACTTCAGGTGGTTGTTGGGTACCTTGTCGCCGTCCGCGCCATTGCCCGTGGAGTCGAAGAAGGCGGTGGCCGCGTCCGGGTTCTTGCTCATGACACCGAGAAGGCCGTCGATCGGGTCGCTCTCGATGCCCTTGTGACCGCCGCCCCACAATGTGAAGATGCCGTCCTGCTTCTTCTCGGCGGCTATGAGGTCATCGCCCAGCTCGTACAGGAACTGATCGTCGAACTTCGTGTCCGCGTGCTGCATCATGCTGACGAACGACTGGTAGCCGTACAGCGGCTGGGTGTTCGAGCCGAAGTTCTTGGTGCCGGAGCTGTCGAGTCTGTCCGTCCACTCCCGGTAGAACCTGCCCTCGTCGGACGCCTTCCACTTCTTGAACGCTTCCGATCCGGGCGGCGCGTCCTTGACGCTGCCCGGCACCTGGGTGGCGGTGGCGGCGGAGTTGGCCAGACCCTTCTGGATCTCCAGGTACTGGGCCTTGTTCTTCTTGTCCGAGTCGTAGGCGCGGTCGTTGAGCTTGTTGTTGACCTTGATCAGCCCGTCGGGGCCCAGCCCGTTGAGGAGCGTCTGGGAGAAGGCCTTGTCGTGCGAGTTGTCCCGCACCGAGCGCTGGAACTCCGCCATGTCGGCCGCGGAGACCTTCTCGCCGTTGTTGATGCGGGTGGCGATGTCCTTGGTGTTCTCCGCCTCGTACTTCTCCACGTCGCCCTGCGCGTGCGCGTTGAAGCCGGTGCCCAGCGTGTTGTCGTTCTTGTCCCCGTAGCCGTCCTTGGTGACGGCCTCCAGCGCGATCTTCACGCCCTGGTCCGCGTCGTCCACCGCCTTGACGCAGTCGTCTATCGCCTTCGACCAGGACGCCACGGACTTGCGGATGCTCTCCGCGTAGTCGGGGTCGTGCCGGGTGGCCGAGCGTTCGGCCTCCGTGAGCTTCGCGTAGTCGTAGGTGACCACGCCGCCCTCGGAGATCTTCATGCCCGCCTCGACCGCCGCGGCGCACTGGTTCTCCAGGTTCTTCTTCAGGCGTACGAAGTCGTTGTGCGCGTCGCGCAGCAGCGAGGCCATGGCCTTGGCCTGGGTCTGCGCGGCGGCGTACTCGTAGCGGGTGGCGGCGAAGTTCATCTGGGCGGTGTTCGCGCTCAGCCCGGACCAGGACTGGCCGAGCGTGATGCACTGGACACTGTCCTTGTAGCGGTTTTCGACCTTCTTGATCTCCGTGGCCGCCTCGTCCCACTTGTCCGCGGCCGCGGTCAGCTTGCCCAGGTCGGTCGTCATGACCTCGCTGTAGGTGAGCATGGTTCTCCCCGTGATGCTTGTTCTGTCGAAACGGACCGGGCGGCGCGGCCCGGTCACGCGCGTGGCGTCCGGAAACCTCAGGCGAGTTGCGCGTGCAGCGCCAGCGCGAGGCCGGAGAGCTTCTCGCGGCCGGGCCCGGAGCTCTCGTCCTCGCCCGCGGTCACCACCAGCGAGGCGTCGCCGTCGTCCGAGGGCTTCACGCGCACGGTGACGCAGTCGCCGTTCCCGGAGGCCACCGCCTCACCGGCCGCTCCCGCCGCCGTCCGCCGCAGATACGCGGTCAGCTCCTCGACCGAGAATCCGCCGGCGGGCATGATCACCGGGGCCAGCAGGTTCTCGGCCGACGCGGATTCCGTGGCGATCGTGTGCACTTCCACGGTGTGGGCGCCCACGTGGAACAGACAGCTGACCAGGGCCCCGGGGTTGGCCGCGAATCCGCCCGGCCCCTGTGCGTCGCGCCCGTTCTCGGCGGTGACGGCGGGCTCGTCCCCGTCGCCGCCCGGAGCCGCCCCGGCACCCGTCTTCCCGGACAGCCCCGCCGCCTTCGCCGCGCGGGCGATGTCGTACGGGAGCGGGCAGTCGTCCGCTCCGTCCGGCCCGACCTTGTCCGCGGCCGCCCGCAGCGCGGAGACGCTCACGGGACCGGACGCCTTCCCCGCCCCCGCGTCGGAAGCGCCGGAGGCACCGTCGCCGCCGTCCTGCCCGCAACCGGTCAGCAGCGCTGTCGCGAGCAGTACGGCCACGGCGCCGCCGCTCCGGAGTCGTGTGCGTTCCATGGGGCCGGGGCCTTTCGTCCTGCGCGTACGGGGGAGGGGCAATGGGTTGTTCCGGATCATGATCTGGTCCCGCCCTACACCCCGCCGAGGCCGGACGCCCACGGACCGTACTGCGGCTTGAGCAGCGGCGAGAACTGGGAGTTGATGTCCAGGTCGTTGCGGGCGAAGCCGTTGGCGGTCCCGCGCAGGCCGTTCTTCTCCGAGCTCAGCCGGCCCATCAGGGTCTTCACCTGCTTGTCCCAGGTCTCGCCCAGCTTGGTGATCGCCGGACCGGTGGCCCAGTCGGTGAACTCCTTGGCCGCGGCGGACGAGGCCTCGTCCGCCACGTTGGCGGACTTGTTGGTACTGTCCTCCAGCTCGTTCTCAATGGTGTTCGCCGCGGCGGCCTTCTCCCCGGGTGTCGAGGCCAGGACCTGTCCGCCGAGGCCGGGCAGCGGGCCGTCGTCGGTGCTGTTGAGCCGCATGTCCGTGCTCTGCCGTTGCGTGGCCTCCGCGCGCAGCGTGGCCCATTCGTCGTCGAAGCCCATGAGATTCCCCCGTATCGCATGCCTGTGGACGGTGCCGCCGTACCCGGGCGCACCGATGGATCACCACTCGACGCTAATACATGGTCGCTACCGGTTTCGGTCCGGGTCCCGGCCCCTCGTCCCCGGCCCCTTCGGACGGGCCCCGCGACGGCTCGCGAATCGCGCCCCGGAACACCCCCGTATCCCCCCGACGCGCGCCGGGGCCCCCGCGCACACACCGCGCGGGGGCCCCGGTCGTATCGTCGGCGACTGCCTCAGTGCTGCTCCGGCAACCGCCCGATCTGCACCAGCGGCGTACCGCGCCTGCGCGACGCGAAGTACCCGCGCCCCGGCGGCATCGCATGGCCGCGCACCGAACCGATCAGCTCGCCCTCGCCCGGATCACCGGCCAGCACCACGCCCTGCGCGCCCAGCTCCTTGATCCGCTGCATGAACGACTCGTACATCGACCTGGACGCGCCGGCCGAGTTGCGGGCGATGATGAACCGCACCCCGGTGTCCCGGGCGAACGGCAGATACTCCGCGAGCGGAGCCAGCGGGTTGCCCGCGTTCGTCGCCACCAGGTCGTAGTCGTCCACGATGATGAAGATCTGCGGCCCGCTCCACCAGCTGCGGTCCCGCAGCTGCTGCGGGGTGACATCGGTCGGCGGCTGGCGCCGCGCGAACACCCCGGACAGGGCCTCCATGTGCATCTGCATGGAGCTGGCCATCGGCGCGTACTCCAGCAGGTGCGACTCCGGCAGCGCGCCCAGCAGGGCCCGCCGGTAGTCGCCGACGACGAGCTTCGCCTCGTCGGGGGAGTACCGCTCCGCGATCTGCTTGGCGATCAGCCGCAGCAGGTTGGTCTTGCCGGACTCGCTCTCGCCGAAGATCAGGAAGAACGGGTCCGTCTCGAAGTTGACGAACACCGGCTCCAGCGCCGTCTCGTCGATCCCGATCGCGATGCCCCGCTCCGGGAACTCGAACCCCTTGGGCAGCTGGTCCGCGGGCAGCTTGCGCGGCAGCAGCCGCACCGCGGGCGCCGCCGGCCCCGCCCAGTTCGCCTTCACCGTGCTGACGAACGCGGCCGTGCCGTCCGAGAGATCCGCGGCGCTGCTGACCGAGTCGATACGCGGCAGAGCACCCATGAAGTGCAGCTTCTCCGGGACCTGACCACGGCCGGGCACCCCCGCGGGCACGTTCGAGGCGACCTTGCGGTCGAACTCGGAGTCCATCACGTCACCGAGACGCAGTTCGAGCCGGCCGAGGATCTGGTCCTTCAGCGCCGCCCGCACCTCCATGTAGCGGGCCGCCGTGATGACGACATGGATGCCGTACCCGAGACCGCGCGAGGCGATGTCGGTGACGGTCTGCTCCAGCAGCTCGTACTCGGCCCGGAAACCGCCCCAGCCGTCGATCACCAGGAACACATCGCCCCAGGGCTCGCCGGGCAGCTCGCCCCGGGCGCGCTTGCGCCGGTAGGTGGCGATCGAGTCGATGGAGTGGGCCCGGAAGAACTCCTCGCGCCGGTTGAGGACCCCGGCCACCTCGGCGACCGTACGGCGTACCCGCTCCGGGTCCAGCCGGGAGGCCATCCCGCCGACATGCGGAAGCTCCGCCAGCGAGACGAGCCCGCCACCACCGAAGTCGAGACCGTAGAACTGCACCTCGTGCGGGGTGTGGGTGAGCGCGAACGACGAGACCAGCGCCCGCATCATGGTCGACTTCCCGGACTGCGGACCGCCGATCACCATCATGTGACCGGCCGCCCCGGAGAAGTCCCGGTACAGCACCTCACGGCGCTGCTCGAACGGCTTGTCGATCAGCCCGAGCGGCACGATCAGCCCGCCCGGACGCGTGTACTCGGTCGAGGAGAACCCGCGGTCCGACGTCGGCGCCAGCCCCGGCAGCAACTGGTCCAGCGTCGGCGCCCGGTCCAGCGGCGGCAGCCACACCTGGTGGGCCGGCACCCCCTGACCCTCCAGGCGCCGCACGATCACATCGAGCACCGTGTCGGCCAGCGCGTCGTCGTCCGCCGCCGACCGCGTCGCCGCCAACTGCGCCGGATCCGGGGCCGCGTACACCACCGGCACCGGAGCGGCGGTGAACACCGCGGGCCGCCGGTCGATCGGCAGCTGCCCCACCGACAGATCGGGGCCGCCCGTACGGTACGTCCCCGACACGTACGCCGCCTTGAACCGGGTCATCTCGTCCGTACCGAACTTGAGATATCCGGAACCGGGCACCGACGGCAGGTGATACGCGTCCGGCACGCCCAGCGCCGTACGCGACTCCGCCGCCGAGAAGGTCCGCAGACCGACGCGGTAGGAGAGATAGGTGTCCAGACCGCGCAGCTTGCCCTCCTCCAGGCGCTGCGAGGCCAGCAGCAGATGCACACCCAGCGAACGGCCGATACGGCCGATCTGGATGAACATGTCGATGAAGTCCGGCTTGGCGGTGAGGAGTTCGGAGAACTCGTCGATCACCAGGACCAGCGAGGCCAGCGGCTCCAGCGCGGCACCCGCGGCCCGCGCCTTCTCGTAGTCGTGGATGTTGGCGTAGTTGCCCGCCGACCGCAGCAGCTCCTGACGGCGCTGGAGCTCACCGCGGATGGCATCCCCCATGCGGTCCACCAGCGTCAGGTCGTCCGCCAGGTTGGTGATGACCGCCGCCACGTGCGGCATCTGCGACATCCCCGCGAACGTCGCACCGCCCTTGAAGTCCGCGAGGACGAAGTTCAGGGTCTCCGAGGAGTGCGTGACCGCGAGCCCGAGCACCAGGGTGCGCAGCAGCTCCGACTTTCCGGAACCCGTCGCACCGACACACAGCCCGTGCGGCCCCATGCCCTCCTGCGCGGCCTCCTTCAGGTCCAGCATCACCGGCTGGCCGTCCTCGCCGATACCGATCGGCACCCGCAGCCGCTCCGAGACCGAACGCGGCCGCCAGGTGCGCGCCACGTCGACCGAGCCCGCGTCCCCCAGATTCAGCAGATCCGTGAAGTCCAGGTTGGCCAGCAGCGGTTCGTCGTCGTCGCCCCCGCCCATCCGGAGCGGGGCCAGCTGCCTGGCCAGCGCCTCGGCGGCCGGCAGCGACATCCCGTCCGGCGCGCCCTCGTACGCGAGCCCCGCCCCCGACTCCAGCCGCAGCAGCCCCGGCCGTACCACCACCGAGAGGCCGCCGCGCTGCTCGTCCAGCTCGCCGGAGATCACCTCGACGATCGTCACGCCCTGCAGCCCCTCGGCCGCGGCGAACAGCGAGTCGGGCGGCACCATCCCGCCGTCCAGGACCACCACGACATGCGGCTGGTCCAGCACCGGCTGGCTCTCCCGGCCGAACCGCGGACGCCCGTCGAGACGGCTCGCCAGCAACTGCTCCAGCTCGCCCAGGTCATCCCCGAACAGCCGCTTCGTACCCGCCCCGTCGACCTGACCGGGAACCTGCGTGTGCGGCAGCCACTTCGTCCAGTCCCAGCGCTGCACCGCGCCCGGCGCCGCCACCACCGCGACCATCAGGTCCTCGGGGGAGTGCAGCGTCACCAGCTGCGCCACCAGCGAGCGCGCCGTCGACTGCGCCGCCTCCGGCTGCCCGGAGACCGTCACATGGTAGAAGGCCCGCATCGAGACCGCCATCGGCAGCCCGTCCAACGACCCGTGCACCGCCAGGAACTGCTGCATCGCACCGGCGCACATCGGCTCCAGCTCATCCACCGGCGCGGTGTCCGGAGCGATCAGCGGCGTCGACAGCTGCTGCGCCCCGAGCCCGACCCTGATCTGCGCGAAGTCCTTGTCCCCGACCCGCCGTTCCCAGACCCGGCTGCCCTCGGCGACCACCGACCACAACTGCTCCGGCGCGGGGTGCAGATACAGCTGCACATCGCGCTGGGAGCGCGCCGTCCTGCGCACCGTCCGCCGCGTCTGTGCCAGGTATTTGAGGTAGTCCCGCCGGACATCTGCCATTTGCCCCTGCGTACCCCGGCGATGCCGGACAAGCTGGGCGACCACCATTCCGACGGTCGAGACCAGCATCAGGACACCCATGATCCGCATGAACGGAGGGGCCTGGGGCGAGAAGAAGAAGACCACCGACGAACCCATGCCGAGCACCGGCAGGATCTGCATCAGCATGCCCTCCTGCTGCCCGCGCGGCAGTTCGGGAGGAGCCTCCAACGTCAATTCTTCCGCGGGTACTTCCGGCGGCAGAGACCGCGGAGGTCGTTTCACGACGATCTGGCTCACCGGAACATCAATCCCTCAATACGGACGGGCGGAAGGCCGGTCTGGTCCGCACCGACGCCCCCGTGGCTGCGTGTGCGCGGACTTCCCTCCGCGCGACGGCGATCCTACTTGCAGATCACCCGCCCACCTCCCGGTAGGGTGGCGCGCGCACTGTGCGCAACCGCGAATCAGGGGGACCAGACACGTGAGTACGACCGCAGCGACGGGTTTCTGCCGCGTCACTGTCGTGGCGCCCGACAGCCGGATCGACGTCGCCCTGCCGGAGGACATCGCCGTCGCCGACGTCTACCCGGAGATCCTGCGTCTCACGGGCCAGAGCCAGGCGGCCGGAGCGCCCACCGGCTATCACCTCGTACGCCGCGACGGAACCGTCCTGGACGGCGCCCGCACCCTCGCCGCCCAGCAGGTGCTCGACGGCGAACTCCTCAGCCTGCGACCGTTCGCGCAGTCGCTGCCGCCCGCCGTGTTCGACGACGTCTCGGACGCCGTCGCCTCGGCCGTCACCCGCGACCGCCACCTCTGGAGCGACGAACTGCTGCGCGGCGCGGGGCTGGTCGGCGGAGTCCTCCTGCTCGTCCTCATGGGCTTCGTGCTCTGGTTCGCCGACCCGGTCCGGCACGACATGCACAGCCTGCCCGGCATCATCGCGGGCTCCGCCGGACTGCTGCTGACCGCCTTCGCCGGCGTGCGCGCCCGGGTGTACGCGGACCGTGCCACGGCCGTCGCCCTCGGCCTCGGCGCACTCCCGCTCGCGCTCATCGCGGGCTCCGGCATCATCGGCCCGGACGCCGGCCAGGGACCGGGACGCCTCCAGTTCCTCCTCGGCTGCGTCGCCGTCCTGGTCGCCTCCGTCGCCCTGGTCGCCCTGACCCCCAGCGGTGACGCGCCGTTCGTCGCCGCCACCTTCCTGGCCACCGTCGGCACGCTCGCCACCTTCGTCGCGATACTGACCGAGGCGTCGGCCACCCAGACCGCCGCCGTCTGCGCCCCGGTCGCCCTCGGCCTCGTGGCGTTCCTCCCCGGCCTCTCCGCACGCTTCGCCCGGCTGCCCATCGGCTACGCCTCACCGCGCACCGCCCCCGGCGGCTACGACGACGACTTCGCCGACCCGAACGGCCCCGGCGCCGACCCGGAGCCCGTCGACGCCGAGCGCATCGCCGCCCAGGCCCGCCGCGGCCACGAGATGCTCCTCGGCCTGGTCGGCGGCTGCGCCGCCGTGGCCGTCGGGTCCGCCGCCGTCCTCGGCTTCTCCGACAACATCTGGGGACAGGTCCTCGCGCTCGCCGCCGGCCTCGCGATGCTGCTGCGCGCCCGCCTCTTCCGCTACACCTCCCAGGTCGCCTGCGTCCTGGTGGCCGGCATCGGCGCCATCGCCCTGCTCGTGCTCGGCCTCTCGCTGAACCCGCCCACCGACCTGCTGTACGACCTGGTCCGCTACGGCGACCGCGGCTCCCTCGACATCCGTACGATCTGGCTCTCCGCGGCCGTCGCCGCGGGCGCCGCGCTGTTCACCGCGATCGGCCTGGTCATCCCGCGCAAGGGGCTCTCGCCCTTCTGGGGGCGCCTCCTCGACCTCGCGGAGAGCGCCCTGCTGCTCTCCCTGGTCCCGCTCTGCCTGGCCGTCCTCGACGTCTTCGCCAAGGCCAGGGCCCTCACCAGCTGAGGCCCGGCCGGGGCGCTCCGTACGGGCTGGTACTCTGACTGGTGGCCGTTTGTGTACGCGCCCTCGGGTCAGCCTGAGGACTGCGCTCATCGGACCTTCGCCTCCGAGTCACGGAAGCACCCCTGCGATCAAGACCAGGGGCACTCGTGGGCGCATCGAACATCAAGAGGAGTACGCGTGCCGCTCGACGCCGCTACGAAGAAGCAGATCATGGCCGAGTTCGCCCAGAAGGAGGGTGACACCGGTTCCCCCGAGGTTCAGGTCGCCATGCTCTCCCGCCGGATCTCGGACCTGACGGAGCACCTCAAGACGCACAAGCACGACCACCACTCCCGTCGTGGTCTGCTGATCCTGGTCGGCCAGCGTCGCCGCCTCCTGCAGTACCTCGCCAAGAAGGACATCCAGCGCTTCCGTGCGCTCGTCGACCGCCTCGGCATCCGCCGCGGTGCGGCCGGCGGCGCCAAGTAAGGACGCTGTGGAAGGGAGCGGTTCCCGGTTCTAGGGGGCCGCTCCCTTTGCCGTATGTGCAGGACCGGTGTCAAGCTCAGTAACCTGGGCGCAATACACCAGAACGATGGAGAGGCGCATCGACGCCGCCGCCGGTCCTCGGTAGTGGCCCCCGGGACAACGCCCGGGAGCTTCGATCGAAGACCGGCCCGCACCCACGGTGCGCTTCTCCGTACCGTCCTCCGCCACACGGGCAGGAGGACGAAGACGACGAGTATGGAGATATCACTAGTGGAGAACGAGACCCACTACGCCGAAGCCGTTATCGACAACGGAACCTTCGGCACCCGCACCATCCGCTTCGAGACGGGCCGCCTGGCCAAGCAGGCCGCCGGCTCCGCCGTCGCGTACCTGGACGACGACACCATGGTGCTGTCGGCCACCACCGCCTCCAAGCGGCCCAAGGACCAGCTCGACTTCTTCCCCCTCACGGTGGACGTCGAGGAGCGGCAGTACGCGGCCGGCAAGATCCCCGGCTCCTTCTTCCGCCGTGAGGGCCGGCCCTCCGAGGACGCGATCCTCACCTGCCGCCTGATCGACCGCCCGCTGCGCCCCTCCTTCAAGAAGGGCCTGCGCAACGAGATCCAGATCGTCGAGACGATCATGGCGCTCAACCCCGACCACCTGTACGACGTGGTCGCGATCAACGCCGCCTCCTGCTCCACGCAGCTGGCCGGCCTGCCCTTCTCCGGCCCGGTCGGCGGCACCCGTGTCGCCCTGATCAAGGGCCAGTGGGTCGCCTTCCCGACGCACACCGAGCTCGAGGACGCCGTCTTCGACATGGTCGTCGCCGGTCGCGTCCTGGAGGACGGCGACGTCGCGATCATGATGGTCGAGGCCGAGGCCACCGAGAAGACCATCCAGCTCGTCAAGGACGGCGCCGAGGCCCCCACCGAGGAGGTCGTCGCCGCCGGTCTGGAAGCCGCGAAGCCCTTCATCAAGGCGCTCTGCAAGGCCCAGTCCGACCTGGCCGCCAAGGCCGCCAAGCCGGTCGGCGAGTTCCCGGTCTTCCTGGACTACCAGGACGACGTCTTCGAGGCCCTCTCCGCCGCGGTCACCTCCGAGCTCGCCCAGGCGCTCACCATCGCCGGCAAGCAGGACCGCGAGGCCGAGCTGGACCGCGTCAAGGAGATCGCCGCCGAGAAGCTGCTCCCGGCCTTCGAGGGCCGCGAGAAGGAGATCTCCGCCGCGTACCGCTCGCTGACCAAGAAGCTGGTCCGCGAGCGCGTCATCAAGGACAAGGTCCGCATCGACGGCCGCGGAGTCACGGACATCCGTACGCTCGCCGCCGAGGTCGAGGCCATCCCGCGCGTGCACGGCTCGGCGCTGTTCGAGCGTGGCGAGACCCAGATCCTGGGCGTCACCACCCTCAACATGCTCCGTATGGAGCAGCAGCTGGACACCCTTTCCCCGGTGACCCGCAAGCGCTACATGCACAACTACAACTTCCCGCCGTACTCCGTCGGTGAGACCGGCCGCGTGGGCTCGCCCAAGCGCCGCGAGATCGGCCACGGCGCCCTCGCCGAGCGCGCGATCGTCCCGGTCCTGCCCTCGCGCGAGGAGTTCCCCTACGCGATCCGCCAGGTCTCCGAGGCGCTGGGCTCCAACGGCTCGACGTCCATGGGCTCGGTCTGCGCCTCCACCATGTCCCTGCTGAACGCCGGTGTGCCGCTCAAGGCCGCCGTCGCCGGTATCGCCATGGGCCTGATCTCGCAGGAGATCGACGGCAAGACCCACTACGTCGCCCTCACCGACATCCTCGGTGCGGAGGACGCCTTCGGCGACATGGACTTCAAGGTCGCCGGTACGAAGCAGTTCGTGACCGCGCTCCAGCTCGACACCAAGCTCGACGGCATCCCCGCCTCGGTCCTGGCCGCCGCGCTGAAGCAGGCCCGTGACGCGCGTCTGCACATCCTGGACGTCATGAACGAGGCCATCGACGTCCCGGACGAGATGTCCCCGAACGCCCCGCGGATCATCACCGTCAAGATCCCGGTGGACAAGATCGGTGAGGTCATCGGCCCCAAGGGCAAGATGATCAACCAGATCCAGGAGGACACCGGCGCCGACATCACGATCGAGGACGACGGCACCATCTACATCGGTGCCCAGCAGGGCTCGCAGGCCGAGGCCGCGCGCGCCACGATCAACGCGATCGCCAACCCGACCATGCCGGAGGTCGGCGAGCGCTACCTGGGTACGGTCGTCAAGACCACGACCTTCGGTGCGTTCGTCTCCCTGATGCCCGGCAAGGACGGCCTGCTGCACATCTCGCAGATCCGCAAGCTCGCCGGTGGCAAGCGCGTGGAGAACGTCGAGGACGTGCTCGCCGTCGGTGCCAAGGTCCAGGTCGAGATCGCCGAGATCGACTCCCGCGGCAAGCTCTCCCTGATCCCCGTGATCGAGGGCGAAGAGGCCGATGAGAAGGACGACGCCGCCAAGTGACGTCCCGTAGTTCCGTGACGACGGCCCGCACCTCTCCCAAGGCGCGGGCCGTCGCCCGTACCCAGACGCTCCTCAAGGGCACCAACGGCATCGGCACGGTCCGCCGCACCGTCCTCCCCGGCGGTCTGCGCATCGTCACCGAGACCCTGCCCTCCGTACGCTCCGCCACCTTCGGGATCTGGGCCAACGTCGGATCACGCGACGAGACCCCCACCCTGAACGGCGCGACCCACTACCTCGAACACCTCCTCTTCAAGGGCACCGCCAAGCGCAGCGCCCTCGACATCTCCGCCGCGCTCGACGCGGTCGGCGGCGAGATGAACGCCTTCACGGCGAAGGAGTACACCTGCTACTACGCGCGGGTCCTGGACACCGACCTGCCGCTGGCCATCGATGTCGTCTGCGACATGCTGACCGGCTCCCTGATCGCCCCCGAGGACGTCGACGCCGAGCGCGGAGTCATCCTTGAGGAGATCGCGATGACGGAGGACGACCCGGGCGACTGCGTGCACGACCTGTTCGCGCACACCATGCTCGGTGACACCCCTCTGGGCCGCCCGGTCCTCGGCACCGTGGACACCATCAACGCGCTCAACCGCGGCCAGATCGACCGCTTCTACAAGAAGCACTACGACCCCACGCACCTCGTCGTCGCCGCGGCCGGCAACGTCGACCACGCCACGGTCGTACGCCAGGTACGCAAGGCCTTCGAACGCGCGGGCGCACTCTCCCGAACGGACGCCGTCCCGATGGCGCCGCGCGAGGGCTCCCGCACACTGCGCACCGCCGGCCGCGTGGAGGTGCTGAACCGCAAGACCGAGCAGGCCCACGTGGTCCTCGGCATGCCCGGTCTCGCCCGCACCGACGAGCGCCGCTGGGCCCTCGGCGTACTCAACACCGCCCTCGGCGGCGGCATGAGCTCCCGCCTCTTCCAGGAGGTACGGGAGAAGCGCGGACTCGCCTACAGCGTGTACTCGTACACCTCGGGCTTCGCCGACTGCGGGCTCTTCGGCGTGTACGCGGGCTGCCGGCCCGGCCAGGTGCACGATGTGCTGAAGATCTGCCGGGACGAGCTCGACCGCGTCGCGGCGGACGGCCTCGGCGACGAGGAGATCGCGCGCGCCATCGGGCAGCTCTCCGGCTCCACCGTCCTGGGCCTGGAGGACACCGGCGCGCTGATGAACCGGATCGGCAAGAGCGAGCTGTGCTGGGGCGAGCAGATGTCGGTCGACGACATGCTCGCGAGCATCGCGGCGGTCACCCCCGACGACGTCCGCGCGGTGGCGGGCGACCTCCTGGGACACCGGCCCTCGCTGTCCGTCATCGGGCCGCTCAAGGACAAGCAGGCGGACCGCCTCCACCAAGCGGTCTCCTAACCCCGAAGGAAGCAAGCAATGAGCAAGCTGCGCGTAGCCGTTCTCGGTGCCAAGGGCCGTATCGGAGCCGAGGCGGTACGAGCCGTCGAGGCCGCCGGTGACATGGAGCTGGTGGCGGCCCTGGGCCGGGGCGACCGGCTGGAGACCCTGGTCGACACCGGTGCCCAGGCCGTCGTCGAGCTCACCACACCCGCTTCGGTGATGGGAAACCTCGACTTCTGCGTCCGCCACGGCATCCACGCCGTCGTCGGCACCACGGGCTGGACCGACGAACGGCTCGCGCAGCTGAACAGCTGGCTGGAGGGCTCGCCGGAGACCGGCGTGCTCATCGCCCCGAACTTCTCCATCGGCGCCGTCCTGACCATGAAGTTCGCGGAGCGGGCCGCCCGGTACTTCGAGTCGGTCGAGGTCATCGAGCTGCACCACCCCAACAAGGTGGACGCGCCGTCCGGCACCGCCACCCGAACGGCCCAGCTGATCGCGGCGGCCCGTGAGAAGGCCGGCCGCGCCGCGCAGCCGGACGCCACCACCACCGCTCTGGACGGTGCCCGCGGCGCGGACGTCGACGGCGTCCCGGTCCACGCGGTCCGGCTCCGCGGCCTCCTCGCCCACCAGGAAGTGCTGCTCGGCGGCGAGGGCGAGACCCTCACCATCCGCCATGACTCCCTGCACCACAGCAGCTTCATGCCGGGCATCCTGCTCGGCACCCGCCGTGTGGTGACCACTCCGGGCCTCACGTTCGGCCTGGAGCACTTCCTCGACCTGAACTGACTGGGCCACACCCATGCGCGCAAAGATCACCTACCTTGTCACCGCTGCCGTCCTGGTCTTCTATTTCGCCCTGGTCGGCAGCCGGGGCCTGCTCCTCATACGGCACGGCACCCTGCTGACGGTCACCTTCGGCGTGGCGGTCCTGGTACTGCCGGTGATCGGCGTCTGGTTCCTCTGGAAGAACACCCAGTTCGTCCGCAGGGCCAACGCGCTGGCCGCCGCACTGGAGGCGGAGGGCGGGCTCCCGGTCGACGAACTGACCCGTACCCCGGCCGGCCGTATCGACCGCGACTCCGCCGACGCGGTGTTCGCCCGCCGCCGTGAGGAGACCGAGGACTCCCCGGACGACTGGCGGTGCTGGTTCCGCCTGGCGGTCGCCTACCAGGACGCGCGGGACACCCCACGCGCCCGCAAGGCGATGCAGCGCGCGATCGCGCTGCACGGGAGCAAGCCGGCACGGGCCTGACGGCAGGGCATCGGCAGAGCATCGGCCGACACGACCGGCGACCACGCCCCCGGCCACCGGGGACGTCCTCACAGACCGCAGGCCCGGTACGGGGTATCCGTACCGGGCCTGCGGTCTGCCTGGGGCCACTACTGGCGGTATTCGTCGCCCCAGGCCTCGATGGTGTCCGTCGCCCGCTCGAAGGCCTCGTCCCGGCCCAGGAAGTCCGCGTTGTGGTCGGTGACCAGCGGCGGCAGGGTGCCGCCGCCGTGACGGACCACGACGAGGGCCTGACCCTGCACGGTACGGGGCAGACCGAGCCACTTCACCGGCTGCTGGACGGTACGTACCTCCGCCGCCCGGTTCCACGGCACGGTGGTGGTCCGGAAGAAACCCACCCGCCGTACGCCGTGCCGGCTGACCCACGCACCGACCCGGAGCAGCCGGAGCGAGCACATGATCACCGCGGCGGCGAGCGCGAAGCACGCGAGCCCTCCGGACAGCCCGCCCGCCGCACCGATGATCACGGCCGCGAGGAGCACGAACGAGGCGAGCAACAACAGGGTGGCCGCTGCCGCGACCCGCCACGGGCCGGGACGGTAGGGCCGCCGCCAGCTGTCGTGGTCGTCGAACGGCAGCGCGACGTCCTCCGCGCTCGCGTCGAATGCGCGGTCGGCCGTCAGAAAGGGCAGGGGCACGACTGATCCTCACTCACAAGCACGCTCGATTGCTGTGCCCGGTGAGGCTACCGAGACCCGCACCGGGCCGACCACCCCAGGGGGTCCGTACGGGTCAGCGGCCTTCGGAGGCCTCGGACTGCTTGCCCTGGGCCGGGGCCTGGTCGGGATCGAGAGCCGGAAGGCCGAAGAGCAGCGATCCGACGAGGCCCGCGACCACGGTCAGCCCCACGAGGGAACGGCCCGCCAGCTCGGAGACGCTGACACGGCTCCGGGGCGGCGGAGTGACATTACTGCGGAACCGGTCGGCCTCGGCGACGAACGAGAACGGGACGGATTCACGCCGGCGGAACATGAGGAAACTCTCCTTGAAGTCTGTGGCGGGTGCTGCTAATGAGTCAGACGTACAGAACGCCCGATCGGTGCCCCGAATCGCCGAATCAATGCGAGATTTCCCCGTACGGGCGGTCCCGACGGCGTTGTCGGTGCCGGGCCGTAGAGTGGACGCCGCCCGAGCGACGCCATTGGAAGGACCCCCGCCGGTGACCGACACCCCCGAACCCGCAAAGCCCAGCTTCCGCAGCGATGTCACCGTTGACCTGGTCAAACACGCCGCAGGTGACTCCGATGTCCTGTTCGCCGCCCGTGTCTCCACGGCGGGCGAGCAGTCGCTGGAAGAGGTCACCAAGGACCCCGAGCGGTCCAAGGGCCTGATCAACTTCCTGATGCGCGACCGGCACGGAAGCCCGTTCGAGCACAACTCGATGACCTTCTTCATCAGTGCCCCCATCTTCGTCTTCCGTGAGTTCATGCGGCACCGCGTCGGCTGGTCGTACAACGAGGAATCGGGCCGCTACAGGGAGCTGGAGCCGGTCTTCTACGTCCCGGGGGAGTCCCGCAAGCTCGTCCAGCAGGGCCGCCCCGGCAAGTACGAGTTCGTCGAGGGAACCGAGGAGCAGCACGAGCTCACCGGCCGTGTGATGGAGGACTCCTACCGCCAGGCGTACGACGCGTACCAGGAGATGCTCGCCGCCGGAGTGGCCCGCGAGGTCGCCCGCGCGGTCCTGCCCGTCGGTCTCTTCTCGACGATGTACGCCACGTGCAACGCCCGCTCCCTGATGCACTTCCTCGGCCTGCGCACGCAGCACGAGCTGGCGAAGGTCCCGTCCTTCCCGCAGCGCGAGATCGAGATGGTCGGCGAGCAGATGGAGGCCCACTGGGCGCGGCTCATGCCGCTCACTCATGCCGCCTTCAACAAAAATGGACGGGTCGCCCCGTAAGCGGTGTCCGTATTGCGGCGTTTCATGAAGTTCATCTAGGCTGATCAAACGGACCCGGCACTGCTTGAACCCCCGAGCAGGCAGTGTCGGGTTCCACTTCCCCGTCCCCCCGAGGGGACACCGTGCGCTGAGCAACGAGTAGCGTGTTACCCATGGCTCCGATCTCCACTCCGCAGACCCCCTTCGGGCGGGTCCTCACCGCTATGGTCACGCCCTTCACGGCGGACGGCGCACTCGACCTCGACGGCGCCCAGCGGCTCGCCGCCCATCTGGTGGACGCAGGCAATGACGGCCTGATCATCAATGGCACCACCGGCGAGTCCCCGACCACCAGCGACGCGGAGAAGGACCAGCTCGTACGGGCGGTGCTCGAAGCGGTAGGAGACCGGGCCCACGTCGTGGCCGGCATCGGCACCAACGACACCCGTCACAGCGTCGAGCTGGCTTGCAGCGCCGAGCGCGCCGGTGCCCACGGCCTCCTCGCCGTCACCCCGTACTACAACAAGCCCCCGCAGGAAGGCCTCCTGCGCCACTTCACCGCCATCGCGGACTCCACCGGCCTCCCCGTGATGCTGTACGACATCCCCGGGCGGAGCGGTGTCCCGATCGACACGGAGACCCTCGTCCGGCTGGCCGGGCACCCGCGCATCGTCGCCAACAAGGACGCCAAGGGCGACCTGGGCCGCGCCAGCTGGGCCATCGCCCAGTCCGGCCTCGCCTGGTACTCCGGCGACGACATGCTGAACCTCCCGCTGCTCTCGGTCGGCGCGGTCGGCTTCGTCTCCGTCGTCGGCCATGTGGTGACCCCCGATCTGCGGGCACTCATCGAGGCCCACCTCGGCGGCGACGTCCACAAGGCCACGGAGATCCACCAGAAGCTGCTTCCGGTCTTCACCGGAATGTTCCGCACCCAGGGCGTGATCACCACGAAGGCCGCTCTGACGCTCCAGGGCCTCCCGGCCGGTCCGCTGCGCCTCCCCCTGGTGGAACTCACCGCACAGGAGACGGCTCAGCTCAAGATCGATCTGGCCGCCGGTGGGGTACAGCTGTAACCACGGACTTCACAACTGAATAGGCGAGGAATGCTCGCCGAGCACCATCCCAGACAACAGCAAGTGCACGAATGACACGCGCGCCACGTGCCTCAGCGGTACGTGGCGCGCGTGGTGAGGAGAGTCTTTTGAGTCATCCGCATCCTGAACTCGGTACCCCGCCGAAGCTTCCGAAGGGCGGCCTGCGGGTCACCCCGCTCGGCGGCCTCGGCGAGATCGGCCGCAACATGACGGTCTTCGAGTACGGCGGCCGCCTGCTCATCGTCGACTGCGGAGTGCTCTTCCCCGAGGAGGAGCAGCCCGGGATCGACCTGATCCTTCCGGACTTCACCACCATCCGGGACCGTCTGGACGACGTCGAGGGCATCGTCCTCACGCACGGCCACGAGGACCACATCGGTGGTGTCCCGTACCTGCTGCGCCTGAAGCCGGACATCCCGCTCATCGGCTCCAAGCTGACCCTCGCGCTCATCGAGGCCAAGCTCCAGGAGCACCGGATCCGCCCGTACACCCTCGAAGTCACCGAGGGCCAGCGCGAGCGCATCGGCGTCTTCGACTGCGAGTTCATCGCGGTCAACCACTCGATCCCGGACGCACTGGCGGTCGCCATCCGCACCCCCGCGGGCATGGCCGTCGCGACCGGTGACTTCAAGATGGACCAGCTCCCGCTGGACGGGCGCCTCACCGACCTCCACGCCTTCGCCCGGCTGAGCGAGGAGGGCATCGACCTGCTGCTCTCCGACTCGACGAACGCGGAGGTCCCCGGCTTCGTACCGCCCGAGCGGGACATCTCCAACGTCCTGCGCACGGTCTTCGCCAATGCCCAGAAGCGCATCATCGTGGCCAGCTTCGCCAGCCACGTCCACCGCATCCAGCAGATCCTGGATGCCGCCCACGAGTACGGCCGCAGGGTCGCCTTCGTCGGCCGTTCGATGGTCCGCAACATGGGCATCGCCCGTGACCTCGGCTATCTGAAGGTCCCCGCGGGCCTGGTCGTCGACGTGAAGACCCTCGACGACCTGCCGGACGACGAGGTCGTGCTCGTCTGTACGGGCTCGCAGGGCGAGCCGATGGCCGCCCTGTCCCGCATGGCCAACCGCGACCATCAGATTCGGATCGTCCAGGGCGACACGGTGATCCTCGCGTCGTCCCTGATCCCGGGCAACGAGAACGCGGTCTACCGCGTGATCAACGGCCTGACCCGCTGGGGCGCCAATGTCGTCCACAAGGGCAACGCCAAGGTCCATGTCTCGGGCCACGCCTCGGCCGGTGAGCTGCTGTACTTCTACAACATCTGCAAGCCGAAGAACCTGATGCCGGTCCACGGCGAATGGCGCCACCTGCGCGCCAACGCCGAACTGGGCGCACTCACGGGTGTCCCCAAGGACCACATCGTCATCGCCGAGGACGGCGTCGTCGTCGACCTGGTCGACGGCAAGGCCAAGATCGTCGGCAAGGTCCAGGCCGGTTACGTCTATGTCGACGGCCTCTCGGTCGGCGATGTCACCGAGACCTCCCTCAAGGACCGCCGCATTCTCGGTGACGAGGGCATCATCTCGGTCTTCATCGTGGTCGACAGCTCCTCCGGCAAGATCGTGGGCGGCCCCCACATCCAGGCCCGGGGCTCCGGCATCGACGACGCGGCCTTCAGCGCCGTCGTCCCGAAGGTCGAGGAAGCGCTCAACAAGTCGGCCCAGGACGGAGTGATGGAGCCCCACCAGCTCCAGCAGCTCGTCCGCCGCTCGGTGGGCAAGTGGGTCTCCGACACCTACCGCCGGCGCCCGATGATCCTTCCGGTTGTCGTCGAGGTCTGATCCTCACGACCGCCCTACCGGAGCGGGGCGCCTCGATTTGCATCGGGGCGCCCCGCTCCAGTACGTTTACGTCTCCGCCCAACCGGGAAGCGCCCGCGCAGTCATGCGCAGGGAGCCCAGCCGGAGGGGGCGGGAATTCCGACTCAGAATCTCTGATAAAGTCGGGCCCGCCGAAAGGCAAAGGCCACTCCGCAGGCCGCTGGAATCGAATTCGGACCGGAAACGGAACGGAAAAGAGTCTGGTAAAGTCGGACTCGCCGGAA
>NZ_JBITUB010000017.1:0-78888 GCF_044542225.1 Streptomyces sp. NPDC079020
ATCCACGGTCGAGTACCCACACCCTCACGAACGGCCGAATCGTCACACCGGTTACGCCCCACCAGCACACTTCAACAAGATCGTGTTACGAGCTCTTATAAGAGGGACGTGGTCACGGCGATTCCGGGAATTCCGGGGACTGCCGCCATGGAGGTTTCCCATGTTTCTCACTCCGTCCGACACGGAGAAATTGCTGCTGAGCGTCGCCGGAATGGTGGCCCGGGACCGGCGTGAGCGCGGTGTCCGCCTCAACTACCCCGAGGCCGTCGCCCTGCTCGCCTGCTGGGCCATGGAGCGAGCCCGCGAAGGGGCTCCCGTCCAGGACCTCATGACCGCGGGCCGAACCGTCCTGACCCGCGCTGACGTGCTCGAAGGTGTTCCCGAGATGCTGCATGACGTTCAGGTCGAGGCGACCTTCCCCGACGGGCGCAAGCTCGTCACGATCACCTCGCCGATCCCGTGATCCCCGGCGAGATCCGGACCGGATCCGGCGTACTGAAAATCAATGACACGCTTACCCAATTGCAGCTCACCGTGGTGAATGACGGCGACCGCCCCATTCAGGTCGGCTCGCACCTGCATTTCTCGGACGCGAATCCCGCGCTTTCCTTCGACCGTACTCTCGCCGAGGGATTCCGCCTCGATATCCCCTCCGGCACATCGCTGCGCTTCGAACCCGGCGTCGGCGCCGACATCACGCTCGTCGAGCTCGGTGGCCGCCGCAGGGTGCCCGGCATCGTGGTGCCCGGAACCCGCACTGCGGAGACGGAGGCCGTGTGACATGGCACAGATGACCCGCGCCGCCTACGCGGCGCTCTACGGACCCACCACCGGCGACCGCGTCCGCCTCGCCGACACCGATCTGTGGATCGAGGTGGAGGAGGACCGCTGCTTCGGCGGCGACGAGGCCGTGTTCGGCGGCGGCAAGTCCATCCGCGAGTCGATGGCCCAGGCCACCACCTCACGCGCCGAGGGTGCCCTCGACCTCGTCATCACCAATGTCGTCGTCCTCGACCACTGGGGCATCGTCAAGACCGACGTCGGCATCCGGGCCGGCCGGATCGTCGCCCTGGGCCGCTCCGGCAACCCCGACATGAGCGACGGCGTCCACCCCGGCCTGATCATCGGCCCCGGCACCGATGTCGTCTCCGGCGAGGGCCGCATCCTCACCGCCGGGGCCGTCGACACCCACGTCCACTTCCTGATGCCGGAGACCCTCCACGAGGCACTCGCCACCGGCACCACCACCGTGATCGGCGGCGGCACCGGGGCCACCGAGGGGTCCAAGGCCACCACCGTCACCCCCGGTGCCTGGAACCTCGCGATGATGCACCGGTCCCTGGACAGCGTCCCGCTCAACATCATGCTGTTCGGCAAGGGCTCCACCGTCGGTGAGGAAGCCCTGCGCGAGGCCGCGCTCGGCGGTGCCGGAGGGTACAAGGTCCACGAGGACTGGGGCGCCACCCCCGCCGCCATCGACGCCGCGCTGAAGGCCGCCGACGCCTACGGCCTCCAGGTCGCGCTGCACGCCGACAGCCTCAACGAGGCCGGCTACGTCGAGGGAACCCTCGACGCGATCGCCGGACGCGGCATCCATGTCTTCCACGCCGAAGGCGCGGGCGGCGGCCACGCGCCCGACATCATCACCGTCGCCTCGCACCCCCATGTGCTGCCCGCGTCCACCAACCCCACGCTCCCGCACACCGTCAACACCGTCGCCGAACACCTCGACATGCTGATGGTCTGTCACCACCTCAACCCCCGCGTACCCGAGGACCTGGCCTTCGCCGAGTCCCGCATCCGCGCCACCACCATCGCCGCCGAGGACGTCCTGCACGACATCGGCGCCCTCTCCATCACCTCCTCCGACGCCCAGGCCATGGGCCGGATCGGCGAGGTCGTCTGCCGCACCTGGCAGGTCGCCCATGTGATGAAGCAGCGCTTCGGCGACCGGGGCTCCGAACTCCCCGCCGACAACGAGCGCGCCCGCCGCTATGTCGCCAAGTACACGATCTGCCCCGCCGTGGCCCATGGCATCGACCATGTCGTCGGCTCCGTCGAACCCGGCAAGCTGGCCGACCTCGTGCTCTGGGACCCCGCCTTCTTCGGTATCCGCCCGGCAGCGGTGATCAAGGGCGGCATGGTGGTGTACGCGCCGCTCGGCGACGCCAACGCGGCCATCCCCACCACCCAGCCGGTGCTGCTGCGCCCCACCGCGGCGGCCGGTGCCGCTGCCCATCTGTCCGTCAGCTTCGTCGCGCCCGCCGCGCTGGAGGACGGACTCGCCGAACGCCTCGGCCTGCGACGGGAGCTCGTCGCCGTACGGCCCACCCGCCACCTCACCAAGGCGGACCTGCCGAACAACACCGCGCTCCCGGCGATCGACGTGGACCCGGAGACCTTCGCCATCCGTATCGACGGGGAGCTCGTCGAGCCCGCCCCCGCCGCCGAACTGCCGCTGGCCCAGCGGTACAGCATGTTCTGATGGGCGTGCTCGCCCCCCTCCTGCTGGCCGACGGGCGCCTCCCGGTCGGCGCGTACACCTACAGCGCGGGCCTCGAACCGGCCGTCGCGGCGGGACTCACCCGCGACCGCGTCCCCGCACTCCTGCGGGCCCGGCTGCACACCGCCGCCGTCACCGAAGCGGCCGCCGCCGTCCTCGCCCTGCGCGCCGCGGGGCAAGGCCCGGTGGACTACGGCCCCGTACAGCACGCCCTCGCGGCGCGGACCCCGGCCGCCCCGCTGCGCGAGGCATCCGCCACGCTCGGCCGGGGCGTGCACCGCCTGGCCCGCCGGCTCGCCCCGGACCACCCGGCGGTCACCGCCCTGGCCGCGCTCCGCCCGCGCCCCCTGCGGCCCGTCACGCTCGGCGCGCTCGCCGCCGTCGTCGAGGCGACCGAGGCCGAACTGGCCCACGCGGTCGTCCACGACGAACTCCAGACCATCACCTCCGCCGCGCTCAAACTGCTGCCCGGCGACCCGCTCGACTCGGTGGCCTGGATCCTCGCCGCCGAGCCGGACGCCGCGGCGGCGGTGACCGCGGCCCTCGCCGTACGGACCCCGGGCGAACTGCCCGCCCGCACGGCCCTGCTCACCGAACAGTGGGCACTCGAACACGACCGACGCGAACGGAGACTCTTCCTTGCCTGACAACCATGCCCACGCCCACGCGCCGACCCACGCCCCCACCGGCGGCCCCGAGGACCGCGCCAACCCCCACTTCCACGAGCCCCTGAACCAGCCCCGCGCCCTGCGGCTCGGCGTCGCGGGCCCGGTCGGCACCGGGAAGAGCTCGATCCTGGCCACCCTCTGCCGCGAACTCGCCGGGGAACTGGCCATGGCCGTCGTCACCAACGACATCTACACCGACGAGGACGCCCGCTTCCTCCGCTCGGCGGGCGTCCTGCCCACCGAGCGCATCCGCGCCGTCGAGACCGGCGCGTGCCCGCACACCGCCATCCGCGACGACGTCAGCGCCAACCTCGACGCCGTCGAGGACCTGGAGGAGGCGTACGGACCGCTCGACCTGGTCCTCGTCGAGAGCGGCGGCGACAACCTGACCGCCACCTTCAGCCCCGCCCTCGCCGACGCGCAGCTCTTCTGCATCGACGTCGCGGGCGGCGGAGACGTGGCCCGCAAGGGCGGCCCCGGCATCACCGGCGCGGACCTCCTGATCATCAACAAGACCGACCTCGCCCCGTACGTGGAGGTCGACGTGGCGGCCATGGTCGCCGACGCCGAAGCGGCCCGCGACGGCCTCCCGGTGCTGGCCCTGTCCAGGAAGGACCCGGTCTCGGTCGCCGAACTGGCCGACTGGGTACGGGCGTTGCTCGTGCGTCACCGATCCGGTACCCATCTCCCCACCGACCCGGGCCCGATGGCACCGCACAGCCACGCGCACCCGTGAGCGAGCGGGCGGGGGGAGCCGCCGAACCGACGGTGCTCACCGTCGAACGTGACGGGACCGGCCGCCACCTCGCCCGGGACCTGACGCCCGGCGCCTTCCTGGCCCCCCGCCCCCTCCTCCCGGACCCGGACGCCCTGCACATCGCCCTCGTCGGCACCCGGGCCGGGCTCCTCGCGGGCGACGACCTGGTCCTGCGCATCAGGGTGGGACCGGGAGCACGGCTGCGCCTCGTCGAACCGTCCGGCCTGGTCGCGTACGACCACCGCGGCGGTACGTCGACATGGCGGGCCCGGATCGAGATCGCGGAGGGCGGCGAACTCCACTGGGACGCGAAGCCGTTCGTGATCTCGGCCGGAGCGGACGTGGAGCGCCACATGGTGGTGGGCATGGCCGCGGGTGCCCGGATGCTCTGGCGCGAGACCCTGGTCCTGGGCCGCAGCGGTGAACGCGGCGGGCGTCTGCGGGCGCGGACCCATGCCACGTACGACGGGCGGGAGCTGCTGGTCGAGGACCTGGACCTCGGGGACGCGGAGATCCGTGAACTGCCCGGCATCCTCGGCCCGAACCGGGTCATCGGATCCGTCACCGCGCTCGGCACGGTCCCAGCGGCCCCGCCGCACCCCTACGGCACCAGGCTGGCGGGCCCCGGAGCACAGGTGCGGCTGCTGGACACGGTGGCCCCGGGGATGGAGGCCGAGCTGGCCGAGGTCTGGGAGACCTGGCGAACGGCACCGGCGGACGCCGCGCCGGGCCTCGGGGACCGCGGAAGCGGAACCGGGGGTGCCGCCTGACGGGCCGACGGGGCCGGTGCGGTTGGATGGCCGTATGAGCGTTCATGACGTGGCCCGCAGGCTGCCGGACATACCCGTCCTCACCGACCTCTGCCGCTCGATGGCGATGCTGGACGCCATCCTGTGCCCGGAATGGGACTACCGGTGGCACAGCTTCGACGCGCGGTGGTCCGCGACGGAGGCGATGGCCTCGATGCGGGACGGATCGGGCAACGAGTACTCCCTCGTGCTCTCGCCGGCCGGCGCCTACCTCCGCGGGTTCGACCACGAGTCACCGATGAGTCCGTACGTCGACGATGTGCCCTGGCCCGGAGTGCTCGACGACGTCCCGCCGGTCTTCCGGGCGTACGTCGACGAGCCCGCGTTCTCCGACGAGCACGGCCTGCCGGTCGTCACCGCGTGCCTGTGGAGGCAGCGCGACGACGACCGGTGGCACGCCGGTGCCATCGAATTCCCCGAGGACGGCGAGGAGTCGGACGGCGCGGACTGGCTCTTCCAGCTCCTGGTGGCCCGGAGCCCGGAGAGCTACCAGGAGTGGGCCGAGGACTACTTCGAGATGGCGGTGGACCTCGACGCGGTGCGCCATGTGTTCGCGCTGCGCCCGCTGACCGACGAGGTCGTCGCGGCACTCAGTCCCGAACGGGTGCCCGCGGAACTGGCCGAGGACATCAAGGACATCGGCTACCCGGTCGCCTAGGCCTGCTCCTTCGGCCGCCGCGGTTTCGCCGGCCCGCCGGTCCCGGCCCGGCGGGCCGCCACCGCCGCACCGAGCAGCGCGGGGAGTGCCGCGACGGTGAAGCACACGGCCAGGGGAAGACGGCCCGCCAGCAGCCCCGCCCCGGCCGTGCCCGCCGAGATCCCCGCGTTGAGCGCCGTGTTGACCCAGGCTCCGGCCTGGGTACGGCTGCCGGGCGCGACGCACTCGTCGGCGAGCAGATAGGCCGTGGTGAGGACCGGGGCCACGAACAGCCCGGCCAGCGCGATCATGACCATCAGCACCGGAACGTTCGGCGAGAAGCCCGCGGCGAACAGGGCCAGCCCCAGCGCACCGGCGAACGCCCCCAGCCGCACCCGGCTGGGGACCCGCCAGGCAACGGCGCCGTTGACGAGGCCGCCGACCGCGCTGCCCGCCGAGAGGGCGGCCAGCACCCATGCCACCGCCGAGCCCTGGTGGCGCTGCTCCGCGAAGGCCACCACCAGCAGATCCAGCCCTCCGAGGCACAGTCCCACACCGCCCGTCACCAGCACGGCGTGCCGCAGCCCGGCCGTGCGGCGCAGGAGCTGTGCGCGCCCGCCGGACCCGTCTGCGGCCAACCCGCCGGGCGCGGACGCCGGACCGTGCGGGCGCCCCCCGATGTCCCGGACGGCGGGGGAGTGCGCCAGCGCGAGCGAGCCGGCCAGCACGAGCCCGGCGCCGATGGCCAGACCCGCCGCGGGCCGGGCGTACTCGATCAGCAGCCCGACCAGCAGCGGTCCGCTGACGAGCAGCAGTTCCTCGGCCACGGCGTCCAGGCTGTAGGCCCGTCGCAGCAGCGCGCGATCCGGCACGAGGCCGCTCCACACGGTCCGCATGACGGGCCCGAGCGGCGGAGTGCAGACCCCGGCGGCCAGCGCCAGCGCGCCCAGCCGGACCCCCGGCGCGCCGGGCTGCCAGGTGGCCTGGGCCAGTACCGCCAGCATCGCCGCGTACGCGCCGGCCATCAGCGGCAGTGAGCGACGTGGTCCGTACCGGTCGACGAGCGCGGCGCGGACGGGGGAGAGCAGCACACTCGCCGCCCCGAACAGGGCCATGACCGCCCCCGCCGCGGAGTAGGAGCCGGTGGTGTCCTTGACCGCCAGCAGCAGGGAGAGGGGCACCATTCCATAGCTGAGCCGCCCCAGCAGCGCGGCGGCGAAGGTGCCCGGAGCGTGGCGGGTGCGCAGGACGGCCGCGTACGAGGGGGATGCGGACGGGGACGTGGAAGGGGACGACGACGGTGTCCGTGAAGACATGGGGACATTCCTCGAAGAGGCGGCGCCGGGCCGACGGGCTTGTACGTGGCCGCGGCCGGGGCGCCGGAACGTGCGGGGACAGCGGAGTGACGCACCCACGCGGTGGGTGCGGTCGACGCGTGTCCTAGGCACGGGGGAGGAACATGCCCGCCACTCTACCCGGGCCCGGACCGGTCCGGGGCTGCGGAGCCGGGGACCGCCGGACCGGGACGTGCCCGCGGGCACATCCCGGTCCCTGGTGGTGAACCGTGAGCACAGGGCTCCGCGGTGCGCTACCTCCTGTGCTCCCGGCGGGACTTGGCCCGCTTCTCCATCGCCTTGCGGCGCTCGACGGTGTACTTCGACCAGTCCCCGCGATGGCGGTCGCACCGTGAGGCACCCAGCATCGCCAGCCTTCGGCACCGGGTGCCCTTCGTCGTCGGTGCCCCGCAGATGGACTGTGTACGAGCCATGCTGAACCGCCTCTGAGCGCGTCGGTGTGTGCCGGTCGGGCCCAGAATCGCCCCGTGCGGGATCCGGGCGACAGGCGCACGGCGGTCGTTCCCGCGGCAGCACGGGCGCACCCGCCTCACACTCCGGCACACCGCCCCGGCCGCGTCCGCGCGCTCCCGGGGGCGCCCGGCGCCCGCCGCGGGACCCGCCCGCGCGGGCTCAACTCCCCAGCAGCCCCGATGTGTCGATCACCTGACGGATCGCCCGGCCCGAAGCCAGCTCCTCCATCGCGTCGTTGATGCCGGTCAGCGGCAGCGTGCCCGTGTGCATCAGCTCCACCGGCATCAGGCCCGCCCGCCACAGGTCCAGGAAGCGCGGGATGTCCCGGCGCGGAACCGCGTCGCCCATGTACGAGCCGAGCAGGGACTTGCCCTCGCCCGCGAAGGCCAGGGCCGGGACCTCCAGGACGCGGTCCGGGGCGGGCAGCCCCACCGAGACGACCCTGCCGCCGCGGGCGACGGCCGCCAGGGCGTCCGCCATCACCCGCGGGCTGCCCACCGCCTCGACCGCCAACTCGGCCCCGCCACCCGTCAGTTCGCGTACGGAGGCCATCGCCTCCTCGGGGGCGTACGCGTGGGTCGCGCCCAGCCGCAGGGCCAGCTCACGTTTCTCCGCCACCGGGTCGACCGCGACGACCGGGTACGCCCCGGCCGCGCGGGCGCCCAGCACCGCCGAGAGACCGACGCCGCCGAGGCCGTACACGACGGCGGACCCGCCGGGCCGCAGGGCCGCCGTGTTGATGACCGCGCCCGCCCCCGTGAGGACCGCGCAGCCGAACATCGAGGCGACGGCGAACGGCACGTCCTTCGGGATCGGGACCAGTGACTCCTGGGCCAGCACGGCGTGTTCGGCGAAGGCGGACACGCCGAGCTGGTGGTGGACCGTCCGGCCGGCGGCGTCCGTCAGGAGCGGGGGACCGTGCAGCAGGCCTCCCGAACCGTTCGCCGCGGCCGCACGCGCGCACAGGGCGGGGCGGCCCGCCGCGCAGTCCGCGCAGAAACCGCAGCTCGGGACGAAGACCAGAGCCACATGGTCGCCGGCGGAGAAGCGGCGCACACCGGGACCGGTCTCCTGGACCACGCCCACCGCCTCGTGACCGAGGGCCATCGGCAGCGGGCGGACCCGGTCGCCGTTGACCACGGAGAGGTCCGAGTGGCACAGGGACGCGGCCGCGATGCGGACCAGTACCTCGCCCTCGCGCGGTGCGCCGAGGGTCAGCTCCTCCACCTCGACCGGGCGGGTCGCGGAGTAGGGGCGGGACGTCGACGTCCCGCGCAGCACCACCGCACGGGTCTTCATGCCCGCACCTGCTCACGCGGAGCGCAGCGCAGCACGTCGCGGCTCTCCAGCAGCGGGACGACCTTGCCGAGCACGATGTCCTGGAAGTGCGGGGTCGCGCAGTGCGCGGTGAAGTCGGCCTCGGTGGCGTACTCCTCGTACAGCACGATCGCACGGGGGTCCTCGATGCCCTGGTGGACCCGGTAGCCGAGGTTGCCGGGCTCCTCGCGGGAGGCGGCGGCCATCGCGTCGAGGAGGGACAGGACGGTGTCCTCCTCGCCGGGCTCGGTGCGGTAGCGGGCGACGATCACGTAACTCACGGGGACTACTCCTGTGGTGCGGCGGGCCTCTTGAGGGCGGACGGCGGAACCGGCGGCAGCTGGTCCCGGCGCAGATGCCAGAGGCGGGGGTCGGAGGTGGCGGCCGCGGCCGATCCGAGGGCCAGGGCGAGCGCCACGTCCGCGGGGGTTTCCACGAAGCCCGCGGCGACCGACGGGGACATCGCGCGCTGCGCCTGCGCGGTCATCCGGCCGACGATCGGGGCGGGCATGATCTCGACCAGGTCCGGCGCCCCGCGGGAGATCGCGTCCGTGGAACGGCGCAGGTTGGACCGGTCGGTGACGAACACCTTCATCATGGTCAGCAGGCCGAGCGGGCGGCCCTTCTCTATGAGGGAGAGCCGGGTGCTCACCACGCCGTGCGCGCCCATGTTCTTGATGAACTCCAGCGCGCCCCGGTCCTGCGCGAGACCGGGGCTGCTGTCCACGTTCACGAACACGGTCTTCCCCGCCCGGCCCAGCGCCGGCACGACCTGGGGCAGCTGCCCCACCGCGAACGACGCGAGGATGCACACCCTGGCCGGTGCGGTCAGGAACTGCCGCAGCGGCTGGGTGCCGACGACCGACGCGATCACCGGCACCTCGGCGAAGGCCGAGGCGAGCCGGGGATCGAGCGGGGCGCTGAACCGGGAGGGGGAAGGGGTCATGGCGAGAGCCTGCCTGGGAAGGGGTTCGCGGCTGCTGGGGTCAGTTCAGCGGGGACGTACCGAATCGGCTGGGAAGGCCCAGTTTGCCAGGGTTGAGAATCCCGGCCGGGTCCAGGGCCGCCTTCACCGCGACGAACGTCGCGAAGCCCGCCCCGAGGGATTCCTCCAGGTAGGGGCCGCGCAGCAGACCGCAGCCGTGGTGGTGGCTGAGGGCCGCCCGGTGCTTGATGAGTACGGCGTTGGCCGCGTCCCACACCGAGCGGTACCAGTCGCGGCGCGACCCGGGCGCCACATCGCCGCGCAGCGAGAAGTAGACGCAGGCACCGTCGGTGTACGCGTGGGACTGGTGGGCCGAGGCCGCCAGGGTGCCGTCCACCGACTGGATCGCGGCGACCACCTCGTCGTAGATCACCGGGAGGTCGGCCCAGGAGGCGGCCATCTCCAGGGTGTCGGCGACGAAGCCGGGGCCCGGCTTGAAACCGTCCGCCGACTTGCCGACCAGCATCCGCTCGTCCAGCCAGCGCTCGAAGACCGCCTTGCTGTCCAGCTCGGGGCCGTAGGCGGCGCAGACCTCGGACGCGACCTTGATCGACGCGTCGACGATCGCCGGGTCGCCCTCGTCGGCGATGAGCAGCAGATTGGTGTCGGGGTGGCCGAAGTGGGTGCCCGACTCCAGGGCGTCGTACAGGCGCAGAACGGCCGGCGTCGCACCGCGCTGCATGATCCGGCGGCAGGCGTCCAGGCCCTCCGCGAAGGTCGCGAAGCCGTAGGCGACGGCGTTGGCGTACTCGGGCAGCGGGTGGACCCGCAGCCGGGCCGAGACGATGACGCCGAGGGTGCCCTCCGAGCCGATGAACAGCTGGCGCAGGTCCGGGCCGACCGCCGCGCGGGCGTAGTCGCCGTACGTGGCACGGGTGCCGTCCGCGTGGATGACGTCCACCCCGACGACCATGTCCTCGATCTTGCCGTACCGGGTGGAGAGCTGACCGGCACCGCGGCAGGCGATCCAGCCGCCGACCGTGGAGACGGCGAACGCGGAGGGCCAGTGGCCCGTCGTCACGCCGTACTCCTCCTGGAGCTGCTTCTCGAAGAGGTCACCGAACATGCCCGCCTCGACGTCCACCACGTTCGACTCGGCGTCGAAGCCGGTGATCCGGTTCAGCGCGCAGACGTCCAGCACGACCCCGCCGAAGACGGGGAGCGCCGCACCGGTGACGTTGGAGCGGCCGGCCGACGGGGTCACCGGGATGCCCGCCTCGTGGCAGATCCGCAGCACGGCCGCGATCTGGTCCGCGTCCGCGGCCTCGACGACCACGGCGTCCGGCGTCGCGGGACGGCCCTCGGTCTCACCGATCATCGACCCGGCCCACCAGTCACGGGTCCGGGTGACGACCTCGTCCCGGGCGGTGTGCACGGCGTGCGCGGCCCCGCGCAGCGCCTCGATCACGCTCTCGGGGACCTCGACCGGGTCGCTCTGGAGCGCGGCCTCGCCGTCGCCGACGGGGGTGTTCTGCGCCCACTTGGCGAAGCTGGGGGCGCCGATCGTGTAGTTGCCCCGGTTGAACGGGTGGGTGATGGTCTGACGGCTGATCATGCTGCTGCCCCTTCGAGGAGTACGGACTTTTCGTGACGGACGGCTGCGAGGTACTCGGAGACCGAGCGCTCCACCTCGGCCGGTGTGAGGTTCAGTTCCCGGCCGAGGATCGCGCCGACCGCGGCGGCCGCGTCGGCGGAGGCGTCCCGGGCGAACAGCCGGGCCCGCAGCCGGCGGGAGAGCACGTCGTCGACCGAGCGGGCCAGCTCGGCGCGGGCCGCGTACACGACCTCCGCCTCGGTGTACGGGAGCCCGGCGACGATCGGCTCGGCCAGCGACGGGTCGTCCTGGATCAGGTCGCCGACGAAGCGGGCCTCGGTGCCGAACCGCTCGCCCAGGTGCGCGGCGATGCCACCGGAGGCGGCGACCGCCTCGGCGTCGTAACCGGCGCCGCCGAGCAGCGGGAGGTTCGCGGTACGGCTGGAGCCCTTGCGGCCCAGCACCGTCATCACCTTGTCGATGACCAGCTCACCCATGTGCCGGCTGGTGGTGAGCTTGCCGCCGGTCACCGTCACCATTCCGGTGCGCCCGACGGTGATGTGGTGGTCGCGGCGCATGTCGAGCGTCGCGCCCTCCTTGCCGCCGACCAGCGGACGCAGCCCGCCGATGGAGCCGACCACGTCGTCCGGGGTGAGCTTCCCCTCGAACGCGGTGTTGGCGCCCTCCAGCAGGAATTCCATCTCCTCGCGGGTGCAGTGCACATCGTCGGGGGAGCCCTGGTAGTCCTCGTCGGTCGTGCCGAGCACCACGCTGTTTCCCCAGCGGGTGCAGGTCGCGCGGCGGGCCCGGCCGGGGATCGGGACGGTGACCGTGCAGTTGATCCGCACCTTCTCCCACGGCACCACGATGTGGACGCCCTTGGCCGGGCGGACCTGCGGCTTGTGGCCGTCGTCGGCCTTCGCGTCCAGTTCGTCGGTCCACACCCCGGTGGCGTTGACGACGGCCCGGGAGCGGATGTCGATGGTGTCGCCGTCCACGCTGACCCGGGCCCCGGCCACCTTGCCCATCTGCGTCAGCAGACCCTCGGCCTTCGCCCCGTTCAGGACCGTCGCCCCGAGGGCCGCCGCGGTGCGGACGATGGTGAGCACGAGCCGGGCGTCGTCGGTGCGGGCGTCGAAGTACATCAGCCCGCCCTTCAGGTTCTCCGCGCGCAGCGTCGGCGCCTGCGCGAGGACCTCCGGGACGCTGAGGCGCTGGTGCAGCTTGCCGATCCGCCAGCCGCCGACCAGGTCGTAGGTCCACAGCAGACCCTCGAAGCCCTTGGCGAGGCGGGCGTCGAAGATGCCCTCCTTCTCCAGGATCGGGAAGAGGAACGGCAGCCGGTGCACCAGGTGCGGGGCGTTCCTGCGGAAGCGGTGGCGCTCCAGGAGCGAGTGACGTACGAGATTGACGTTGCCCTGCTCGATGTAGCGCAGGCCGCCGTGCACCATCTTCGAGGACTTCGAGGACGTGCCCGAGGCGAAGTCGTCCTTCTCGACCAGCGCGGCCCGCAGCCCGCGCGAGGCCGCGTCCAGCACCGCGTACGCCCCGGTGATCCCGCCGCCGATGACGACGACGTCATAGGTGTCGTCGGCCAGCCGGCGCTTGATTCCGGCGCGGTCGAGCAGCAGCGGCGTTCGGCGGGTCGCCGCGGCGCTGCGCCGTGGTTTCCGGGCGGGCAAGGTGATCACAACATCAACTCCTGGTGTTTCGGTACGGCGGCCGCGTGGTCGAAGGGTCCGCCGGGGCGACGGTGAGGGTGCCGTCGGTGGGGGGCGTGCGGTTACGTCCCGGGCGCCTCCAGGGGGCGCAGCGCCGGGTCCTTGAGGTGGCCGATCAGGACGTCCCGCCAGGCGGCACGCTGCGCGGCGCGCTCCGGCGCCGGGACGCGGGGTGTGAAGACCCGGCCGTTCGGCTGGGCCTCGACGACCTCCTCCAGCGAGGACCAGAGCCCCCGCGCGACGCCGGCGAGATACGCGGTCCCGCGCAGGCTCGCGGTGGCCGAGTCGGCGACCCGCTCCAGCGGCAGACCGGTCAGGTCGGCCTGGATCTGCATGAGCGGGTCGCTGCCGGAGACCCCGCCGCCCACCCGCAGGCGGGTGAACGGCGCGCCCATCGTGTCGGCGACCCCGTCGATCAGGTCGCACACGGAGTGCGCGATCCCGTCGAGGACGGCGCGGGCGAGGTCGGCGCGGGTGGTGGCGAGGGTGAGCCCGGTGAGCGAGGCGGTGGCCTCCGGGTGCCAGACCGGCGTACGTACTCCGGCGAGCGCCGGGACGAAACGCGGGGTGCGGCCCGGCCGGGTGGGGACCCGGCCCGCCTCCTCACCGAGCTCCTTCGGCGAGGCGAAGAGGCCCAGGTCGTCACAGAGCCAGCGCAGCGCCGAGCCCGCGGTGGAGGTGTAGGCCTCCAGGCTGTAGTGGCTGATGTCGCCCTGCCGCCGGCCGGGCTGGGCGAGCACCCCGGAGATGTCCGGCCGGGGCAGGGCGGGCACGGTGCCGGTCGCGGCGTCCACGAAGGCGCCGGTCCCGTACATGATCATGCCCTGCCCGGCGGTGAGACCGCCGAGCGCGAGCAGGGCCGCGTGCTGGTCGCCCATGGAGGCGGCCAGCGGCACGGAGATGCCGAGGGCGGCCGGGTCGGTGTGCCCGAACCCGGCGTCGTCGGAACGCAGCTCGGGCAGCAGGTCGAGCGGGAAGCCGAGCCGGCCGATCCACTCCTCGTCCCAGGCGTGCCGCTCCAGCAGATAACCACCGCTGGACGCGGCGTTGGTGGGCGTCGTGGCGTGCACGGCGCCACCGGTGAGCCGCCAGATCAGCCAGGTGTCGACGGTGCCGAAGAGCAGCCGGCCCGCGCGGTGCGCGGCGGCCACCTCCGGGTGCGCGGCGATCTGCCGCGCGGCCCAGAGGAACGGTGCGCGGGCACCGACCGGCCGGCCCTGGCGGGCCAGCAGGGCGGTGTCCCACTCCGCTTCGTACGAGGTGAGCTCGGCGGCGTACCGCCGGTCCTGCCACACCACCGCGGGCAGCAGCGGCCGCCCGGTGACCCGGTCCCAGAGCATCGCGGTGGCCCGCTGGGTGGAGAGCGCCACCGCGGTGATGGCGATGCCGTCCTCGCGGGCCCGGCCGACGGCGCGGCGGGCCACCTCCAGGGTCGCGGTCCAGATCTCCATCGGGTCCTGCTCGACCGAGAGGTCGTCCGGATGGCTGACCCTGATCGGCCGGTAGAACACCTCGTGGGCGGCGCCGGAGTCGAGGACGACTCCGGCCCGGGTGCCCGTGGTGCCCTCGTCGATCGCCAGCACTCCGCGCCGTGGGGCGGCGCCGGGGAACGTCTGCGTCATTGCAGCCCTTTCATTGCGAGCATCGCGAGCTGTACGGAGCCGGCCGTACGGAGCGGTACGTACGGATCCGGCGGTACGGAGGGGAGGGGGACCATCGTGTGATGCGGCAGGCGCGGCCGACGGTCAGCGCGCGGTCGTGGCCTTCGCGGATTCGGGGGAATCGGCCTGCGGGCCCACGCCGGAGGCGTCCGCGGCGGCAGCCCCGTCCGGGGACTGGCCGGCCTTCATCGGGTCCCACTTGATCGCCAGGCAGGTGATCATGCCGAGCAGCGGGACCACGGAGAGCACCAGGAAGGTGTCGGCGAGGCCGAGGGATTCCTTGATCTGCGGGAAGAGGTACAGCCCGGCGACACTGCCGAAGCTGCCGACCATGCCGGTGACACCGGTGCCCAGTGCGCGCACATCACTGCTGTACGAGAGGGCGGCGATGGACTTGCCGTTGGCTCCGGGGCCCGTGGAGTGGCACAGGATGAACAGCACCGGCAGCAGGAACGCCACGGCCGTGGGGACCTTCTCGAAGGTCAGGCCCATCGCGAGCAGGGCGACGAACACCCCGGCGAAACCGGCCGCGGAGCTGAGGCGCAGTCCGAGGCGGCGGCCGAAGTAGGCGGAGAGCAGACCGCCCGCGATGCCGAAGGCGTTGAACACCATCGAGCCGATGGTGGCCTTCTCGAAGCTCTCGCCGAAGATCGTCAGGCTGATCAGCGGGAGGTACCAGCCGACGGCGAAGTACTGCATCGACTGCCCGAGCGAGATCACCGAGGACAGGACGGTGCGCGGCAGGTAGTCGCCCTTGAAGAGCACTCCGGCCTGGCGGAATCCGATGGCGGGGGCCTCGGAGGCGGCCCGGGTGGCCGCGTCGGGCTGTCCGGCGACGGCCTTGATCCCGTAGATCCTGTCCAGGTTGCGGACCGCGTCGTCCAGCCGGCCCTTGCTGGCCAGCCAGGTGGGGCTCTCCTGGAGCATCAGCCACTGGCCGATGAGCAGGGCGATGGCGACGACCGCGGCGGAGCCGACCGACCAGCGCCAGATGTCCGCGCCGACGTCCATGTTGAAGAAGAGGAGCGCGAGGGCGAGGTTGCTGGTGGTGGCGACGTACCAGACCGCCTGCCACAGGTTCAGCCGGCCGCCGAGCTTGGCGGGGGTGTACTCGGCGAGCAGCGCCATGGCGACGGCGAAGTCGATGCCGTAGGCGATGCCCACCATGACGCGGCCCACCCAGACGACACCGAAGTCGTCGGCGAACGCGGCGGTCAGGGCGCCCGCGATGGCGAAGACCTTGGCCAGCAGCAGCGGGGGAACCCGGCCGAAGCGGGTGGCGAGCCAGCCGCCGATCGGGTTGAAGAGGATCGCCAGGGCCGGAGCGGTGGCCGTGAGGACCGAGACCTGCGTGCTGGTCAGCTCCATCTGGGACGTCATGGGCCCCAGGCCCGCGCTCAGCGCGGCATTCGAATAGGCGTCGAGGAACAGCCCGCCGAACACGAGGAACCAGATGACTTGCGCCCGGCCGGTGATCTTTCCCAGCCCATCGATGAGCGCAACGACGTCGCCGACGCCTTTGACGCTCGGACGTTGTGCCATGAATCCGCCTTCGAGGAAGACCCATCGGCGGCACGGGGAGCACAAGAAACAGGCATGACGAAACCACCGACAGGTGGTCTATGTCTGTGCCTGTCAAAACACTGCGGAAAGCGCCGCAGCACGTGAACTGCTGAACTGCCGGTCCGGCGAACCACCGGATCCCCAGGGACCCGGTCCGGTACTTCGGTACTACGCAGTGAGGTTAAGAACGTGTCAGGACAAACGTCAAGGGTTTCCGGCAGGTTACCGAAACGTGACGCGTGTGCCTCAAGTGCCCGATGTGCCCCGTGTGCCCGGCGGGAGACTGCCCGCGCCGGGGGCGTTCCGGTGGCGGTGTGCCACGGAACGCCCCGCTTCGCTCCGGACGGGTCAGCTGCCCGCCTGGAGGGCAGACCAGGTGGCCGGTCCGACGCTCCCGTCGACGGAGAGCTTGCGGACCTTCTGGTAGGCGCGCACCGCGGTGTCGGTGGCGGTGCCGAAGCTCCCGTCGATGCCGACCGTGGAGCCGAGCGCGGCGGTCAGACTCCGCTGGAGCCGCCTCACCTCGTCGCCGGAGCTGCCCAGGGTCAGCGTCGGGGCGGTTCCGGCCGACAGCAGAGCGGTCCAGGTCTTCGGCCCGACCGTGCCGTCCGCGGTGAGCGCGCGGGCGCTCTGGAAGGCCTGGACCGCGCTCTTGGTGGCGGGGCCGAACTGTCCGTCCACGGCGCCCGGCTCGTACCCCTGCTCCTTCAGGAGCCGCTGGACGGCCGTGACCTGCGCCCCCGAGGCACCCTGCTGCTGGGCCGTGTACGAGGTGAAGTCGAGCCCGTCGCTGCCGGTGCCGCCGCCGGGGGCGCCCCCGACGAGCTGCATGTAGTAGGTCCAGTTCCAGTTGACGCCGGGGTCGGTGTGGTCGTTCCCGGGGGCCTCGCTGTGCCCGATGATGTGCGCACGGTCCTTCGGGATGCCGTAGCGGTCGCACAGATGGCGGGTCAGCGCGGCCGAGGAGCGGTACATCGCGTCGGTGAACCACGACGGGTCGTCGACCCAGCCCTCGTGCTCGATGCCGAGGGAGGAGGCGTTGGCGCTCTTCGCGTGGTACGCCGTGTTGCTGTCGCGCACCATCTGGGTGACCTCGCCGTCCGAGGAGCGGACCACATAGTGGGAGCTCACCTGGGACGTGGCGTTCTGGAACCAGCTGATGGAGCCCGCGTACGAGCCCTGGGTGACATGGACGACCACCTTATTGACCGTCGCCGACCGCCCTGTGGCGTAGTTGTTCGCGTGGGCGGGCACCCAGAGCGCCGAGGGGTAGTCGGGGCTCTGCGCGGTGACGCCGGCCGCGGCGAGGCTGCCCTTGGCGGGGGCGACCGGGCGGGAGGTGACCGTGACCTCCTCGCCGCCGGACACGGTCGTCCGCAGCCCTTCGGCCAGGAAGGTGTAGACCGCGTCCGCGTAGAGCGCCGCGGCGGGTCCCCGGGCGCCGCTGTAGCGGGCGACGGCCGGGTACCAGGCGTCGAGGTCCCGGCGCTCGGCGCGGTCCAGGCCCAGCGCGTCGGCGTGGCTGCGCAGCACGGCCGCGCCGCCCCGGATGTTGGCCGCGGTGTCCCCGCGCAGCCGGGGGAGCGACTCGCCGGTCAGCGCGGCGGCCTTCTCCAGGGAACGGTTGGCGGGGTTGCTCGCCAGGTGCATCACGCCGTAGCCGTTCGCCTGGCTCGGCGCTCCGGCGTGTCCGTCCAGGTGGGTCTCGCCGTAGCCGACGGCGGCCAGCAGGTCGCGCGGTACGCCGAACTCCTCGGCGGCCTGCGCGAAGGCCCGGTTCATCGGCTCGGCGGCGGCGGCGGTGGCGGTCGCGTCGGCCGCGGTCCCGGGGCCGGCCGCGGCCGCCGGGTGGCCGGCCGCGACCAGGGCCGTGACCGTGAGTGCCGCCAGCACGGACGCGCGGGCTCTGCGGTGTACGGCGGTGCTTCGTCGGGGCATGGGTGCTCCTGCTCTGTGGGGTCTCTGTGAGCCCGTTGGGGCTCCGTGGGGGGAGAGAAGAAGGCCCTCGGGCCCGGGTGGGGTGGGCCGAGGGCCGGTGAGCGCGCCCAGGCTATCGAGATGAATGGAGCATGACAACGACATCCGGGCGCGGCGAAGCGGCGCTGCTAGTTCCCTTTGATTCCAAAGGAGTTGGGAGGGTGGTGGGCCGGCGGTCCGATGTGAGTGAGGGGCATCGCTCAGCGCCGGGTGAGCCGGACGACGGGGATGTCGCGGTCGGTGCCCGCCTGGTACTCGGCGTACCGGGGGAACAGCTCGACCAGCCCCGGCCAGACCCGGGCCTTCTCCCCGGCCGGAAGCGTCTCGGCCCGCGCACCGAACCGCTCGGGCCCGACGCGGAGTTCGACCTCGGGGTTGGCCAGCAGGTTCAGATACCAGAGCGGAGGACGGTCGGACCCGCCGTTGGATCCCACGATCAGATAGTCCTCGCCGTCCCGCCCGTACATCAGCACCGTGCGCCGCACGGCCCCGCTGCGCCGGCCGACGTAGTCCATCAGCAGACACGGCACACCGAGCTGCGTGGTGCCCCGCGTACCGCCGGAGGACTCGTACAGCTCGGCCTGCCGGGCCACCCAGTCGGCCGGGCTGATCCGTACCGCCGCCTCGCCGTCCTGCTCCGCCGTCATCCGGACTCTCCCTCTCTCGTACGGTGCGTCGTCCGCCATCCTGGCATTCACCCTGCCGGAACCCGTGGATTCGTACACCTGGACAACCCCCCACCGCACGGGGGAACGCGGACCGGAGGCAGGGCCGCGAAGGCGTATAAATGGTCCCTCCGGAGCAGCCGGCGTCCCCCGATGGCCACCTGACCCCCCACGCGGCCGGCGTCACCGCGTCACTGAGCGGAGGAGCGCCTCAATGAGCACCTCGGAAGCGACCTCAATGAGAACCTCGGAAGAGATCAACGCCCTGCTGGTAGCGAACTTCGGCACCGACCCCCTGGCCATCCGCCCCGAGGTGCCGCTCCGTCAGCTGCGCCTGGACTCCCTCGCCCTGGAGGAGCTGCGGCTGCTCATCGAGGACCGGCTGGCCATCGACCTGGAGGACGTCGCCCTGACCTCACGGGACACCGTGGGCCGACTGGTGGCGGCCGTGCACGAGCGGGCCTCCGCGTGACGGCCCGCCCGCCCGCCGAGCCGTCACCCGCCCGGTCCACACGGCCGTTCACCCGGCCGCGCACCGAGCCGTTCCGCGCCGCCGTCACCGGCATCGGTCTGGTCACCGCCGCCGGAGTCGGCGCCGACGCGGCCTGGCGCGGTGTCAGCGAGGCCGCCACCGCGCCCTCCGTCGTCCGGCGGCCCGAGCTCCAGGGCCTGCCGTGCGACTTCTTCTACACGATCACCGGCCTCGACACGAAGGCCGTCCTCGGGGTGGCCGTCCAGCGGCTGATGGACCGCTTCACCCAGCTCGCCGTGATCGCCGCGCGGGAGGCCGTCGCCGACGCGGGACTCGACATCTCGGTCTGGGACAGCGGCCGGGTCGGCGTCGTCATCGGCTCCGCGCACGGCGGACTCCCCTTCTACGACGAGCAGCACACGGCCCTCACCGAGCGCGGCGCCCGGCGTGTCTCGCCCAAACTCGCGCCCCTCACCGTCGTCAACGGCGCCGCCAGCAGCGTCACCCTGGACCTCGGCATCCACGGCCCCAGCCAGGCGGTCTCCACCGCCTGCTCCTCCGGCACCGTCGCCATCGGCACCGCCCACCAGATGCTGCGCACCGGAGCCTGCGACATCGTCATCGCGGGCGGCGCCGAGTCGTCCTGCACCCGGCTGCTGCTCGCCAGCGCCTGCCAGATGAAGGCCGTCTCCACCCGCCGCGAGGACCCCGAGGCCGCCTGCCGCCCCTTCGACACCCACCGGGACGGCTTCGTCGTCGGCGAGGGCGCCGGTCTCCTCGTGCTGGAACACCCCGACCACGCACGTGCCCGGGGCGCCACCGTCCGCGCCCATGTCGACGGCTACGGCGCCTCCAGCGACGCCCACTCCACGGTCGCCCCCGACCCCGGTGGCCTCGGCATCGAACGGGCCCTGCGCACCGCGCTCGCGGACGCCGGGGTCTCGCCCTCGGACGTCGGCCATGTCAACGCCCATGGCACCTCGACCGTGTCCAACGACCTGATCGAGGCGACCATGCTGCGCCGGGTCCTGGGCGAGAGCCCGCTCGTCACCTCGACGAAGGCGATGACCGGGCACACCCTCGGAGCCGCGGGCGGCATCGAGGCGGCCCTGACCGTCCTCGCCCTCCAGCACCAACTGGTGCCGCCCACCGTCAACCTCGACACGCCCGACCCCGCGATCCCGGTCGACGTGGTCAGCAAGGAAGCCAGGCGGGCCGTGTTCGACTGCGCGGTCAAGACCTCGCTCGGCTTCGGCGGCCACAACGCGGCACTCGTACTCACCAGGGCCTGAGGGGAAAAGGGAAGAAGGATCATGTCCGAGGAGATCATCCGGCCCCTGTCGGCCGACGGCAGGCGCTACGCCTATCGGGTGCTGACCCGCTCGGAGGACGGGGGCGCCCCCGCCACCGAACCGGTGCTCGTCATCGGCGGCGCCCTTCAGGGCATGTTCGGCTGGCCCCAGATGGACGACCGGCTGGGACCGCTGGCCGATGTGGTGACCGCCGATCTGCCCGGCATGGGCACGGCCGACCCGCTGCCGTCCGGGCCCAGCGCGGAGGTGCTGCGCGAGGCGGTCCTGCGGATCGTCGACGACCTCGGCGCCCCGAAGGTCAACCTCTTCGGCTTCTCGTACGGCACCGCCATCGCCTTCGACTTCGCCCGTCACCACCCGCACCGCGTGGCCCGCCTGGCCCTCGGCGGCGTACCGGTGCACATCGGTGCCGACCAGCGGGCGGGCTGGCTGCGGGCGATGGACCTGCTGGCGGACGGGGACCGCGAGGGTTTCGCGGCGTTCGCGGCCGACGCCCTGATGTGCCTGGACCCGGAGCGCCCGGTGCACCGCAGGGAGCTGGCCCGGCGCTATGTCCGGCGCTCGTTCCTGCACGCGCTCACCCACTCGCCGCACGTCTCGGACTCACTGCGCAGGGCCCTGACGGACCGGCGGGACTTCTCCGGCGGGCTGTCCGGTGTACCGGCCCTGGTCTTCGCCGGCGAGCACGACACGGTGACCTCGCCGGAACGGCAGCGGGAGTTCGCCGCGACCATCGAGGGCAGCCGTTTCCTGACGATCGGTGAGTCGGACCACTGGGTCGTGCTGGAGCGGGCCGACGATGTGGCCGAGCTGGTCGCCCGCTTCTTCACCGACCGGCCCGTGGGGCCGCCCGCCGTCCCCCGGCAGCAGACGACCCCCGCCGCGGCCGGGCGGACCTGAGCGAACAGGTCCGCCCGGACCGGGCGCCGGCCTCAGCGCCGGTGGCCGTGTCCGTGGCCGTGCCCACCGCCGTGTCCGTGGCCGTTGCCGCCGACGTCCACGCGCACCACCTGCGGGTCGTGGTCGCTCGCCTGGTCGGCGAACTCCGCGTTGATGTGCACCACGTCGTAGTCGAAGCGGCGGATGCCGGGGCTCGTCAGGATGTGGTCCAGCGTCTGCGAGTTTCCGTCGTAGACATAGCTGTACCGCTCGCTCGCGGGCAGCGTGCTGATCAGCGGCTTGAGGACCCTGCCGCGGGTCAGCGCGTCCATGGCCGGGGAGAACGCGAAGTCGTTGAGGTCGCCGAGGGTGATGACCCGCGCCGACTTGTCCGCCTTCAGCAGTGAGGTGACGAAGGTGTTGACCTCCGTGGCCTGCTGCACCCGCTTGGTCTCCGAACCGCGCGTCGGCTCCTGGTAGCGGCCGTGCAGGGGCTGGTCGCCGCCCTTGGACGCGAAGTGGTTGCCGATGACGAAGACCGGCTTGCCGCGGAAGCGGAATTCGCCGACCAGCGGCTTGCGGCTGTCGTCCCAGGCGGCGCTCGCCGGGTTGATCCGGCCGGGCGAGACGGAGAGCTCGACGCCCTTCCTCGTGTCCACCGCCTTCACCGCGGTGGTGGCATCGCCGCCAGCCCGGTCGGTGAACGTGACGCGCTGAGGGTTGAAGAGGAAGACATTGCGGATGTTGCCGCCGGGCTCGCCGCCGTCCTTGTTGTTCTCGGGCGCGATGTAGCGCCAGGCGTAGCGCGGACCGCCCGCCGCGACGATCGCGTCGGTGAACCGCTTCAGCGTCGCCTCGGAGCCCACCGTGCCGTCGTTCGCGGCGCCGTTGTCGTCCTGGATCTCCTCCAGCGACACGATGTCGGGAGAGGCGAGACTTACCGCGACGCCCTCGGCCAGCGTGTCGAACTTGGTCTGCTCGTCGAGTGCGTCCAGGTTCTCCACGTTGTACGTGGCGACGGCCAGTTCCCTGCGCTTCTGCTTCCGGGTGACCTCACGCCTGAGCCGCTTGTCGGTGAGCGTGCCCAGCTCGGTGGCCTGGAGGTTGTAGCCGCCGAAGGACGCGTAGTCCAGGACGCCGGTGGTGGTGCCGGAGAGCACGTCGCCCACGTTCGCGGAGGGGACCGGCCTGGCCGGGTCGAGGGACATCACCTTGATGCGGCCGGTGTTCTGGTCGTTGTACGACGCGTAGAGCGTGCCGCCCCGCCCCGTCGGATTCTCCCGCGGCTTGACGGTGACCCAGACCTCGTCGTACGCGGTCGTCGCGCCGGTGACACGGGTGTCGGCGATCCTGACCCGGGTGCCTTCGAGCGACTCGTACAGGTCCAGTGCGTACGTCGCCGGATCGAGGGGGAGCGCGTCGATCGACCCGCCCGCCGCGGTGGGCGCGTAGGCGCCGGGCACCGAGGCGGCGTCGAGCACGACCGGCGCGGGCAGGGCGTTGCCCGAGGACAGCACGGTGGTCCGCGGCGCGGTGAGCTGGGTGAGGGACTGGGCGGTGGCGGACGGGTAGTACTCGGCCACCTTGCCGCTGACCAGCACCGAGTCGCCCACGGCCACGGCCGGTGCGGCGGAGCCGGTGTAGACGAACAGCCCCTCGCCGGTACGGGGGTCGGCGTCCGGTGCGGTGTCCTGGATCCAGAATCCGCGGGAGCCGGTGCTCCGGACACCGGTGACGATGCCCGGGACGCCGTCGACCGTCCGGCCGGTGAGCGGCGAGAGGCGCGTGGTGCCCTGGATGTCGTGCACGCGTACGGTGCCGGGCTCGGTCGGGCCGCCGGGCTCCCCGGGGTCCGTGCCGCCGGAGGTGTCACCGGCGGCGTTGACCGGGGTCGGGGTGCCCGCGGCGAGGTCGGCGGCGTTGTCGTCGGTGTCGGCCAGCGAGGCGGCGCGGGCGACGGAGGCGGTGGCGGAGGCTCCGGGCACCGGCCCGCCGCCCTCCCGTACGACCGCGGAGCCGTAGCCCACGAGGTCCACGATCCTGGTGTCGGCGGCACAGTCCGCCGCGGTCTTGCAGGTGAGCGGGGTGGTGCCGGAGACCAGGGCCACGCTGCCGCTCGCCGCGGACATCGCCACGGTGCCGGTGGCGTCGGCGGTCGGCAGGGCCACGGTGCCGCCGGTACCCGCGGCCTGGGCGACCAGGTAGCGGCCGCCGGGGGCGACGGCTCCGCTCAGCGTGGACACCTGCCACAGCGAACCGGCGGACGGGCTGCCCGGCAGGTACTGGACGCTGAAGCCGCCCAGGTCGAACGGGGCGGAACCGGCATTGGCCAGCTCGATGAAGTCCCGGGTCAGCGTCGCCCCCGAGTTGCCGCCGCCGCCGTACACCTCGGAGATCACGGCCGAGGAGGACGGTGCCGCGAAGGCGGCGGGCAGTGCGGTCACCGAGAGAGCGACGGCGACCGCGCCGGTCAGCAGGACGGAACCGGGTCTGGATATGCGCACGTGAGGTGCCCCCAACTGTGTAGTGAGGGCTGAAAACTATGCGCGTAGATGGGGCATGACAAGGCATCAGAGGTTAATTCCACGCATCGTGTCGATGTGGAGTCGATGTGGGGGGTTTGCGCCGATGCGGCAGAGGGCCGGGCGGGCGTCCCGATGGTTCCCTATCGCTCCTCATCATTCCCTATCGCGTCATCCGTGCGGTAGTTCAGGGTAATATCCCTGCGCATGGAGAGTGTTGAGCGCGAGCTGTACTCGGTGGGCGAGGTGGCCGAGCTGTTGGGGCTGCATGTGCGGACCGTCCGGAACTATGTCCGCGACGGCCGGCTGAAGGCCGTCCGGATCGGCAAGCAGTACCGCGTCAGCCGCGCGGACCTGGCGGCGCTGGCCGGGTTCACGGACGGGGGCGCGTCCCCGGAGGGTGCCGCCCCGCGCGGCCATCTGGAGGTGTCGAGCATCGTGCAGATCGACGCGATCGGCGCGGACGGGGCGAGCAGGCTGAGCACTCTGGTCACCGCCGCGGCGCAGTCGGGGCGGGACGCGGCCGTGCCCTTGCGCGTCCAGACGGTCTACGACGGGAAACTGGCCCGGATGAAGATCGTGATCCTCGGCGGCGCCGCTGCCACGGCGGATCTGCTGCACCTGGTCGACGGTGCGCTGGGTCCCGGCAACGGCATGTACCTGGCCGACGGCGGGCAGACGGTGCGCCGTGGCTGACCTCGTCGTGGAACACCACGGAGTGCCGGTACTCGTCCTCGACGCCGAGGGCGCGCCGATCGCCGGCGTGCAGGACGCGCTGGACCACCTCGTCGCCCCGGCCTTCTGCCGGGCGGAGGTGGTCGCGGTTCCGGTGGACCGGTTCGACCCCGGCTTCTACGACCTCAGTACCGGTCTCGCCGGAGAGGTCTTCCAGAAGCTCGCGAACTACCGGCTCAAGCTGGCCGTCGTCGGGGACATCTCGGACCGTCTGCGGGCGAGTCCGGCCCTGAGGGACCTCGTCCGCGAGGCCGACCGGGGCCGGCACGTGTGGTTCGTGACCGGCCTCGACGACCTCGCGGACCGCCTCGGCGGTTAGGTCCTGTCCGGGGTCCTGCCCGGGATCCCGTCCGGGGATGTGCCCGGCGGTGTGTCCGCCCGGAGCGTGTCCGGCCCGGATGTCACTGGCGGATGCGCTCGCGGATCCAGACCCCGGCCGGCTTCAGGACCGACGTGCCGGTCCACTGGCTGCCGTCGCAGGTGCCGGTCTTGAACACCGCACCGGAGCGGTCGTCGTCCGAGTAGTTCCAGTTGGTCCAGGAGATCTTCTTGCGCTTCATCAGGTCGAGGTAGCGCTGCGACATCGCGAAGTCGTCCGCACCCTCGCCCGCGTAGTTCTGCGTCCCGAACTCCGTGACGAAGACGGGCAGTTCGTCGGAGGCCCGGTCCAGGGTTTCCAGGTACTCGTCCTGGTGCGAGGCGGCGTAGAAGTGGAATGTGTACATGATGTTCGAGGCCTTGACCGGGTTGTTGACGACCTCCTGCTCGTCCGCGCCCTCGGAGACGCCGAACGAGGACCAGGCGCGCGTGCCGACCAGGACCACCGCGTCGGGATCCTGGGCCCGGATGACCGGGATGATCTTCTCCGCGTACGACTTGACCGCCGACCAGCTCACCCCGGAGGGCTCGTTGGCGATCTCGTAGAGCACGCCGGGGTTGTCCTTGTACTTCTTCGCCATCGCCGTGAAGAAGGTCTTCGCCCGGCTGAGGTTGTAGTTCGGGTCGCCCGGGTCGAGCATGTGCCAGTCGATCACCGCGTACATGCCCCGCGCATGGGCCATGTCGACGAACTTCTGCGCACGGGCGGTGAAGCCCTGCGGGTCGGTCTCGTACCCGTCCTCCTGTACGTAGGTGGAGATCCGCAGGACATCGGCGCGCCAGTCGGTGGCCAGGGCGTCGAGCGAGCCGTTGGTGACGCACTGGGCGTACCACTGGGTGCCGTGCGTGCTCATGCCGTTGAGCTGGACCGCCTGGCCCGAGGCGTTGCAGAGCTGCAGGCCGCAGACCTTCAGCTGGCCGTTCGCGGCCAGGGGGGTCGCGGCGGCGGGGGCGGGGGCCGGGGCGGCGCCCGCCGGGACCGGGGCCAGCAGGGCGGTACCGAGTGCGAGGGCGGCCGCGCCGAGGAGCGCGGCACGGGTACGGCCGTGGCGTCGGGACGAGGCCTGCGGCTGGGTGGGGGGAGTGGTGCGCTGGTGCATGGTGGTGCTCCCGTCGGGGGTCGGTGGAAGGGAGGCGCCATGTCGGCAGACTGAAAGTAAAGGTCCTTTCCGATTCCCGTCAACAGTGTTGGGAAACTTTCCTAACGATTAACCGGAGTGCGCTGATCCGGTCGCCCCGTATGGAGGAAAACCGGGCCGAGCCCTAGGGTGCGAAACATGGCAGAGAGCGCGGCGCACGCCGAGCCGGCGGGGCGCGGTGCGGGACCCGGCCCCGACTCCGGCGGCCCCGACCCCCGGCGCTGGCGCGCACTCGCCGTCTGTCTGGTGGCGGGGTTCATGACGCTGCTGGACGTCTCCATCGTCAATGTGGCCCTGCCGTCGATCAAAGAAGGGCTGCACACCCCCGAGTCCGACCTCCAATGGGTGGTCTCCGGCTATGCCCTCGCCTTCGGGCTCTTCCTGATCCCCGCGGGCCGGCTGGGGGACGCGCGCGGGCGCCGGGCGGTGTTCCTGGCCGGGCTCGCGCTCTTCACCCTGTCGTCGGCCGCCTGCGGGGCCGCCCAGTCCAGCCTCTGGCTGGTGATCGCCCGACTGGTCCAGGGCATGGCGGGCGGTCTGCTCTCCCCGCAGATCTCCGCGCTGATCCAGCAGATGTTCTCCGGCCGGGAACGGGGCCGGGCGTTCGGCATGTTCGGCACCGTCGTCGGGATCTCCACCGCCGTCGGGCCGCTGCTCGGCGGTCTGCTGATCCAGGGCGCCGGGGCGTCCGGGGGCTGGCGCTGGGTGTTCTACGTCAACCTCCCGCTCGGCGTCGTCTGCTATCTGCTCGCCCGGCGGCTGCTCCCGGACACCCCCTCGGCGTCCCGGGTCCGGCTGCGCGACCTCGACCCCGTCGGAGTCGTCCTCCTGGGTGCGGGAGTACTGGCCCTGCTGCTGCCGTTCGTCCAGGCCCAGCAGTGGCCCGGCAACGCCAAGTGGCTCTTCGTGGTCCTGGCGGCCGTACTGCTGGCGGCGTTCACCGGCTGGGAGTCGCGGTGCGCGGCACGCTCCGTCCAACCGGTCCTGGACCTCTCGCTGTTCCGGCTGCGGTCCTACTGGCTGGGCTGCCTGATGATCCTCGTGTACTTCGCGGGATTCACCTCGATCTTCTTCATCACGACCCTCTACCTCCAGTCGGGGCTGCACTACTCCGCCCTGGAGGCCGGTCTCGCCATCACCCCCTTCGCCCTGGGCTCGGGTGTGTCCGCCGGGATCGGCGGCCGGCTGGTCGGCCGCTACGGACGCCCCCTCATCGTGACCGGCCTGGTCATGGTCACGGTGGGGCTCGCCGCCACCGCGCTCGCCGCCCATCTGGTGCCGGGGCGGTCCGTGGGCTGGGCGATGGCGGCCCCGCTGCTCCTCGCCGGAGTCGGCAGCGGACTGGTCATCGCCCCGAACCAGACGCTGACCCTGGCCGAGGTGCCGGTGGCCAACGCCGGAAGCGCCGGGGGCACGCTCCAGACCGGCCAGCGCGTCGGCTCCGCCATCGGGATCGCCGCCGTCGGCTCGGTGTTCTTCTCCCAGGTGGACACCGACGGCTGGGCAGCCGCCTATGACCACGGCCTCGTCGTCTCGGTCGCGTTCGTCCTGGCCGGGCTCATCGTCGCCCTGGCCGACGTGGGGTCCGCGCGACGGGCCGGACGCCGTACGGAGAAAGCCACGAGCCCATCGAGGAGTGCGGTATGAGCAACACCCGGGATGGCGAACCGAACACGAACACCTCGTACGGCCACAAGCCCTTCAAACGCTCCCGGAGCCATTTCGCCGACCGCATCACCGCCGACGGCCGCGACGGCTGGCCGGTGGAGGCCGGCCGCTACCGGCTCGTCGTCAGCCGCGCCTGCCCGTGGGCGAGCCGGGCGCTCGTCTCGCGGCGCCTCCTGGGCCTGGAGAACGCCCTGTCGCTCGCCGTCGCCGACCCGATCCAGGACGACCGCAGCTGGCGCTTCACCCTGGACGAGGGCGGCCGCGACCCGGTCCTGGGCATCCGCTACCTGAGCGAGGCGTACGACGCACGCGAGCGCGGCTATCCCGGCGGGGTCAGTGTGCCCGCCGTCGTGGACGTACCGAGCGGCAGGCTCGTCACCAATGACTTCCAGCGGATCACCCTCGACCTCGCCACCGAATGGACGGCGCTGCACCGCCCCGGCGCACCCGACCTCTACCCGGAGCCGCTGCGCGACGAGATCGACGAGGTGATGGACGGCATCTACCGGGACGTCAACAACGGTGTCTACCGGGCCGGCTTCGCCGACAGCCAGGAGTCCTACGAAGCCGCGTACACCGATGTGTTCCGCCGCCTCGACCTGGTCTCCGCACGTCTGTCCGGCCGCCGCTACCTGGTCGGGGACACGATCACGGAGGCGGACATCCGGCTGTTCACCACCCTGGTGCGCTTCGACGCCGTCTACCACGGGCACTTCAAGTGCAACCGTACGAAGCTCACCGAGGACCCCGTCCTGTGGGCGTACGCCAGGGACCTCTACACCACGCCCGGTTTCGGCGACACGGTCGACTTCGACCACATCAAGCGGCACTACTACCAGGTGCACACCGGCATCAACCCCACCGGCATCGTGCCGCTCGGCCCCGACCTGTCCGGCTGGCTGGGCCCGCACTACCGGGAGGAGCTGGGCGGCCGTCCGTTCGGCGACGGAACGGCACCGGGCCCCGTACCGCCCACCGAACAGGTACCGGCGCGCGGACGGCCCTGAACGGGGCCGCGCGTACAGCGGTCGACGGGCGGCCCGGAACGGGGGGTGGCCCTCGCCGCCCCGCGGCGGCGGCCCGCGTAACGTGCCCACATGGCCGCCACGACGAACCCGTCCCACCGCTCCCCGGTGCTCTCCGTCCGCGCGCTCAACCGCGCCACCCTGGAGCGCCAGCTCCTGCTGCGCCGGGCCGCCCTGTCCGCCGGGGACGCCGTGGCGCACCTGGTCGGGCTCCAGGCCCAGAACACCAGGCCGCCCTACTTCCAGCTCTTCTCCCGGCTCGAAGAGTTCGACCCCGCCGAGCTCTCCGCGCTGATGGAGTCCCGCGAAGTGGTCCGGATCGTCACCCTCCGGTCCACCATCCACACCCACACCGCCGACGACGCCCTCACCCTGCGCCCGCTGGTCCAGGCGGCCCGCGACCGGGAGCTGAGGACCTTCCGCCGGGGCCTCGCGGGAGTGGACATCGGCCGGCTCGCCGCGATCAGCCGGGCACTCGTCGAGGAACGGCCCCGTACCAACAAGGAGCTGCGCGCGGCCCTGCTCACCGAATGGCCGGACGCCGATCCGCAGGCCCTCTCGGTGGCCGCCCGGTGCACCCTGCCCCTGGTCCAGGTGACCCCGCGCGGGCTGTGGGACAGAAGCGGGCAGGTCGAGCTGACCACCGTCGAGCACTGGCTCGGCCGCCCCGCGCAGCCCGTCCCCGCACCCGACGCCACCGTCCTGCGCTACCTCGGCGCCTTCGGACCCGCCTCCGTGAAGGACATGCAGACCTGGGCGGGGCTGACCCGGCTGCGGGAGGTCTTCGAACGGCTGCGGCCCGAGCTGCGCACCTTCCGCGACGAGAACGGCGTCGAACTCTTCGACCTTCCCGACGCCCCGCGCCCCGGCCCCGACACCCCGGCACCGCCGCGCTTCCTGCCCGAGTTCGACAACGTCCTGCTCGGCCACGCCGACCGGGCCCGCGTGATCCCGCCCGCGTACAAGGGGCGCAACGGGGTGGGGAACCAGTCCTACGGAACCGTCCTGGTCGACGGGTTCCTCGCCGCCGTCTGGCGCGTCGAGCGGACCGGGGACAGGGCGACCCTCACGGTGCAGCCGCTCGGCAGGCTCGGGAGCGCGGAACGCGACGCCGTCACCGAGGAGGCCGTACGGATGCTGTCCGTGATGACGGACGCGACGGCCCACGACGTCCGGTTCGCCGCCTTCCTCGACTTCGGGGACTGACGGGGCCCACCGGGCCGCACGGGCCGCCGGGCGGGTGCGCTCAGGGCAGGAGCCCCGCCCGGCGCGCCGCCACCACCGCTTCGAGCCGGGTGTGGGCCCCGAGCTTGCGCATCGCGGAACGCAGATACCCCTTCACGGTCTCCGGCCGCAGCCCCAGCCGCTTCGCCGCCGCCGCGTTCGTCGCTCCGGCCGCCACACAGGCGATGACGTCCACCTCGCGCGGCGCCAGCTGCACCGTCCGGGCCGCCGGGACCCGCGCCCCGGACGCCGAGGCCAGACGCGCGCACACCGTGAGCAGCTCCTCCCGCAGCACCGGGTCGCCGATCCTCGGGGCCAGGGCACGCAGCTCGCGGTGCGCCTCGCGGACGTTCTCCCAGGCACCCGGGCCCGTGTGCGGATCGGTCACCTGCTCCCGGGTGGCCGCCAGGAGCTGCTGCACCTCGTCCCGTACCGCGAGTGCCTGCTCCACATCGCGTGCCGCCGCCACCGCCGCGTCGAACGTACGGTCCCCGAGCGTGACCGGCTCCCGCAGCGCCCCGTACAGCAGGCCCCGCACCCTCCGCCGCACCACGACCGGCACCGCGACGACCGAACGCAGGCCCTCGGCCGCGACGGCCGTGTCGTACTCATGGCTGATGTGGCGCGAGGAGGCGTAGTCCGTCACCGCGCACGGCCGCGACAGGGCGATCGACTTGCCGCCGAGCCCGCTGCCGGCCGAGATGACCAGCCCCCGCAGCGCGCTCGTCTGCGCCCCGTTCAGCTCGATGATGCGGGCGTGGCGCGCGTCGGACAGCAGCCCGCCGAAGGCCACCGGAAGCCCGCTGGAGCGGCGCAGCCGCAGCAGCGCGGCCTGCATCTCGACCGTATCGACCGATTCGGGCACGTTGACGTCTCTCCGCCCTGTTCGTACCACCCCCGTCCGGGGGTGGTGAGACCTGGGTCACTGTTTACATGATGTTAAGCGACCGGTCCGGTCCGCAATGAGGAGGGCACATGTCGGCAACCAGTGCGACGGAGACGTTCCGGGCCGCCCGGGACTTTCTGCTGGAACACCGTGAGGACTACGCGAAGGCGTACGAGGGCTTCCGCTGGCCCCGGTCCGATCACTTCAACTGGGCGCTCGACTGGTTCGACGTCATCGCCGAGAACAACGACCGCACCGCCCTGCACATCGTGGAGGAGGACGGCCGGCGCACCGAGGTGTCCTTCGCCCGGATGTCCGCCCGCTCCAACCAGGCCGCGAACTGGCTCCGGGCCCAGGGCGTCCGGGAGGGCGACCGCATCCTCGTCATGCTCGGCAACCAGGCCGAGCTGTGGGAGACGGCGCTGGCCGCGATGAAGCTGCGCGCCGTCGTCATCCCCGCCACACCGCTGCTGGGCCCCGTCGACCTGCGCGACCGCGTCGAGCGCGGCCGGGTCCGCCATGTGCTCGTGCGGGCGGCGGACACGGCGAAGTTCGACGAGGTGCCCGGCGGCTACACCCGGATCGCCGTCGGCGGCGCGGGCGGGAGCGACGCGGAGGCGGGCGTGGCGGGATGGCTGTCGTACGCGGGAGCCGACGACCAGGCCACGACGTTCACGGCGGACCGGGAGACCGACGCCGACGAACCGCTGATGCTCTACTTCACCTCCGGCACGACCGCCCGCCCCAAGCTGGTCGAGCACACCCATGTCTCCTACCCCGTGGGGCACTTGTCGACGATGTACTGGATCGGCCTCAAGCCCGGAGACGTGCATCTGAACATCTCCTCGCCGGGCTGGGCCAAGCACGCCTGGTCGAACCTCTTCGCCCCGTGGAGCGCCGAGGCCACCGTCTTCATCTTCAACTACACCCGCTTCGACGCGGCCCGGCTGATGGCGGAGATGGACCGCTCGGCCGTCACCAGCTTCTGCGCGCCGCCCACCGTGTGGCGGATGCTGATCCAGGCCGACCTCTCCCAGCTGAAGAATCCGCCGCGCGAGGTCGTGGCGGCCGGCGAACCGCTCAACCCCGAGGTCATCGAGACGGTGCGGCGTGAATGGGGCGTCACCATCCGGGACGGCTTCGGCCAGACCGAGACCGCCGTCCAGGTCGCGAACACCCCCGGCCAGCTTCTGAAGTCCGGGTCCATGGGGCGTCCCAGCCCCGGCTTCACGGTGGAGCTCCTCGACCCGGTCAGCGGTGAGCCCGGCGCCGCCGAGGGCGAGATCTCCCTCGACCTCTCCACTCATCCCGTCGGACTGATGACCGGCTACCACGGCGACCCGGACCGTACCGCCGAGGCCATGGCGGGCGGTTACTACCGCACCGGTGACATCGGCGCCCGGGACGAGGACGGCTACATCACCTACATCGGCCGCGCCGACGATGTGTTCAAGGCCTCCGACTACAAGATCTCGCCGTTCGAGCTGGAGAGCGCGCTGCTGGAGCACGAGGCGGTCGCCGAGGCCGCCGTCGTCCCCGCGCCGGACCCGGTCAGGCTCGCCGTGCCGAAGGCGTACATCGTGCTGGCCGAGGGCTGGGAGCCCGGCCCGGACACGGCCAGGATGCTGTTCGACCACTCCAGGTCGGTGCTCGCCCCGTACAAGCGCATCCGCCGGCTGGAGTTCGCCGATCTGCCCAAGACCGTCTCGGGCAAGATCCGCCGCATCGAACTGCGCGAGCGCACCGCCCGGGGCACCGGCACCGAATTCGCCGAGGGGGACCTGCGATGAACGAACCGTCCTACGCGCACGGCACCGGCACCACCGCCCTGCTCGGCGACACCATCGGCCGCAACCTCGACCGGGCGATCGAGGCGCACGGCTCGCGCGAGGCACTGGTCGACATGGAATCCGGCCGCCGCTGGACGTACGCCGAATTCGGCGCCGATGTCGAGGAACTGGCCCGCGCCCTGATGGCGTCCGGGGTGGCCAAGGGCGACCGGGTCGGGATCTGGGCCGTCAACTGCCCGGAATGGGTGCTCGTGCAGTACGCGACGGCCCGCATCGGCGCCGTCATGGTCAACATCAACCCCGCCTACCGGGCGCACGAGCTGGAGTTCGTCCTCAACCAGGCCGGCATCTCCCTGCTCGTCGCCTCGCTCGCCCACCGCACCAGCGACTACCGCGCGCTCGTCGGCCAGGTACGCGGCAACTGCCCGTCCCTGCGCGCCGTCCACTACATCGGCGACCCCTCCTGGGACGCGCTCGTCTCCGCCGCGCCGTCCATATCCGCCGGTCAGCTCGCCGTGCGCGAAGCGGAGCTGTCCTGCGACGACCCGATCAACATCCAGTACACCTCGGGCACGACCGGCTTCCCGAAGGGCGCGACGCTCTCCCACCACAACATCCTCAACAACGGGTACTTCGTCGGGGAACAGATCGCCTACACCGAACAGGACCGGGTCTGTCTGCCGGTGCCCTTCTACCACTGCTTCGGCATGGTGATGGGCAATCTCGGCACCACCTCGCACGGCGCCTGCATCGTGATCCCGGGCCCCTCCTTCGAAGCCGCCGCAGTCCTCACGGCGGTCCAGCAGGAGCGCTGTACCTCGCTCTACGGCGTCCCCACGATGTTCATCGCCGAGCTGAACCTGCCCGGCTTCGCCTCGTACGACCTCTCCTCGCTGCGCACCGGGATCATGGCCGGGTCCCCCTGCCCGGTCGAGGTGATGAAGCGGGTCGTCGCCGAGATGCACATGGACGAGGTGTCCATCTGCTACGGGATGACGGAGACGTCCCCGGTCTCCACCCAGACCCGCCGCGACGACGATCTGGAACGCCGCACCGGCACGGTCGGGCGGGTGCTGCCGCACATCGAGATCAAGGTGGTCGACCCGGTGAGCGGGGTGACCCTGCCGCGCGGTGAGGCGGGTGAGCTGTGCACCCGGGGCTACAGCGTGATGCTCGGCTACTGGGAGCAGCCCGGCCGGACGGCCGAGGTGATCGACGCGGGCCGCTGGATGCACACCGGGGATCTCGCGGTGATGCGCGAGGACGGCTATGTCCAGGTCGTCGGCCGGATCAAGGACATGATCATCCGGGGCGGCGAGAACGTGTATCCGCGGGAGATCGAGGAGTTCCTCCACGGCCATCCGAAGATCGCCGACGTCCAGGTGGTGGGGGTGCCGGACGAGCGGTACGGAGAGGAGATCCTGGCCTGCGTCATCCCCCGCGCCCCGGCCGATCCGCCGACGCTGGAGGAGGTGGACGCGTACTGCCGGGAGCGGTTGGCGCACTACAAGATCCCGCGCGCGCTCAGGATCCTGGACTCCTTCCCGATGACGGTCAGCGGGAAGGTACGGAAGATCGAACTGCGCGAGACCTACGGCCGCTGACGGCCGTCCCGTCACCGGGAGGCGGACGCGGACCGGTGGATCAGGCGGCCTCGATGACGTCGGGGCCGCCCGTCCGGGTCGCCGCCGCCCACTCGATCAGCAGGACCTCGTACTTCGCGGACTCCACGGACGACCACTCCTGACCCGCTCGCGCGTCGACGAGCGCGCGAATGGCCTCGTTCGCCGCGTCGGCCGACGCGGGCGCGGACGGGAGCCCGTCAGCGGGGGCCGACGGCAGCCCGGAGGACGGCGCGGACGCGGAAGCGGACGGGGACGCCGGTCGGGCGGGGGTGGACGGTATGGGGCGCCGAGGAGTTAAGACCATGCGCTGAGCTTACTTGCCGCCACTGACAGCGACATCACTGCCGTGCCCCGAAGTCCTGAACCGGTCCGGCGCGGCTCAGGGTTCGCGGCGCATGCAGACCCGTGGCCAGCGGTCCAGGCCGTGTTCCGCCTCCTCCGCCCTGATCTTGCGCAGGCCGTCGGTGAGTTCGCTCTCCCTGAGTGTCCGGAAACCGATGCGTGTGTAGTACGGGGCGTTCCACGGGACGTCGGTGAACGTGGTCAGGGTGAGGGCCACCGGCTGCCGCTCGGCCGCCCAGGAGGCGAGATGTTCGATCAGCGCGCGGCCGACGCCCCGGCGGGCGGCGGCCGGATCGACCGAGACCTGTTCGATGTGGAACGCGCCGTCGACGGGATCGGCGATCAGATACCCGGCCGGACGGTCGTCGGCCTCCGGGAGGGCGCCGGTGGCGACCCAGCAGCGGCCGGCGCGGCGGTATCCGTCCAGGACGTCGAGCGGCGGCGGGTCGTCATCGGCGATGGATGCCATGCCGAGGGTGCGGAAGGGTTCGCCCGCGGCACGTTCGATGTCCTGGAGCAGGGGGAGGTCAGAACCTCTGGCGAGGCGGATACGCATGCGTCCAGTATGGCGAGCGGGCGCGGCCGCCGGTATCCGGCGAGGTACCGGACGCGGGCGAGGGGCACCGGACTCAGGCGCCGGTGCTGATCAGCTCGTCCGCCGGGCTGTTCACCGGCTGCGGTGTCCCGGTGGGATCCATGAGGAAGAGCGGTACGCCCAGGGTGTCCGCGCGTGACCTGGCCTCCCGCGTGTAGCCGGCCAGGGAGAAGAAGACGCCCGCCACCGACGCGTTCAGGGCGTTCAGCCAGAGGCACTCGACGTCGCGAAGGTCGGTCGGCCGGGCGCTCGCGTCGACCTGGGCGACGACTCCGGTGGCCCACAGGTCGATCCGGGACGCGGGCCGCTTCTCCGGCTGGACGATGTCCTGGTAGCCCAGCCACTGCAGATACCGGGCGGCCGCGCTCACCGCGTCCCGGCCGTTACGGATCGTCAGCGGGCGGAACGACGGGCGCGGATGGGCGGCCGTGCGCGGCAGCGGGATATGGGCGGGGCCGTTGCCGGGGTCGGGCGCCGCGGGTCCGGACCCGGCCGCGTCGGGCGTCCCCGGCTCCACCGCCGTCGTCACCGGGCGCACCGGAACCCGCAGAACGGCCCCGCACGGGCAGCACAGCTCCGGCTGCGGCCACTGGTCCAGGCGGCCGCAGTCGGCGCAGCGCGCCGTCACCCAGTCGTCGTCCCAGGTGCGGTGCGTGACCGGCTCGACCGGCGCGTCGCGCAGCAGCGGCGGCACGACGGGGGAGCCGCACGGACAGGGGTAGGCCGGCGCGGTGTACACGTGGCCGCGTCCGCAGGCCGGGCACCGCAGCTGCACGGACTCCACGATCGTCTCCCTCCCGCGCGGGCCTGCCGGGCGCCCGCGTTCCGCGGCTTCGGCGGCACGCCTGCCGTCGCCTCCGCCGCGGCGCGCCCTCGTCCCGCCCATCGTCTACCAAGAGCGAGGCCTTGGGGAGGGAATCGCCCGACTTCATGCGGCCCGGCGACGGCGTGCCCGCCTGACGGCGCACTCTCTTGACGGCGCGCGGGCCGCGTCCTAGATTACTTCCGTATGACAGAATCAAACTTCCGTAATGCGGAATTGGTGCTCTCGGGTGGCGCGACAGAGCCCGACTCCACCCAGCCCGAGCAGGAGCACTCAATGCCTCGTATGACCGCTGCCCGAGCGGCAGTCGAGATCCTCAAGCGCGAAGGTGTCCGTCACGCGTTCGGTGTGCCGGGTGCGGCGATCAACCCGTTCTACGCGGCCCTCAAGGCGTCCGGCGGGGTCCACCACACCCTGGCCCGGCACGTCGAGGGCGCCTCCCACATGGCGGAGGGGTACACCCGCGCCGGGGCGGGGAACATCGGTGTCTGCATCGGTACGTCGGGCCCGGCGGGCACGGACATGATCACCGGCCTGTACTCCGCCATCGCCGACTCCGTCCCGATCCTCTGCGTCACCGGCCAGGCCCCGACAGCGGTCCTGCACAAGGAGGACTTCCAGGCCGTCGACATCGCGTCCATCGCCGGGCCGGTCACCAAGGCCGCGACCACGGTGCTGGAGGCCGCCCAGGTCCCCGGTGTCTTCCAGCGGGCCTTCCACCTGATGCGCACCGGCCGGCCCGGTCCGGTCCTCGTCGACCTGCCGATCGATGTGCAGCTCACCGAGATCGAGTTCGACCCCGACCTGTACGAGCCCCTGCCGGTCCACAGGCCCGCCGCGTCCCGCGAGCAGATCGAGCGGGCCGTCGAGATGCTGAACGCCTCCGAGCGCCCGCTGCTCGTCGCGGGCGGCGGCGTCATCAACGCCGACGCCTCCGCCCTGCTGGTGGAGTTCGCCGAGCTGACCGGCGTCCCGGTCGTCCCGACCCTGATGGGCTGGGGCGTCCTCGCCGACGACCACGAGCTGAACGCCGGAATGGTGGGCCTGCAGACCTCGCACCGCTACGGCAACGCGACCTTCCTGGAATCCGACTTCGTCCTCGGCATCGGCAACCGCTGGGCCAACCGCCACACCGGCGGGCTGGACGTCTACACCCGGGGCCGTACGTTCGTCCACGTCGACATCGAGCCCACCCAGCTCGGCAGGATCTTCGCCCCCGATCTCGGCATCGCCTCCGACGCCGGGGCAGCGCTGGAGCTCTTCATCGAGGTGGCGCGCGAACGGAAGGCGGCGGGCCGGCTCAAGGACCGCTCGGCCTGGGCCGCCTCCGCACAGGAGCGCAGGGCCACGCTCCAGCGCCGGACCCACTTCGACAACGTGCCCCTCAAGCCGCAGCGCGTGTACGAGGAGATGAACCGGGCGTTCGGGCCCGAGACCCGCTACGTCACCACCATCGGGCTCTCCCAGATCGCCGGCGCGCAGATGCTGCACGTCTTCAGGCCGCGCCACTGGATCAACTGCGGCCAGGCGGGCCCGCTCGGCTGGACGATCCCGGCGGCGCTGGGTGTGGCCACCGCGGACCCGGACGGTTCGGTGGTCGCGCTCTCGGGTGACTACGACTTCCAGTTCATGCTGGAGGAGCTGGCCGTGGGCGCGCAGCACCGCATCCCGTACGTCCATGTCCTGGTCAACAACTCCTACCTGGGGCTCATCCGCCAGGCCCAGCGCAACTTCGGCATCGACTTCCAGGTCAACCTGGAGTTCGAGAACCTCAACTCGCCGGAGCTCGGCGCCTACGGCGTCGACCACGTCAAGGTCGTGGAGGGCCTCGGCTGCAAGGCGATCCGGGTGACCGAGCCGGACCGGCTGCTGCCGGCCTTCGAGGAGGCGAAGAAGCTCGCCGCGGAGTTCCGGGTGCCGGTGGTCGTCGAGGCGATCCTGGAGCGCGTCACGAACATCGCGATGAGCGGCACCGACATCGCCTCGGTCAACGAGTTCGAGGACATCGCGACGGAGCCGGGCCACGCGCCCACCGCGATCCGCCCCCTCGCGGCGTCCTGACCCGGAGCCGCACCCGGCCCCTTCCCTCCTGGAATCCCCGGGGGAAGGGGCCTTTCCGCTGTCCGCCCCCTGCCCGCCCCTGCCCGCGGACATGACGGAAGGGCGCGGAGCACGGATGGCATCCGTACTCCGCGCCCTCGCGCGGAAAGAACCATGGGGAACGGGGTGGAGCGGGCGGAACAGGGGCCGCGGCGCCGGCGACGGGTCCGCGACGGCCGCCTCCCTCAGGTCGGAAGACGGGGCCCGGACCCTTCACCACCGCACTGGCGTCGCCCGGCCGCCGCGGCCTCGGCCCGCCCGCGCCGCGCGGACCCCTCATCCGGGTGCGCGGCGCGGGCAGGGCTCCGGGAGTGGAGGCTCAGTCCTCGCGCAGGGCGTGGACCGCCTCCTCCACGCGCCGTCCGTAGTCGGCGTCGGCGGCGTGGAAGTGGGCGAGGTTCTTCTCGATCACATCGTCGCGGGTGACCTGCGAGAGGCCCCCGGCGATGTTGGCGACCAGCCGCCCCTTCTCGTCCTCGGACATCAGCCGGAACAGCTCGCCCGCCTGGAAGAAGTCGTCGTCCTCGGTGTGGGCGGGCGCCTCGTGGGTGCCGGTCCAGCCGTGGACGGCGAACGGGGCGGCGAGCGCCGCTCCGGTCTGCGCGGGACCGTCGTACGAGTTGGGCTCGTAGTTCCTGTCGTGGCGCGAGCCGTTGCGGGTGGCCATCAGGCCGTCGCGGCCGTAGTTGTCCGCGGGGGCGGCCTTGGGGGCGTTGACCGGGAGCTGGGTGTGGTTGACGCCCAGCCGGTAGCGGTGCGCGTCCGCGTAGGCGAACAGCCTGCCCTGGAGCATCTTGTCCGGGGAGGGGCCGATGCCGGGCACGAAGTTGTTCGGGGAGAACGCGGCCTGCTCGACCTCGGCGAAGACGTTGTCCGGGTTGCGGTCCAGGACGAGCCGGCCGACCCGCTGGAGCGGGTAGTCGCTGTGCGGCCAGACCTTGGTCAGATCGAACGGGTTGAAGCGGTAACCGGCGGCCTCGGCGGCGGGCATGACCTGCACGTACAGCGTCCAGGACGGGTTGACGCCGCGCTCGATGGCCTGGAGCAGGTCCGTCTGGTGCGAGCAGGCGTCCTTGCCGGCCAGTTCGGCGGCCTGGTCCGCGGAGAGGGAGCGCACTCCCTGGTTCGTCTTGAAGTGGTACTTGACGAAGAAGGCTTCGCCCCGGGCGTTCGTCCACTGGTAGGTGTGCGAGCCGTAGCCGTTCATATGGCGGTACGAGGCGGGGATGCCGCGGTCGCCCATCAGCCAGGTGACCTGGTGCGTGGCCTCGGGGGCGTGCGCCCAGAAGTCCCAGACGTTGTCCGGCTCCTGCCTGCCGGTGAACGGGTCGCGCTTCTGCGAGTGGATGAAGTCGGGGAACTTGATCGGGTCCTTGATGAAGAACACCGGGGTGTTGTTGCCGACGAGATCGTAATTGCCCTCGTCCGTGTAGAACTTGAGGGCGAAGCCGCGCGGGTCCCGGACGGCGTCGGCGCCGCCCAGGGAGTCGGCCACCGTGGAGAACCGTATGAACGTCTCGGTGCGGCGGCCCACTTCGGAGAGAAAGCCGGCGCGGGTGAACCCGGTGACATCGTCGGTCACCTCGAAGCAGCCGTAGGCGCCGGAGCCGCGGGCGTGCACCACACGCTCCGGGATGCGCTCACGGTTGAAGCGGGCGAGCTTCTCCAGGAGGTGCTGGTCCTGGAGGAGGACCGGTCCACCGACGCCGGCGGTGGCGGAGTTCTGGTTGTCGGCGACCGGGGCGCCTGACTCGGTCGTGAGCACACGCTTAGCCATATGTCGGGATGACCTTCCGTACGGAGCTGCTGACGGCTTGGGGAGCGTAGGTTCGCCGGGAACGGCACGTCAACAGTTTGTTGAAAGTGAAGGAAGTGGGTCCGGGCCGCGGTGGCGCCTGGGCGCGACAAGACAGGTGTCAGCGCCACCGCGGCCCGGAGTTCGGGGGCCCCGGGCGGGTCCGGGGGGTCAGGCCTGCGCGCCGGAGAGGCGCTCGACGGAGCGCAGCAGGGCCGAGTGGTCCAGCCCGCCGTCGCCCTGTGCGCGCAGGGAGGCCACCAGTTGGGCGACGACGGCTCCGACGGGCAGCGCGGCACCCACAGCGCGGGCGGCGTCCGTGACGATGCCCAGGTCCTTGTGGTGCAGATCGATCCGGAAGCCCGGCGCGAAGTCGCGCGTGAGGAAGTTGTCCTTCTTGCGGGTCAGCACGGTCGAACCGGCCAGTCCTCCGTTGAGGACGTCGAGCGCGGCGGCGAGGTCGACCCCGGACTTCTCCAGGAAGACGACGGCCTCGGCGCACGCCTGGATGTTGACCGCGACGATCAGCTGGTTGGCGGCCTTCACCGTCTGGCCGGAGCCGTGCGGGCCGCAGAGGACGATCGTCCTGCCCAGCGCTTCGAGCAGCGGCCGGGCCGCGTCGAAGTCGGCCTGTTCGCCGCCGGCCATGATCGACAGCACGGCCTCGACGGCGCCGGCCTCGCCGCCGGACACCGGGGCGTCCAGCACGCGGATGCCCTTGTCCCGGGCGTTGTCCGCGAGGTCCACGGAGGTCTGCGGGGTGATCGAGGACATGTCGATCAGCAGCGCGCCGCGCCTGGCGTTCTCCAGGATGCCCCCGGGGCCGTACGCGATGGCCTCGACCTGAGGGGAGGCGGGCACCATCGTGACGACGACATCGGCGTCCGCGACCGCTTCGGCGATCGAGGAGGCGCCCTTGCCGCCCGCCGCGACCAGGCGGTCGATCTTGTCCTGCTCCAGGGTGTACCCGGTGACGTCGTAACCGGCCCTGATCAGGTTCTCGGACATGGGGGAGCCCATGATGCCGAGCCCGATCCACGCAACCTTGGGGAGGTCGTTGCTCATGAGGGTGCCTTCCTGGAGAACGGGTGCAGGGGAGGGGGTGCGGCGGCCCCTACCGGGGGAGCCACGCGAAGGACTCGGCGCTCGGCCGGTCGCCCGGCTTGTACTCCAGGCCGACCCAGCCCGCGTAGCCGGCCCCGGCCAGCTCGTCCAGGAGCCGCTCCAGCGGCAGCGACCCGGTGCCCGGCGCGCCGCGTCCCGGGTTGTCGGCGATCTGCACATGGCCGGTCTTCGCGGCGTACGCCGTGATCACCTGGCTCAGGTCCTCGCCGTTCATCGACAGGTGGTAGAGGTCCAGCAGGAACTTCGCGTTCCCCAGGTCCGTCGCCGCGTTGACCCGGTCGACGATCCCGATCCCGGCCGGTGCGCTCACCAGCGGGTAGCGCGGCGACTCCGGCTCGTTCAGGGTCTCGATCAGCAGGACCGCCCCGATCCGGTCGGCGGCCCGGGCGGCCATCACCAGGTTCTCCAGGGCGAGTTCGTCCTGCGCGGCCGGGTCCACGCCGTCGACCCGGTTGCCGTACAGCGCGTTGAGGGCCCTGCAGCCGACCGAGGCGGCGAACGCGGCCGCCACCTCGATGTTGGCGCGGAAGCGGTCCGACTCCGGGCCGGGCACGGAGAGCGCGCCGCGGTCGGGGCCGGGCAGCTGTCCGGCGTAGAAGTTCAGTCCCACCAGCTGGGTGCCGGCGTCGTCGAGCGCCTTCTTGAGCGCGTCGAGCTCGGCCTGCGGCGGGGTGGGGGTCCCGGTCCAGGGCCACCACAGCTCGACCGCGGTGAAGCCCGCCGCGGCGGCTGCCGCGGGGCGCTCCAGGAGCGGGAGCTCCGTGAAGAGGATCGAAAGGTTCACATCGAAGCGCTGGTCCGGGTATCCCATGAGGGGTTCGGTGCTCCTTCCGTATTGCGGAAGTTAGTTTCTGCTTAACGGAAGATTGCCCGGCGGGCGATGAGGCTGTCAAGGGGGTGCCCGAAATTCGGCGTCCGCCGCCTCCGCGTACTGTCCGCGGGGCGTCCGCCGCGTGGGTCCCCTTGCTGCCGGGCCCCGGACCGGGCCAGGGTGGCTGCGCATCCGAAGCAACCGCCCCCCCACACGAGGTGCCTCGCATGAATCACACCGACACCACCCGCCGCGGCCTTCTCGGAGCCCTGCTGGCGGGTGCCGCCCTGTCCGCCGCCCCCGCACCGCCCGCCCGCGCCGCGGCGGCTTCCATGCCCGCGGCCGCCCCGCGCGCCACCCGGCCGCTCCTCCTCGGTACGTACACCTCGGACCAGGGCGGCGGCACCGGGATCGGCACCGCCACGTACGACACCACCACCGGTGCGCTCACCACCGGTCCCGTGATCGTCGGCGTCGACAACCCCTCGTACCTCGCCGCGCACCCCTCCGGCGCCACCGTCTACGCCGTCGACGAGCAGGAGCGCGGCGGCGTGACGGCGATCGCCCTGGCGCCGGACGGGTCCCACCGGGTGCTCGGCACCCGCGGCACCGGCGGGGCCGGTCCCACCCATCTGTCCGTGCACCCCACGGGAAAGTGGCTGCTCAGCGCGAACTACACCTCGGGCAGCGTCGCGGTGCACCCCATCGCCGACGACGGCTCGCTGGGTGAACGCACGGACCTCGTCACCCACACCTCGCCGCCGCCCGGACCCGGCCAGGGCGGGCCGCACGCCCACCAGATCCTCACCTCGCCCGACGGGGGCCATGTCCTCGCCGTCGATCTGGGCAACGACACCGTGTACACCTACCGGCTGGACACGGCCGCCGGGACCCTGGCCGAGGTCTCCCGCGCGGCGCTGAAGCCGGGGGCGGGACCGCGGCATGTCACATTCCACCCCGGCGGGCGCTTCGCCTACCTGGCCTGCGAGCTGGACAACACCACCGTCGTCTGCGGGTACGACCCCGCCACCGGCGCCCTGACGCCCGGAGCCGGTCAGTCCACCGGAACCGGCCCCGGCACCAGCTACCCCGCCCAACTGCTCGTGACCGCCGACGGCGCCTTCGCCTATCTGGCCAACCGGGGGCACAACAGCCTCACCCGTTACGCGGTCGAGCGGGACGGCGCGGCGCTCCGGCTGCTGGACACCGTGCCGGTCCGCGGCGACTTCCCCCGCCAGATCGCCTTCTCCCCGGACGGTGCCCTGCTCTTCGCCGCAAACCAGCGCTCGTCCACCGTCACCGTCTTCCGGGTGGACCGGACCGACGGCACGCTGAGCCCCGCTGGCGAACCGGTGGGCGCCCCGGTGGCCGTCTGCGTGCTGCCGCTCTGAGGCGGCGGCCCGCGGCCGTCCGCCGCCCGCCACCAGCGGGTTAAGGTCGTGGCCGTGCCGCGGGGGCCCGCCTCCGCGGCGGCTGCCGGCAAGGACATCAGGGAGGCACCGTGCGCTTGAGGGTGGAATTCACCACCGAGCCCTTCGATCTCGACGAGGCACCCGCCCACGCGGTGGTGGCCCGTGAGGTCATCCAGTCGGCCGAACTCGACGCGGTGGACGTCGGCCCGTTCGGCAACACGGCGGAAGGGGGCGCGGACGAGGTGCTCACCGCCGTGGACACCCTGCTGCGCGAGGCCCTGGCTTCCGGTGCCACCAGGGTCTCGCTCCAGGTCAATGTGATCGGGGAGGAGGCGCCGTGACCGGATCGGCGGATCGGCACCCGGACGCGGACCACCCCCTGGTCGCCGCGGTGAAGCCGCTCGTGGACGCCATGGGCGCCGAGCTGCTGGGCCCCGAGCTGGCGCAGGCGGACGATGTGGTGCTCGCGTGGGAGGGGGAGGACGTCATCGCCGTACGGCTGCCGCAGCTCTCCGACTCGCTGGACCGCATTCTCGCCGCGATGGAGCGACGGCACGGGATGCCGCTCGCCGAGCTGGACCGCCGGACGAAGCAGTCCGTCGTCCGGGCCCTGGAGGCGCGCGGCGCCTTTTCCGTACGGCATGGAGTGGAGACCGTGGCGGGCGCCCTGGGCGTCAGCCGCTTCACCGTCTACAACTACTTGAATAGGGAAAATGCCGCCAAGGGTGAGTAGTTGAGCGAACAACGAGGAAAGCCGCCGTCCGCATGCCGGGACGGCGGCTTTCTCCGTTCGCGAGATTTCAACAAAGTGTTGACGTGATGTTGCCGAGGGCGTTAGCTATCCGCAGCCCGTACAACGCACAGCGAAGAACAGCCACGGAGGCTCCCGTGACTTCGAGCTCCACACCGGGCCTCGCCCGGTTCAACACCCTGGCGGACAACGAGGCCATCGCCGCGCTGCACGAGGTCTGTGCCAGTGCGGCCTGGGGGAGGGCCGTTCTCTCCCGGCGCCCCTACGCCACAGCCGACGCCCTTCTCGCCGCGAGCGACGCCATCACGGCCGGGCTCACCGCGGCGGACCTGGCCGAAGCGATGGCCGGTCACCCGCCGATCGGCCGCCCGAAGCCCGGGGACCCGGCCTCCTCCCGTGAACAGCGGGGGATGGCCGGTGCCTCCGAGGAGCTCAAGACCGAGATGCTCGAACTGAACCTGGCCTACCAGGAGCGCTTCGGACATGTCTTCCTGATCTGCGCCACCGGCGCCACCGGTGAGCAGATGCGCGACGCTCTGAAGACCCGGACCGGGAACTCTTCCGGGCGGGAGCGCGAGATCGTGCGCACCGAACTGGGCAAGATCAACCGCATCCGGCTGACCCGCCTCGTGCAGGACTCCTGAGAACAACCTCGTACAGCACTCTTGAGAACAAGGAGTGACGGTCTTGAGCACCGACACCACCGCGTCGGTGTCCACACACATCCTGGACACCAGCATCGGCCGCCCCGCCGGGGGCGTCACCGTCTCCCTCGCCGCCCGCGGCGGCGGAGCGGAGTATGTGACGCTCGGCGCGTCCGCGACCGATGCGGACGGGCGCTGCAAGGACCTGCCGGCGCTGCCGGCGGGCACCACCCATGTACGGCTCGTCTTCGACACCGGGTCGTACTTTTCCCGGAAGCAAGCCGAGGCGCAGCAGGACGCCCCCCGCGTAAGGGACAGCGGTGCGTTCTTCCCGGAGGTGGCGATCGCGTTCGCCGTCGAGCCGGGCGAGCATTATCACGTACCGCTGCTGCTCAACCCGTTCGGCTACTCCGTTTACCGAGGGAGCTAGCAGACATGCCCACGATTCTCGGCCAGAACCAGTACGGCAAAGCGGAGAACCGCGTCGTCAGGATCACGCGGGACGGCGACACCCACCACATCAAGGACCTGAACGTCTCGGTCGCCCTCTCCGGCGACATGGACGATGTGCACTACTCCGGCTCCAACGCCCACGTCCTGCCGACCGACACCACGAAGAACACGGTGTACGCGTTCGCCAAGCAGCACGGCATAGAGTCCGCCGAACAGTTCGGCATCCATCTCGCCCGGCACTTCATCACCTCGCAGGAGCCGATCAAGGTCGCCCGGATCAGGATCGAGGAGTACTCCTGGGAGCGCATAGCGACCTCCGACGCCAACTCCAGGTTCATCGGCGCCGACGAGGTCAACCACTCCTTCGTCCGCAGCGGCCAGGAGACCCGCACCACCCAGATCACCTACGACGGCGCGAACTGGCAGATCATCTCGGGGCTCAAGGACCTCACCGTGATGAACTCGACCAACTCCGAGTTCTGGGGCTACGTCAAGGACCGGTACACGACGCTCAAGGAGGCGCACGACCGCATCCTCGCGACCGAGGTGTCCGCCAAGTGGCGGTACAACTGGACCAGCGACGAGCAGCGGATGCCGAACTGGGAGAAGTCCTACGAGCAGGCGCGCAAGCACATGCTCCACGCCTTCGCCGAGACGTACTCCCTCTCGCTCCAGCAGACCCTCTACCAGATGGGTTCGCGCATCATCAACAGCCGCAGCGAGATCGACGAGATCCGCTTCTCGCTGCCCAACAAGCACCACTTCCTGGTGGACCTGGAGCCGTTCGGCCTCACGAACGACAATGAGGTCTACCTCGCGGCCGACCGGCCGTACGGCCTGATCGAGGCCACTGTGCTCCGGGACGGCGTCGAGCCGCAGATCCCGGTCGACATGACCAACCTCTGACACGGCACTGAGCCCGCCTCCGTCCGCCCACAGCCGGGCGGGGGCCGGCCGGCCGGGAGGAACCCCCATGGCACAGCCTGCGACGGGGCCGCCGGAAGGCCCGTGTTCCGCCCCGCCGACCGCCTCCGGCAGCACGGTTCACCCGGTGGGCGAGGAGCTCTTGCCCCCGCGGCCCGTCCCCGCCGCGCTGCGGGACATCGCCGCCATGCACGCGGGACCCGTCACTCCGCCACTGATCACCGGCGGCGCCACCACCCCCTGTTCTTCCACCCTTCGGCACCCACGGCCGCAACGCCGTGGCACTCAAATCCTCCTGGGGTCCTGCCGTGCCCGCATCGCCGATGAGAGAAGAAGGAAGCACCATGGCAGCTTCGGCAGACCCTGAGCGCATCGTCATCGAGAACTGCTCGATCGCGACCGTCGACGCCCACGACACCGAGTACGCCTCGGGGCACATCGTCGTGGCGGGCAACCGCATCGAGTCCGTCGGCGCGGGCAGGGCCCCGGAGGGGCTGGCAGGCGTCGTACGCCGTGTCGACGGCACCGGACACCTCGCGACGCCCGGCCTGGTCAACACCCACCACCACTTCTACCAGTGGATCACCCGGGGTCTGGCGACGGACCACAACCTCTTCGACTGGCTGGTCGCGCTGTACCCGACCTGGGCGCGCGTCGACGAGCCGATGGTCCGCGCCGCCGCCCAGGGCTCCCTGGCGATGATGGCCCGCGGCGGTGTCACCACCGCGATGGATCACCACTACGTCTTCCCCCGGGGCTCCGGCGACCTCTCCGGTGCCATCATCGGAGCCGCCCGCGACATGGGCGTACGGTTCACCCTCGCCCGGGGCTCCATGGACCGCGGCGAGAAGGACGGCGGGCTGCCGCCGGACTTCGCCGTCGAGACGCTGGAGGGTGCGCTCGCCGGGACCGAGGCGGCCATCGACGCCCACCACGACGCCTCGTTCGGCTCGATGACCCGGATCGCCGTCGCCCCCTGCTCGCCGTTCTCCGTCTCCACCGAACTGATGCGGCAGGGAGCCGGGCTGGCCCGCCGTCGCGGCGTCCGGCTGCACACCCACGGTTCCGAGACGGTCGAGGAGGAGCAGTTCTGCAAGGAACTGTTCGGGATGGGGCCGACCGACTACTTCGAGTCGACCGGCTGGCTCGGCGGTGATGTGTGGATGGCGCACTGCGTCCACATGAACGACTCCGACATCGCCGCCTTCGCCCGGACGGGGACGGGCGTCGCCCACTGCCCGTCCTCCAACGCCCGCCTCGCCGCGGGCATCGCCCGGGTCCCCGACATGCTCGCCGCGGGCGTCCCGGTCGGCCTCGGTGTCGACGGCACCGCCTCCAACGAGTCCGGCGAACTCCACACCGAGCTGCGCAACGCCCTGCTGATCAACCGCCTCGGCGCCCACCGCGAGAAGGCCCTGAACGCCCGTCAGGCGCTGCGCCTGGCCACGTACGGCGGTGCCCAGGTCCTCGGACGGGCCGGCCAGATCGGTTCGCTGGAGGCCGGGAAGCTCGCCGACCTGGTGCTCTGGAAGCTGGACACCCTGGCCCACGCCTCCATCGCGGACCCGGTGGCCGCGCTCGTTCTCGGTGCCGCGGCCCCCGTCACCCTCTCCCTCATCGACGGCAGACCCGTCGTCGAGGGGAACCACCTGATCACGGTGGACGAGGACGCGATCGCCCGCGCCACCCGCGACGAGGCCCGGCGCCTCGCGCGGATCACCGCCGGAGCCTGACGCTCCGCGGCCCCCGACCGGCCGGACGAGGGGGACGGCCCACGTCCGGCCGCCGCGGACCCGAGCGGGGTCCACGGCAAGCCGGTCCGCGGGGCGCGCACGCGAACGCGCGCCCCGCGGACCGGTGATGAACGCTGCCCGCGAGACCGCACGGCGCACTCCCGCCGCATCCCCATGGGCACCCGACTGCCGGTGACGTCCCGTCACCCGCGGGAACACCGCCGCCTGTTGAGGGTCGCACCGCAGCGGTACCGCACGACCTGCCGAGAGCCGCACCACCGCACCACTCGCTCCACCTCCCTGACACCCACGTCGCCGACGACGTGTACCCGACCGGAGGAACCGCCGTGGCCGCTAAGCCCAGGTTTCGCAACGAAGCAGTCGCAGGAACCGACCGTAAACACCCGGTCGACGAAACACTCCCACCGCTGAGGATGTTCACCAGCGGGCTCCAGCACGTGGCCGCCATGTACGCCGGAGTGGTGGCCCCGCCCATGATCGTGGGGCCCGCCGTGGGTCTCGACGCCGAGGAGACCGCCTTCCTGATGGGGGCGAGCCTGTTCACCGCGGGCATAGCCACCCTTCTGCAGACGCTCGGCTTCTGGCGCATCGGCGCCCGGCTGCCGTTCGTCAACGGGGTCTCCTTCGCCGGAGTGACCCCGATGGTGGCGATCGGCAAGGACCGCGGGCACGAGGGGATCGCCGTGATCTTCGGCGCGATCATCGTCGCCAGCCTTCTCGGATTCGTCCTCGCCCCGTACTTCGGGAAGCTGGTCCGCTTCTTCCCGCCCGTCGTCACGGGCACCGTGATCACCCTGATCGGTGTCTCGCTGCTCCCGGTGGCCTTCAACTGGTCCCAGGGCGGAAACGCCGCGGCCGACGACTACGGTTCGATGACCAACATCATCATGGCCGCCGGCACCCTCGTGATCGTGCTGGCGCTGCGCAGACTCCTGCGCGGCTTCCTCCAGCAGATCGCGATCCTGCTCGGCCTGGTCATCGGGACTCTGATCGCGATACCCGTCGGCATCACCGACTTCGGTGCCCTCCGGGACGCCGAACCGGTGGGCTTCCCGACGCCGTTCCACTTCGGCGGTCCGCAGTTCGAGATCGCGGCGATCGTCTCCATGTGCATCGTCATGCTGGTCTGCATGACCGAGTCCACCGCGGACATGCTGGCCCTCGGCAAGATCGTCGGGCGCCCGGCGGACGAGCGGACCATCGAGGGCGGGCTGCGGGCCGACACCCTGGGCAGTGCCATCAGCCCGCTGTTCAACGGCTTCATGTGCAGTGCCTTCGCCCAGAACATCGGGCTGGTCGCGATGACCAAGGTCCGCAGCCGGTTCGTCGTCGCCGCGGGCGGCGGCATCCTGATCGTGCTCGGTCTGGTCCCGGTCGCCGCGTCCGTCATCGCACTGGTCCCCCTGCCGGTGCTCGGCGGTGCGGGCATCGTGCTGTTCGGTTCGGTCGCGGCGAGCGGCATCCAGACGCTGGCCACCGCCGCACTGGAGAAGGGCGAGAACGCGCTGATAGTGGCCGCCGCCGTGGGGATCGGCCTGATACCCATCGCCGCGCCGCGGTTCTACCACGCGTTCCCCGAGGACCTGCTCGTCGTCCTGGACTCGGGGATCTCCACCGGCTGCGTCGTGGCGATCCTGCTCAACCTGGCCTTCAACCACCTGGGGCGCAAACCCGAGGGGGCTCAGGAGGAGACCGCCGACGGGGAGCACGCGGTCCCCGCCGCGGCCGGGGCGGGCGTCCACTGAGCGGCCCGCACGGGCGCTGTGGCGCGTACGGCGGTCCTCACGGGTCCGCTCGTACGCGCCACGGGCGTCGACGGGCGGAGTTCCCGTCAGATCCGCTGCGGTGGATCAGCTGCGCTGCGGTGGCCGGGTAAGGGTCAGCCGATGTGGAAGCTGTCCCCGTACACCTTCCAGTCGAGCGGCGGGTCGAGGTCGAGGTTCCCCTTCTTCAGGAACACCCGCTGGGCGGTGTCGACCCGGCTGGTGTCCGAGTGGGCCTCCTCCTGCCGCATCGCCCAGACACGGGCGTCGAGGAAGGCGTTGAGGTACGCCGTCTCGTTGCCGCCCTGCGACGGCGGCTTGGCCTTGGCCAGCGCGCGCTTGCGGATGGAGCTGAAGCTGGTGCTGTCGCCGCCGTCGCCGTGCATCACGATGGCGTCGTAGTAGGTGAACTGGCCGAGCGTGCCGAGGCCGTCGGCCTTGCCCTGCTTGACCGCCGGGTTGAAGTAGACCCGGTCGCGCTCGTCGTTCTGCGCCTGCTTGAACGCCGAGTCGGACGCGGCCTTCACCCAGTCCTTGGTGAAGTTCGGGTCGAGGCCCTCGTGCGAGGGGGTGCCGTCGACCTCGCGCAGCGCGGGCAGGTACTTCGCCAGGACATTGCCCGGCTTGCGGTCGGTGTACAGCTCGACCAGGTCGAGCATGTCGCCGGTGCCGGAGCAGAAGCCGATGATGCCCGCCGTGTAGCCGCGGTCGTCGTCGATGTCCTCGATGTACTTGTACTGCGACTTCCAGTCCAGCGAGGAGTTCTCCGCGCTGGAGACCAGCTGCATGGCGATCTCCTTCTTCGCCGGATCGTCCAGCCCGCTCGCGGCGGCCCTGAGCGGCTGAGCGGCCCGCGCGGGCCGGTCGGACGAAGGGTGGGAGGGGGCGTCGCCGGCGTGGGCGGCGATGGGGATCGCCGTGAGAGCCAGCCCGAGCGTCACGGCGGCGATGCCGACGGGGCGGGTGAGCCGGGTGGTGCGACGTGCGGTGCCGTGTTGGGGGTTGTGCACCTGTCCTCCAGGGGAGTTCGCCATGCCGGAGTTCTGTTAGGAAGCTTTACTATCAGAGTGGCAGGTGTGCCGTACACCCCCTCGGCACAAGTGAGTTGAGGGCGGTGGTCCCGCCGGAATCCGGATACGGAACGGCCCCGCGTCGCGCGAGGTACGCGCGGTGCGGGGCCGGTGGACGGCTACGACTCAGCAGTCGAGGTAGGCCACGTGGATCCAGACGCCGGTCGGTCCGCCCCACAGGTCTCCCATGACCCAGCTGCCCTCCTGGCCACGGGCTTCGATGTTCTGGCCCCGGTTCACGGTCCCGAGCACCGCGTAGCCCGTGCCCGGACCGCCGCGGAAGTTGACCCCGTTGTCGTTGACCGTGCAGACCTGCGGCGGCGGCGCCGGCGCGGGCGCCGCCGCCCGGACGGCCGCGGCGGGGGCCGTCACGGCCTGGGCGGACGGGCCCGCGGACAGCCCGAGACCCGCGCCCAGGACCATGGCGGTCAGCAGCATCTTCTTCAGCATCTCTGTACTCATCCTGACGCTCCGGGGCGCACCCGAGCGTGCGCCTTCGCCCCCTCAACGGAACGGCTCGCCCCGGGGGCACGGGATGCGCAGGACGGCGCGGGAGCAGACGAAAGCACAGGCCGTACGCTGCTTGAACCGGCGCACGCGGAGCATCCGCCGGGTGCTCCAAGCGCCCGCCGAGGCCGGGTTTCGCCCCGTCGGCACGCACCTGCCGCCTTACACCCGCCGGCTCGGACCCCGTCGTTCCGTGCCCCGGAACCGCCCTGCCGACAGCCCGGCCGACAGCCCTGCCGACAGCCCGGCCGACAGCCCTGCCGACAGCCCGGCCGACAGCCCGGCCGACAGCCCGGCCGACAGCCCGGCCGACCGCCCGGCCGGGGCCGGACCGGGGGCCGGGAGCCGGAGGGCTGCCCGGCCTGTAGCGTCAGGGGCATGGAAGATCAGTCTGTTGTGGATGTCGGCGATGTGCGGCTTGCGTACCGGGCCTGGGGTGACCAGTACGGTTCCCCGGTCGTCCTGCTGCACGGTCTCGGCGGCTCCGCCGCGAACTGGGAGGCGGCCGGGAGCCTGCTCGGTGAGGAGTGGCGGGTGTTCGCCCTCGACCTGCGCGGGCACGGGGAGAGTGACTGGCCGGACGAGTACGGCCTGGACCTGATGCGGGACGATGTGCTCGGTTTCCTGGACGAGCTGGAGCTCGACCGGGTCGGCCTGGCCGGTCACGGCATGGGCGGAGTCGTCGCCCAGCTGCTGGCCCAGGAGCACTCGGACCGGGTGGAGCGGCTCGTACTGGTGGAGACCCCCGCGCCATGGCCCGGGGAACCGGGACCCGTGGGGCGGCCCGAGGGGCCCGTGGACTACGACGAGAACGCCGTGCCCGCCGTCCGGGCCCAGATCGCCGACCCCGACCCGCGGTGGGCGGAGGGCCTCGGCGAGATCGTCGCGCCGACGCTGCTCATCTCGGGCGGCCCGGAGAGCGGTATGCCGCAGGACCGCCTGCCCGACATGGCGTCCCTGATCCCCGACTGCCGGCTGATCACGGTCCCCGGCGGCCACCGGGTGCACGAGACCCGGGCCGATCAGGTCGCGCAGCAGATCACGGAGTTCTTCACCAGCTGACCGAGCCGGTCGCATCCGGCCCCACGCCGCCGGGCCATGTGCCCGGCGGCGTTGTCAGTCCCCGCTGCCATGATCTGTGCCATGGATCTCGCACCGTTCTTCGCCGATCTCGACGCGCGGCCCTGGGCCGACTACGAACACGCCTACGGCAGCGCCGCCGATGTGCCGGACTTCCTGCGGGCGCTCGCCGGGGACGACGAGGAGGCGGCGGACGAAGCGCTCGGTGACCTCTACGCGAGCATTCTCCACCAGGGCTCGGTGTACGGGGCGTCCGCGCAGGCGGTGCCCTTCCTGGCCCGGCTGGCCGCCGGGGGAATACGTACGGCCGACCTGCTTGCCCTGCTCGGCGGAATCGCCGAGGGCGGTACGGAGTTCGAGGGCGAGGGGCCGGGGGAGAGCGACGAGGCCGCGTGCCTTCGTGCCGTCGTCGGCCAACTGCCCCTGCTGCTCGACTCGGTCGGATCCGATGACCCCGAAGTGCGGCAGTGCGCCGTCTGGGCGGCCGCGATGACCGGGGCGGCCGGGCGGGTGCTGCCGGTGCTCCGTGAGCGGGCCGCTGTGGAGAAGGTCCCGCTCGTGCGCGCCGAACTGCTGTGGGCCCTGGCGGAGCTGGACCCGGCGGGCACGGCGTCCGCGGCGACGGAGGCGATCGGCCCGGACAACCCGGGGGAGTTGCGGATCGCGGCACTGCTGGCCTGCGTGGACACCGGGCTGCCCTGGGGCCGGAGCCACCACGCGGCGATGCTGTCGCTGCTCCCGGCCGAGGCCCTCATGGCCGACCGGGTCGACCCGTACCGCGGTGAACCGCTGCTCCATGTCACCGAGGCCCTGCTGCTCCGCGACACCGACGAGGACCGCGACGCGGCGTTCACCCTGCTCGGCGCCGCGCTGAGCAGCGAGTCACCCGAGGCGTGCGAGGAAGCGGTGGGCGCGGCCGAGTCCGCCTGTCAGCTCTCCCGCAGCGCGCCGCAGCGGCTGGCCGCCCCCCTGCTCGCCCTGGCCACCGGTCCCCGGGGCGCGGACGTCCCCTCCGTACGGCCGGCCCTGAACCTGCTCGGCGCGCTCGCCGCCCCGGCGGCCGACACGCTGGCCCGGCTCGCGGCGGAGGAGGGGGACACGGCCGACGGCGCGCTCGAAGTACTGGTCGCCGTGGCTCCGGAACGTGCCGCGCCGCTCCTCGCCCGGAATCCGGCGGAGCGTCTGCGCGCCCTCGCCGCGGCATGCGGCGGGCACTTCGCGGCCGCACCGGTCCTGCCGTACGACCCCGGACTGCTCGCGGCGCTCCGGCAATGGCTCACCACACTGCAACCCGGCGGCAACAGCCCGTTCCGGGTGATGGCCCTGCTGGAGTCCTGGGGTGCCGCCGCGGCCGACGCCGTACCCGAACTGTGCGCCGCGCTGCCCCGGTTCCCCCAGCTGGTGCCCAAGGTGCTGACCGCGGTCTGCCCGCCCGGACAGCGGGGAGCCGTGGGTGAAGTGCTCCGTACGGCGGCCCGGTCCGGTCCGGCGCAGGACCGCTTCGAGGCCGCGCGGGCCCTGTTCGCCCTGACCGGGGACGACGCGCCGCTGCTGGCCGCCGTCGCCGCCCGGCTGGCGGACGACCGCAACGGAATACGCGAGGCGGCGGCTGCCGCCGCGGAGCTGGGTCCGGCCGCGACCGGGCTCGTCCCCGCGCTGCGGGCCGCGTTCAACGCCCCCGACGCGCACCGCAACATCCCCGAGATGCAGGCCGACATCGAGATCGCCGCGGCCCTGCACCGCATCACCGGCGACGCGGCGGAAGCCGTGCCGGTGCTGACCGGGGTGCTCACCGAGACCGAAATGACCTGGACCCGCTGGGCGTTCGTCCATGCGGCGAGGGTCGCCGCCGGCCTGGGTACGGTCCCCGCGGACGGGCCGCTCGTCCCCGCGCTGGAGGCGCTGCTGACGGATCCGGCGCAGGTGCCGGGTGCGGTGCGGGCCCTGCTCGCCCTCGCCCCCGGCCGGCTCGACGCGGGCAGGGCGGCCGGGCTGCTGCTGGACGCGGCGGAGTCCGGAACCGCCCCGGCCGAGGCGCTGGACGCGCTGGTCGCCCTCGGCCCGGAGGCGGGGACCGAGGACGTCCGCGGCCGGCTCGCCCGGCTGGCCGGGCAGGACCTGAGACTGGAGGTGTCCGGTGTGTTCGGCACCGCCGCCCTCGCCGACGAGCGGGTGCGTGAGCAGGCCCGTGCGGCGGCGCGGGCGCTGGGCGGGGGAGCGGCGAGCGCCGGCTGACGTCAGTCCCCCGGCTGCCAGTCCGGGCGACGGCCGCTGAGGGCGATGACCCGGTCCAGGAGCGGAGCGCCGGCCGGGACGGGGACCGGCGGGCCGAAGACCGCTCCGTCGCCCGAGCGGTCCTCGGCGGGGGTCATCAGCGCCTCGCAGGAGCGCAGATCCGCCTCGTCCGCCCGGTACGGCTGCCCGGTCGACCGGGCCAGGTCCCAGCCGTGGATGACCAGCTCGTTGAGCGCGACCGCCGCGGCCACCGGGGCGGGCAGATCCACCCCGCCCGCCCGGGTCATGCCGTCCGGGGCGGCGGGTGCCCGCCACGCCGCCGCCAACTCGTCGAGCAGCGGGGGCAGGACCTCGCGCCAGTCGTCGCCGAGCACCAGGGGCACCGAACCGGGGGGCACGTCCGACGCCGGTCCCAGATCCTTGCGGGCCGCGTCGCGGAAGGCCGCCGTCAGCCCGACCACATGGGCGAGCAGTTCCCGCACGGTGTAGTCCGGGCAGGGGGTGGGGGCGGTCAGCCGGTGGTCCTCGACGGAGCCGAGCAGCGCGGCCATCCGCCGGGCGGCCGGTTCCAGGTCGGGGGCAGGGGCGGGGGCGGGTGCGCTGTGTGGGTTCATGCAGTTCTGACCGCCCGGGTCCGGAAAACTCATCGCCGGCGGGCCGCCCACCGCGGCCGGGTGCACACCGGCACATTGCGGAACGTTCCTCTCCGCCCCCTTGTCGGCGACCCCCGCACCATGACATACAGGTCTGGACCATTGCTGTCCGGATGGAAGGCAAGACCGTGCAACGCCCCCACGCACCTGCCGCGTTGGCCTGCTCCGCCGCCCTGCTCCTCGCCACGCTCACCGCGTGCGGCGGCTCCGCCGAAGCGGACACACAGAGTCCGACCACCCCCCACGGCGTGACCGCCCAGGCCAGCAGCTCCACATCGGTGCACGTCATGTGGGAGCCCGCCTCCGACAACACGGCGATCACCGGCTACGAGATCTACCGCGAGGGCAGGAAGGTGAAGTCCGTCCCCGCGGCCAAGCGGATGATCGACATCGACGGGCTGACCGCCTCCACCGCCTACACCTTCACCGTCCGGGCCCGGGACGCCGCCGGGAACCTCTCCGGGCCGAGCCCCGCCGTACCCGTCACCACCCAGGCCACCCCGCCCGAGGACGACCGGGCGCCCACCGCCCCGGTGAAGCTGCGCGGCACCGCCGACGGCAGCCGTGCCGCCACCCTGACCTGGGGCGGCTCCACGGATGACGTCGGCGTCACCTCGTACGACATCTACCAGGAGGACTCCCGGATCCACAGCGTTCCGGGCACCGCCACCACCGCCCGGCTCACCGGACTGCGCCCCGGCACCGTCTACACCTTCACCGTCCGGGCCCGGGACGCCTCCGACAAGTCCTCGCCGGACAGCAACGCCTTCGACCTCACCACCGCCTCCGCCCCCGGCGCCCCCGCGAGCACCGCGCCCACCGGTCTTCGCACCACCACCACCGCCGAGGGCAAGCAGTTCGTCGTCGACCTGTCCTGGGACCAGCCCCGGACGGGCGGCGAGATCCCCGCGTACGAGCTGTACCTCAACGGGAGGATGACCACCACCATCGTCTGGGGCGGAACACCGCCCCAGGGCCGTGCCACTTACCGGCTGACGCTCACAGATCCGCCGGGCACCCGGTACTCGCTGAAGCTGCGTGCCAAGCTTCCGGACGGCAAGTGGGGCGACTTCTCCGCCCAGCGCACCGTCGTCCTGGGGGACTGACCGCTTCTCAGGCGTGCGGGGAGCCGCCCCATACGGTCCATTGATCCCAGAACCCTCAGAACCGGGCACGACGAGGAACAGGGGTTGAACGATGGACCTGAGCTCCAGGGTCGGCGCGCTGATGGACGGACTCGTCTCGGATCTGGAACGGCTGACGGCGATTCCGTCGGTGGCCTTCCCCGGCTTTCCGCCCGAGCCCGTGCGGCAGGCCCACGACCTCCTCGTGGACCTGCTGCGCGGCGCGGGCGTCGAGCGCGTCGAACGGCTGGACCTGCCCGACACCGCGCCGGTCATCGTCGCCGAGATCCCCCCGCCGTCCCCCGACGCCCCCACCGTGCTGCTCTACGGCCACTACGACGTGCAGCCGGCCGGTGATGAGAGCCTGTGGCTGTCACCGCCCTTCGAGCCCACCCCCGTCGAGGGCGGTCTGCGGGCCCGGGGCATCGCCGACGACAAGTCCAATCTCCTCGTCCATCTGGGTGTGCTGAGGGTGTACGGGGGCAGGCCCCCGGTCGGGCTGAAGATCGTCATCGAGGGGCAGGAGGAGTACGGCAGCGCCTTCGACGACTACCCGCCCACCGACCCCGACCGGTTCGCCTGCGACGCCATGGTCATCGCCGACATGGGCAACCTCCGCCCCGGCAGCCCCACCCTCACCACGGGCCTGCGCGGGGCGGCCGAGGTCGTCGTCGAGGTCCGTACGCTCGCCGAACCGCGCCACAGCGGCGAATTCGGGGGCGCGGCCCCGGACGCCCTGCTCGCCCTGCTCAAGGCCCTCGCCACCCTCCACGATGTGCACGGCGATGTCGCGGTCGAGGGCCTGCGCCGCGAGGAGTGGAAGGGCACCACGTACACGGAGGAGGAGTTCCGGAGCCTCGCGGGGGTGCAGGACGGCATTCCGCTCATCGGCTCCGGCAGCCTCGGCGAACGGCTCTGGAGCGGGCCGGCGATCACCGTGATCGGTATCGACGCCCCGGGCGTCGACCACGCGGCATCCGCGGTCGTCCCCTACGCCCGCGCCAAGCTCAACCTCCGCTTCCACCCCGAGCAGGACCCCAGGGAGGCGCGGGGCCTGCTCGTCACCCATCTGGAGTCACTGCGCCCGTTCGGCATTCCGCTGACGGTCACCCCCGGCGACACGGGCCCCGGATTCGAGCCCGCGACCGGCGGCCCCGCCTGCCGCGCCGCGCTCACCGCCCTGCGCGAGGGCTGGGGAGCGGAGCCCGCGTTCGTTGCGAGCGGGGGCTCGATCCCCCTGGTCAACGGGCTGTCCAAGGCCGTCCCCGGCGCCGAGGTGCTGCTCTTCGGCGCCCAGGACAGCATGTGCAACCTCCACGCGCCCAATGAGCGGGTGCTGTTCTCCGAACTGCGCTCGGCGGTGATCGCCGAGGCCGCGTTCCTGCGGGAGTTCGCCGCCGCGCACGGCGGCGGGAACGCCGCATGAGCGACGCGGACACCCGGGCCGCCCCTGAGGAGAAACCGCCGGCGGGGAAGAAGTTCGTCTTCCCCAGCGCCCTGACCATTCTGGCCATCGTCACGCTGGCCGTCTGGGCACTGGCCTTCCTGATCCCCTCCGGCGCCTACGACCGTGACAAGGACGGCTCGCCGGTCCAGGGCACGTACCACCGGGTCGACTCCGGACAGAGCTTCGTCGACCGCCTCAACGATCTCTTCCTCTCACCGGTCAACGGCCTCTACGGCGTCCAGGACCAACAGACCGGACAGGTCGGGCCGGACCTGTCCGGTGAGCTGTACGGCAGCGCGGGCGTGTTCCTGTTCGTGATCGCGATCGGCGCGTTCATCACGGTGGTCTTCGCCACCGGCGCCCTGGACCGGGGCATCGGCCGCCTCGCCCACCGGCTCCGCGACCGGGGAGCGCTCCTCATCGCGGGCGTGATGCTGGTCTTCGCGCTGCTGGGCACGGTGGAGGGATTCGCGGAGGAGACCCTCGGCTTCTACGGCCTGATCGTGCCGCTGATGCTGGCCCTGGGCTACGACCGGATGGTGGCCACGGGCACGATCATCCTCGGCGCGGGCATCGGCGTGCTGTGCTCCACGGTCAATCCGTTCGCGACCGGGGTCGCCTCGTCCGCGGCCGACATCTCGCTCGGCGACGGCATCGTGCTGCGCGCGATCATGTGGGTCGTACTGACCGCCGTGACCATCGCCTACGTCATCCGGTACGCGACGAAGGTCCGCGCGAACCCCGGCCGTTCGCTCTCCGGCTTCCTGCCCGGCGACCGCGACCGGACGGCGGCGGACGCGGGCGAGCCCCCGGACCTGACCGGCCTGCACAAGGCCGTCCTGGTGCTGGTCGCCCTGGTCTTCACCTTCATGATCTTCTCGGTGGTGCCCTGGTCCAGCGCCCTCACGGGGGACGCCGGCGCCGTCCCGTACGGCTTCGAACTCGGCTGGTCCTTCCCGGAACTGGCGGCGCTCTTCCTGGTCGCGGCCGTGGTGGTCGGGGTCGTCGCCCGGTTCGGCGAACAGAAGCTCAGCGCGACGATCATCCAGGGCGCGGCCGACTTCATCTCACCCGCGCTGGTCATCGTGCTGGCCCGCGGTGTCACGGTCATCATGAACAACTCTCAGATCACCGACACCGTGCTGCACTCCATCGAGGGCCTGGTCTCGGGCACGTCCTCGGCCGCGTTCGCGGTCTTCGTCTTCATCGTCAACCTGCCGCTCGCCTTCCTGATCCCCTCGACCTCGGGCCACGCCACCCTCGCCATGCCGATCCTGGCCCCGCTCGCCGACTTCGCGGGCGTCTCGCGCGCGGTCGTCGTGACCGCCTGGCAGGCGGCGAGCGGCTGGATGAACCTGTGGGTGCCGACAACGGCCGTCACCATCGGCGGGGTGGCGCTGGCGAAGGTGGGCTACGACAAGTACCTGCGGTTCGTCTGGCCGTTGCTGGCGATCCTCTTCGCGCTGATCTGCGGGTTCGTGGCACTGGGTGCGGTCTGGACCTGAGACGGGGCGCGGTCGGCCGGGCCGCGCCGTGGACGTCACGCCGACGCGCATGCCACGCAAGCCCCTTCGGCGCGCCTGCCATGGACGTCAGGTCAACGCGCCCGCCATGGACGTCAGGCAGCGCTCCGCCAGCGCGGCGGGACCCCCCGCTCCCGCGGCCGGGGCGTCTCCCGCGGCCCAGGTCTCCACCGCGACCCGCACCGCGGCTCCGGCGAGCGCCGCCGCCAGCCGGATGTCCAGCGCGCCCGCGTCGACGGGCGGCCCGGTCCGCGCCGCGAGCACCGCGGCCAGCGTGGCCTCCGATTCGCGGCACGCGTCGTTCCAGACCGACTGGAGTGCCGGGCTGTCCGCCGCCATCCTCAGCAGCGAACGGACCCACTCCAGCGCCTCCTTGTTCTCCGTGTCACCGGGCGCCGCGGCCAGCGCCCGCGCCGCCGCGTGCCGCAGCGCGCCGGGCAGGGGCAGGGTGCGCGGGGCGTCGCGCACCGCGTCCACCCACTGCCGGGCTCCGACGGCGAACAGCGGGGCGACGGCCTCCTCCTTGGTCGCGCAGTAGCGGTAGAGGGTGCGCGGCGCGACACCGGCGGCCCGCGCGATGTCCTCCGCGCGGGTGGCCCGCAGGCCGTTCTCCACGAACAGCGCGGCCGCCGCACGGGCGATGTCCCACCGGGTGGCGGCCTTGCGCCGCTCCGTCAACGAAGCACCTTGCATGCGAGGCAGGTTATGCCCATGAGGGACCCTCACTCGATTGGCAGACAGTGCCTGTGTGGCAGAATCTGTCACTCAATCGGTGCGGGTACGAGCAAAAGGTGGCAACAGCGGTGCGTCGGCGGCGGTTTCTTCTCCAGACGGCCGGCCTCGCCGGCGCCACGGCCGGACTCGGGCTGGCCGGCTGCGAATCCGCCGGTCCGGACGCGACGCTCGATGTGCTCGTGGCCAGCTACGACAAGAGCGTGGGAGCTTCGCTGGGGGATCAGTGGGACAAACTGATCGCCGCCTTCCGGAAGAAGCACCCCAGCATCAAGGTCAGACTGGAACGGGTCCCGTTCAACAAGATCGACAAGACGCTCGCCCGACGGGTCGAGGAGGGCCGCGAGCCCGACATCGCACAGTCGAACATCTTCGCCCCCTACGGTGAGGACGACCGGCTCTACACCGCGGGCGAGCTCTTCACCATCTCGACGCAGGCCGACTTCATCCGCTCCTTCGCCGACGCGGGCACGGTCGACCGCGAGCTGTACGGCTTCCCGTTCCTGGCCAGCACGCCCCGGCTCTTCTACAACAAGGAGCTCTTCCGCCGCGCACGCGTCGGCGACGCCCCCGCGTCGTGGGACGAACTGCGCGCCGCCGCCGAAGCGCTCAAAGGGATCGGTGTGAAGACGCCGTACGGGCTCCAGCTGGGACCCGAGGCGGCCGAGGACGAGGCCCTTTCCTGGATGCTCGCGGCGGGCGGCGGCTTCACGGACCTGGTCGGCTACGACTTCGAGACGCAGCCCAACATCGACGCGCTGACCTGGCTGCGCGATGAGCTGGTCGCCGGGAAGCTGGCGGGCACGGCCCCGGCCGAGCTCAACCGCACCGATGCCTACGAGCAGTTCCTCCGCGGCGACATCGGGATGATGATCGCCCACCCCGTACTGATGGGCGCCGCCGACCAGGCCCGACTCCCGTACGCACACGCCCCGTTCCCCGACAAGGACGGCGGCACTCCCGCGCCGATCGGCCTGAGCGACTGGCTGATGGCGTTCAAGCGCAACGGCCACCGCAAGGAGTGCGGGGCGTTCCTCGACTTCCTGTACAGCGGCCAGTCGGCGGCCGCCTACGGCGGCAGCCAGTCCGCGCTCCCGGTGACGTACACCGCGTCCGACGCGGTGCGCGACCAGCCCGCGCAGCGCCCTCTGTGGCCTTTCATCGACCAGTTGCCACAGGCCCGTTTCGCCCCGGTGGGCATGCGCTCCTGGCCCGAGGTCCGGGGCGCGATACGCAGGGACGTGGGCCGCGCCGTGCTGGACAAGGGAGATCCCGTGTCCGTGCTCAAGTCGCTGGACGACGCGGCGGCCAAGGCGGAGGTGGCCGGGACGCCCTGAGCGTTCCGGGCCGACGACGGTGGCGTCGGGCCACGGAATCCTCGCGGCCCCGACGGCGCTCCGTCCACCGGTCACCCAAGCCTCCCACAGGGCCGCGGTGGCCGCAGCTCAGCGTTTGCGAACACCTCGGCTCCGGGGTACCAAGGTGAGTGGGCCTCCCCCGAGTGGGTGTGCCGGAAGCGTCAACTCGGCGGACCGGGACCCGGAACGGACGAACGATCGGTCCGGTGCCGTAAGTCCCCGAGCCTTGGGTGGCCATCGAGCAGGCAGTTCCACGCGCCGTGCGCGTGGCCCGACGACCTGTCCGGAGCATTCGGCGGATTCGCGTCAGGAACCAGTCAGGAACGCACAGGAGCCGAGGCATCGGCGAGGGATCGCCGCGTCCTGTGGGAGGGCCCGGTGTTCCGCCCGACGCGGTCCGATGACCCGGTGGATGCGAGGAGTCATGCTCCTGACCACCCCGGCACCCGAACGTGCCCGTCGCGTCCGGGAGCCCGCCGCGGACCCGGCGACGCCCTTGCAGGTGAACGTCTCGCAGGTGCTCAGCCACGATGTGGTCACGGCGGACACGATCCCGGTCGACACCACCAGCGCGACCCCGGTGGCGGTCTTCGACAACCCCGCGAGCGGCGGCGTACCGGGCAACACACAGGCGGAGGCACTGGCCGTCGTCGCGGCCGCGGACTCGCAGACGACGCAGTTCGCGCACATCGCCTGCGATCCGTCGGCGGACAGCGGCTGGACGATGCGGACACCGTTCGGCGAGCTGGTCGCGGCCGAGGTGGCCGCCGGGGTCGCCTACCCGGACAGCTCGCAGGCCGCGGTCTTCGGATTCCTCTTCGACGGCACCACGCTCCACATCAGCCAGTTGCAGCAGGACGGCCTCACCTGGAGCGGTCCGCAGCCGGTCGGAAGCACCTCGGTGTCCGGGCTGCACACCGCGTACACGCCGGCCGGGCGTCTCGTGCTCTACGGGGCGGACGTGGACGGCAATCTGGCCACCTGTTACCAGCCCGCGCCCGGCGCCCCGTTCACCACGACCGTGTGCGCCCTGCCCAGCCCGCTGGCCGGAGACTTCCAGCTCGTCCTGAGCGACGAGACCAGCTGGACCCTCGTCGCCGACATCGGCGGTGAACCCATGCTGGTCGTCGGTGTCCTGGGAGGCTCCGAGGCCCGCCGGTCGTCGTTGCCGGAGTACACCGGCACGCTGAAGCAGGTCGTGGTCGGCTTCTGGAGTCCCGCGGTGAACACCGCTGTCTTCGCTCTCGTCGACACCGACAACACCCTGAACCTCTGGGCGCAGTCCCCCTCCATCACGGTGGTGCAGCCGCCCGCCGGGCCCGCCCTGTCCGTCGCGTCGGCCGTCGGTCATGTCTCCACCGACGGCACGCTGAACATCTACGTGCAGGACACCTCGCTCAACCTCTGGGTGCTGCACCAGGACCCGGTCGTGCCCTGGAACGACGACGGCACCCCCAACTGGTCGCCGCTCATCCCCCTGGACAACGGGATCGCCGGGGTGGCGAGTTCGGGCAGTCCGGCCGACGCGCCGACCCTGTTCGCCATCGACGCGGCCATCGGGTCGCTGAGGCTGCACGCGCAGGATCCGCAGACCCTGATGTGGCGCAGCGGCACCGTGCTGACGTCGTCCCTGAACGCCTACGAGGTCGCCCGCTACCGCACCGAGGTCACCGTCATGGACGCCAACGGTGCGCCGGTGCCGCAGTACCCGGTGGCCCTGGCGGCGGCGCGGGGCAGTTCGGCGTGCGAGCTGTCCTGCGGGGATGCCACCGTCACCGTGGGCAGCGACCCGGTGAGCCTGACCACCGACGCGCTGGGCAAGGTCACGCTCGCCATGCTCACCACGGCAGGGCTGGCCGCCCCCGAGCTGACGCTGACCGCCGAGGGCCTCACCGAATCCGCCGTGGTGCAGCCCGGGTCGGGGGTCCTGACCTATCTGTCCGGGCAGGGCACGCTCAATCCGACGAATCCCGGTGGCCCGCTGCCGCAGTTCGACGCCGGCGGCGACACGCTGGCGGCGGCACAGGTCGACGGTGCGCGGCTGGCGCCGGGCGCCACCGGCAGCACGGCAGGGGTCGCGGCGGCGGCCATCCAGAACACCGCCATGGTCGGCCTGGGCACCACGCCCCCCGGCACGGCGGGATTCCGGCTGCGGACCACCGGCCCGAGCGGTACGGATTCCGGGCCGCGGTTCACCGTGCTGCGCACCCCTGAGGAACTCGCCCGTGCGCTGGCGGAGGCGGGCGGCAAGCCCGGCAGCTTCTGGAGCGACATCGAACGGTGGGCCGGAGACGTCTGGGAGGGCATCAAGAACGGCTTGATCAAGATCGCCGACACCATTGTGAACGTCGTGGACCGGATCGCGACGCTCACCGTGCAGATAGGCGAGGAGATAGCCGCGGGAATCTCGCTCGCGGTGGCCGGGCTGGAGCAGGCCGCGCACTTCATCTCGGGCGTGTTCGCCTGGGTGGAGGCCGAGATCGACCAGGTGGTCAAGTGGCTCAGGGCGCTGTTCGACTTCGGCGCCATCTGGCGCAGCAAGATGGCGCTCCAGTACGCCATGGGCCAGATCCCTTCCCTGGTGAAGCAGTTCACCGCCCACTACCAGAGCGCCGCCGACACGTGGTTCGCCAGTCAGAAGGAGGTGATCGGGCAGGCGTTCGGCGCCGCGAAGGAGACGGCGGGCGACACGCCGTACGGCGGGCTGCCCGCCTACCAGTTGCCGCCGCCGAGCACCACCACCGTCGTCGCGGGCGGCGCAGCGTCGGCCGACTTCTCCCAGAACGTCCATCACAACTGGCTGCAGGACAAGGTCAGCGCCCAGGCCCCGGACGATCCCGGCGTGACCGCCTATCAGCCCGTGGAGGGCCCGTGGCAGGCCTTCGCGGTCCATCTGTCCGATGCCGAGGGTGACTTCACCGGTGCGATGGCGGATCTCGCCGGTGCGCTGCAGACCCTGATCGAGCACCCGGAGAATTTCACCGGCCAGGGGATCAGCGACCTGCTGGGCGCGGTCGAAGGACTCGTCGACACCGGGCTGGACCTCGCCGACACGATGGTGGATGCCTTCGCCGGTCTCTGCGATGCCGCGATGGACGGTCTGGACGACCTGCTCGGCCAGGAGCTGGAGTGGGGCCCGCTCAATACGCTGTGGCAGTGGATGGCCGGCGCCGCCGGCTATTCCTACGACGGGAAGCTGACCGTCGGCGCGCTGATCGCGCTGCTCGCGGCCTTTCCCACGACCGTGCTGTACAAGCTGATCGAGGGTGTGGACACGGAGCCCTTCCCGAACGGCACCTTCTCCCCGTACGGCGCCCTCGCCGAGGACGGCACCGCGATGGCGGGCGGTGGCTGAACGGCCCGGTCACGCTGAGCAGCGCGCGGGGCACCGTCGACCAGTCGCTCGGTCAGGTGATGATCGACCTCGGCGCGGCCGCCTTCCAGCCGGTCATCAGCGGGATCGACCCCGAATCGGAAGTGCTCACCGAAATGAGTACGGCGTTGCAGACCTACTTCAGGACGGAGAACACCAGTTACTCCCTCGGCGAGATCACACAGAACCCGGCCGGGCTGTCCGCCTGCCTGGTACCGACCGCGTTCGACTTCGTCGTCCAGCAGAACCCCGGCCGGACCGACGACGGCGCCGTCCTGCTGCTCATCAGGACCGACGGCAGCGGTGGAACAGTCGCGCCCATGTCGCCGTATCCCATCCCCGACAGCGACACGGCCGCACTCCTGGTATCCGGAGAAGTGCTGTTCGCCTCATTGATCGCCCCCACGCTCAATCAGGAATTCACGAAGATCGGTACCACGTTCACGGCCGGCCGGCAGAGCGACGGCAGCTATCAGCTCAATGGTTCCGGAGGCCGGCTGGACCTGGGAGGGTTTCCGGTTCCCTGGCCCGGCCAGCCCGACATTCCCTATACGTCGAACGACGCGGCCGACGGCCAGGACGTCACGCTGGGGCCGGAAACCTTCACCGTGGTGAGCGACGGCACCGATCTCGTCTCCACCTTCACCTGCTCGTTCGATCAGTACTTCTCCATGGCTCTGAATCCCCCGCCGGACGGGGAACCCGAGGTGAAGGTCGGCAAGATCGTGCCCGGATTCTCGATCAACCACTGCACTCTGGAGGGAACCGTCACCACGACGTACACCGCGAACGCCGACGTCACCACGGACATCGTGAGTTTCTCCGGGGATACCCAGTGCACGCTGAAACCGGACAACACGGGAAGCGGGTGGGACAATTTCTGGAGCGGCGTCACGGACTACCTGCCCGATGACATCCAGGGTTCTCTGGGGTCGGCCCTGCAGTCCTGCCTGCAGCAGGTGACCCTGCCCGACGTCGACACCTTCGCCCTGCAGAACCTGTTCTTTCCCTCGAAGCAGGTGCTGAGGCTCGCGGCCGCCACCGTCCCCGGTGACCTGAAGCTGACCGGTCAGGTGGAGTCCGTCCTCATGGTCGGCCCGCCCACCGTCACCCTCAACCCGGCCGGGCAGCAGCAGTTCAGCGCCACCCTCGCCGGATCGTCGACCCCGGTCGACTGGGAGGTCCTGCCACCGCTCGGCACGATCGACGCGAACGGTGTCTACCAGGCGCCCGCTACCGTGCAGCAGCCGAGCGTGGTCATCGTGACGGCCATCGACCAGGCGGACGCCTCACAGGTGGGGCGGGCCATGGTGCTGCTGGCCCCCGCGCCCCCCCACGTCGGATCAGATCGTGACGCCGACGGCACTGACCCTCACCGCGGGACAGAGCTACGGCTTCGTCGTCGTGGATTCCGACAACAACCCGCTGGGCAGCGCGGTCTGCACGCTCTCCCCGGCAGGGGCGGGCACCCTGGAACAGGGCTGGAGCACCGGCGAGTGGATCTACACCGCCCCGGAATCCGTGACGCAGCCGCAGACGGTGACCATCAGCCCGGGGGCGTCGGGCGAGGCGGCGTCCGTGCAGCTCGCGCCGGCCTCGACCGTGACGGTCACGGCGTCGAGCCCCACGGTGAGCCCCGGCGGCTCCGTGACCCTCACCGCGGACTCGGCCGATCTGGACCGGTTCTCCTGGTGCGTCTACCCGGCCGGGATGGGCACGGTCAGCTTCACCGCGGGCACCCCCACGGCCACCTGCACCGCACCGGCGACCGTCGAGGGATCCCAGTTGGTCACCGTCCTGGCCTGGGGCATGGACGACACCATCGGCTGCGGGCTGTGCAGGCTTCCCCTGATCACCGAGTGATTCCGGCGTCGGCCACCCACGCTCAAGGCGTCCCGGCCGGGGTGTCCGCGGCCGCGCCCGGCGCGGGCACCGGTGCCGGCAACGACGTCCCGGCGCTCCGGCGGCGGGCGTTCCACAGGGCGGCGGTCGACAGCGAGAAGAAGAGCAGATTGCCGATGCTCAGCTGCGCTCCCTGGATCGCGGTCCCCGCCGTGCCGGGCGGTTCGGTGCCGTTCCGCACGGCCGCACGGCTCCGCCCCCGGCGCTGTGCGGGACACCGCCGGCGAATTCGGTCCACGGGATGCGTTCGCTGAGAGGCGGATAGTCTGCCCCCATGGGATCGGGTGAGGGGGCCGAGAGCATCGGCGCGGATTGTGACGGCCAGGGCTGGGGTGCCACGCGCTCCTGGGTGGAGAGGGGGCTGTCCGAGGCGGAGCGCATCGAAAAGGTGGTGCGTCTGCGCGGCGGCTGGACGTCGGAGATGCGCCGCCTGGATCTCCGCGGTCCAGGTGGCCGGCGCTCACTTGTCCTGCGGTCCTTCGTCAAGCCCTTCTTCCTTCGGCACGCGGAGGGCCTGCTGACCCGTGAGGCGACTGTCCTGCGCCTGCTCGGTGACACGGACGTGCCCGCGGCCGTGCCGGCGGCGGTGGACGCGACGGCGCGGTACTGCGATCACCCCTCCTTGCTGATGTCCCTGCTGCCGGGGGCGGTGCGCCTGGGCGGTCAGGGCGCCGATGACCGCGCTGAACTGCTGGCCCGGCAACTGGTGCGCATCCATCAGCTGCCGGTGACCGCGGAACAACGGCCTCGCACCTACCAGGCCTGGGCCTCTCCCGAGCGCGTGACTCCGCCCGCGGCCACCGAGCGGCCCGAACTCTGGCAGCGGGCTGTCGACGTCATCCGCCGGGAGCCCCCGGCCTATCAGGGGTGCTTCCTGCACCGGGACTTCCATCCCGGCAACGTCCTCTTCACAGGTACCGACGATGATCCTCGGATCAGTGGGGTCGTCGACTGGGTGGAGACCTCCTGGGGGCCGGCCGACCTGGACGTGGCTCATTGCTCGACGGCCCTCGCTCTGCTGCACGGGGCTCCCGCGGGCCTGCGCTTCGCCGATCGCTACGTCGCCGCGGGGGGAACCCTGGCTGAAGAGGGCACCTCCCATCTCTACTGGCGGCTGCTGGACGCACTGGGTTTCGCTCCGGACGCGGAGAAGGTCGCTGTTCCCTGGCGTGAACTGGGCCGCGTTGATCTGACGGCCGGTGTCCTGACGCAAAGGCTGGAGGGATACATTGAATCCCTTTTCAGCCGCTATGCCTGAACCGTCATCGCTGGGGTGCACGCCTGCGAGCAGGAGTTCCGGGCCGTGGGCCGGAGTGCTGCAAGGTGAGAAACGCGCGTCCGCGCCTGCTGAATCGCCTCATACGCCGCCTGCGGGCGGAGAGCGATCCGACGGCCCGTGTCCGATGTGCCAGGGGAACGGGTGCACTGCTCCCGGGCATCGCGGGGACGGCAGGCAGCCGTCGGGAAACCCTCCCCAAACCCGACGTCGGCCTTCACGACCACAACGGGTCACGAAGGCCGACGTCACGTTCAGGCCCCGGATCGGCCGACAGTGTCCTGTGCGGTACCGGGGGCCGAGCCGAGCGGCCGCTGTGGCTCCGGTCAGGCCAGCTGCTCGTACGCGGGGAGGGTGAGGAAGTCCGCGTAGTCCTGGTCCAGGGAGACCTGGAGCAGGAGGTCGTGGGCCTGCTGCCACTTGCCCGCCGTGAAGGCCTCTTCGCCGGTCTCCTCGCGGATCGCGGCCAGTTCCTCGGCCGCGACCCTGCGGGTCAGCTCCGCGGTGGCGTGCTCGCCGTTCTCGAAGACCACGTCCGCGTTGATCCACTGCCAGATCTGCGACCGGGAGATCTCGGCGGTGGCCGCGTCCTCCATCAGGTTGAAGATGGCGACCGCGCCCATGCCGCGCAGCCATGCCTCGATGTAACGGATGCCGACCGCGACGGCGTTGCGCAGACCGTCGTACGTGGGCCTGGCGTCGAGGGTGTCGATGGCGATCAGGTCGCCCGCCGCCACGGAGACGTCCTCGCGCAGGCGCTCCTTCTGGTTCGGCTTCTCGCCCAGGACGGCGTCGAAGGAGGCCATGGCGATGGGGACGAGGTCGGGGTGGGCGACCCAGGAACCGTCGAAGCCGTCGTGCGCCTCGCGGTCCTTGTCGGCCTTGACCTTCTCGAAGGCGACCTTGTTGACCTCGGCGTCGCGGCGGGACGGGATGAACGCCGCCATGCCACCGATCGCGTGCGCGCCGCGCTTGTGGCAGGTGCGGACCAGGAGTTCGGTGTACGCCCGCATGAACGGGGCGGTCATCGTCACCGCGTTGCGGTCCGGCAGGACGAACTTGGCTCCGCCGTCACGGAAGTTCTTGACGATGGAGAAGAGGTAGTCCCAGCGGCCGGCGTTCAGGCCGGAGGCGTGGTCGCGCAGTTCGTAGAGGATCTCCTCCATCTCGTACGCCGCCGTGATCGTCTCGATCAGGACCGTCGCGCGGACCGTTCCCCGCGGGATGCCGACGTAGTCCTGGGCGAAGACGAAGATGTCGTTCCAGAGGCGGGCCTCCAGGTGCGACTCCGTCTTCGGGAGGTAGAAGTACGGCCCCTTGCCCAGGTCGATGAGGCGCTGGGCGTTGTGGAAGAAGTAGAGGCCGAAGTCGACCAGCGCACCGGGCACCGGGGTTCCGTCGAGCTGGAGGTGACGCTCATTCAGATGCCAGCCGCGGGGCCGGGTGACGACCGTCGCCAGCTCACCGGCGGGCCTCAGGGCGTACGACTTGCCCGACTTCGGATCGGTGAAGTCGATGGTGCGGGTGTAGGCGTCGATCAGATTCAGCTGGCCGAGGATCACGTTCTCCCACGTGGGGGCGGACGCGTCCTCGAAGTCGGCGAGCCAGACCCTCGCGCCCGAGTTCAGGGCGTTGATGGTCATCTTGCGGTCGGTCGGACCGGTGATCTCCACCCGGCGGTCGTCGAGCGCGGCCGGGGCCGGTGCGACCTTCCAGGAGTCGTCCGCGCGGATCGCCGCCGTCTGCGGCAGGAAGTCCAGGGTGGACGTACGGGCGATCTCGGCGCGGCGCTCGGCCCGCCGGGCGAGCAGTTCGTCGCGGCGCGGTGTGAACTGCCGGTGCAGCTCGGCCACGAACGCGAGGGCCGCGTCGGTCAGGACCTCCTCCTGCCGGGGCAGGGGCTCGGCATCGACGATGGTCAGCGGGGACGGCGCTGGTGCGGACATGAGCTGTCACTCCTTCAGCGGGTGGTGCGGACGGCGTGCCGGGGCCGCCGGGCCGCCTGGAACGGCACGGCGTGCCATGGCTCCGGGAAGGGGCTGCGGGGGCCGCCCCGGGTGCAGAGGGCTTCTGACCAGTGGATAGTAGTTTCCTCATGGTGGAAGTTCAATGGTTTGTTGATGTCGAGATTCTCCGGGTCGACACACGTGCGCCTCCGGTGGCCCACCGTGCCAGGGTGCCTGCGGACCGGTCATTCCAGACGTGTCAGATCCTCCGGGGTGTCGATGTCGTACGCCTGGGCCACATCGGAACACTCGACGAGCGTGATCGCATCGCGGTGCGCCCGCAGATAGGCGCGTGCGCCCCGGTCGCCCACCGCCGCCGCGGCGACACCGGCCCACCGGTCCGCGCCCAGGAGCACCGGATGACCCCGCTCCCCGCCGTACGAGGCGGCAGCCAGGGCGGCCCGCGACGTGTAGGCCGAACGCACCCGCGCCACCGCCCGCGCGTCGATCCCCGGCTGATCCACCAGGAGGACGAGCGCGGCGTCCGCACCCGTACCCGCGAGGGAGGCCAGCCCGGCCCGGAGCGAGGAGCCCATGCCCTCCTCCCACTCCGTGTTGACGGTCACCGCGCACCCCGCCAGAGAGGCACGGGCCCGCACCTCGTCGGCCGCCGCGCCCAGCACCACGTGCAGCGGTCCGCAGCCGCCGTCGCGCAGCGTCCGCACGGCGTGTTCGACCAGTGGGCGGCCGCGGTGCCCGAGCAGGGCCTTCGGGCTGCCGCCGAGCCGGCGGCCGCCGCCGGCGGCGAGCAGCACCCCGGCGACCACGGGGTTCTCATCTGTGGGAGCCATGGCCCCTGGATACCACCCGCGGGGTTCGCACAGGCGAAAAAGATGTCACCCTCAGGGGTAACCCCGAATTCTGTCCATGGAGTGGCGCACGCCACCTTTCATGGCGTTAACTTGCGGGCAACCCCAGGCACTTGACCACGGTCCGGGGCCTGGTCGATACACGTGCACAAAGACGTGCGAGGGGGAGTGCTTTGTTGCGAAGCGTGGGGCAGAAGCGGGTCACCGGCTGTGGTGAGGACCCGAGGGTCGCGGAGCTGCGTACGGCGGTCTCCCGGCTCCGCCGCGAACTGGCCGGTCACCCGGCGGAGTTCCCGGACCGGGGGATCGCCGAGGACGAGCTGGCGGCGCTGGACGCCATGGCGATCAGCGGTACGCCGGAGATTCCCCGGCTGCGCCGCTCGCTGCTGCTGATCGCGGGGGCGATCGGCTCGGTCAGCGCGCTGGCGGCCGGACTGAGGGACGTACGGAACGCGGTGGATCTCTTCGGAGAGCCGCCGCGCCGCTGAACGCGGGCGCGGGCCGGTGGGGGACCGGCCTCGAAGGACCCGGGGGTCAGCGGCGGATCAGCCGGCGTGCCGTCGCCGCCGCGACCGCCGAGGTGCGGGAGTCGACACCCAGTTTGGCGTAGATGTGCACCAGATGGGATTTCACCGTCGCCTGGCTGAGGAACAGCTTCTTGCTGATCTGCTGGTTGGACAGGCCTTCGCCCAGTAGTTGCAGAACCTCCAGCTCGCGCTTGGTGAGCGCCTCCGCGGGGGTGCGCATCCGGTCCATCAGCCGGTGGGCGACCGCGGGGGCGAGCGCCGAGCGGCCGGCCGCCGCCGTGCGGACCGCGCCCGCCAGCTCCTCCGGCGGCGCGTCCTTGAGCAGATAGCCGCTGGCGCCCGCCTCGACCGCGGCCAGGATGTCGGCGTCCGAGTCGTACGTGGTGAGGATCAGCACCCGGGGCGCGTCCGCTGCCGCGGTGATCGCGGCGGTGGCCTCGGCGCCGTGCATCCCGGGGCCGAACTGCAGGTCCATCAGGACGACGTCGAAGCCGCCCGCCGAGGCGAGGGCCACGGCGCGTTCGGCGGTGGCGGCCTCCGCGACGACCCGGAAGTCCGGCTCGGTGTCGAGGACGGCGCGCAGCCCCGCCCGTACCACCGGATGGTCGTCGGCGAGCAGCAGCCGGATGGGTTCGCTCATACGGTGTTCGCCTCCGTGAGGGTCTGCCGGGCCTGGGGGAGGGGGAGCGTGACGGCGACCGCCGTGCCCTGCCCGGGAGCCGACTCCACGCTCAGGGTGCCGCCCAGCGAACGCGCCCTCGACCGCATCGCGGGCAGCCCGAAGCCGCTTCTCCCCGCCTCGTCGGGTGGCCCGGACGCGGGGTCGAAGCCCCGGCCGTCGTCGACGATGTCCAGGGAGAGCGAGGTGTCCATGAAGCTGAGGGTGACCTCCGCCCGCCCGGCCCGCGCGTGCTGCACCGTGTTGGCCAGGGCCGACTGCGCGGTACGCAGCAGCGCCACCTCATAGGGGGTGGGCAGCTCCACCGGGGTGCCGCTGACCGCGAAGTGCACGGTGAGACCGGGCGATGTGGTGCGGCCGCACAGCCGCTCCAGGGCGGCGGCCAGCGAACCGTGCTCCAGGTCCGGCGGTGTCAGCGCGCGGACGAAGGAGCGGGCCTCGGCCAGATTGTCCTGTGCGGCCTCACGGGCCCGGCGCACATGCGCGGCGGCCGGTGCGTCCGCCGGCAGCGAGCGCTCGGCGGCCCGCAGCAGCAGCTGGATGCTGGACAGCCCCTGGGCGAGGGTGTCGTGGATCTCGCGGGCCAGCCGTTCCCGCTCGGCCAGCGTGCCCGCGGTGCGTTCCGCCCCGGCCAGCTCGGCCCGGGTGGAGACCAGCTCCTCGATCAGCTCACGGCGCCGCTCGCTCTCCCGGAACAGGGCGTCGTACCCGAACACGGTGGCGACCGAGACCGCGGCCCCGAGCAGCGGGCCGATGAACGCGCCGGGGCTGATCTCCTGCCCGTGCAGGAGGAAGCCGGCGATCGCGGCCCCGGCGGTGACCGTCACCGCGGCCAGGCCCCAGCGCGTCGGCAGCAGATGGAGCTGGAGGAAGTAGAGCGGGAAGGCCAGCCACAGGGCGTCCGGCGACAGGACGAGCAGGGCCAGCCACACCGCCTGGAGCGCGGTCAGCCAGAGCGCGGCGGCCCGGGTCCGGGGCCGGACGAATGGGGCCAGCGCGCCCGCCGCGTACACCGCGGCCATCACCGCCGCCAGGGCGACGGCCGCCGGGGCGTGCGCGACCGGTTCGCCCAGGGCGCGGGCCGCGGCGAGCACCAGCAGCCCCAGCAGCAGTGCGTGCAGGCACAGCCGCAGGGCGGCGGTGACCGGGGTGTGCGAACGCGAATCCATGGTCCGTCCAGCGTAGACGCGACCCGCCCGCGGCCGGTCAATCGAAAGGTTGATGTCGGGCCCCTCCGCCGCGCGATGTTTCCGCGTGCCGGGCGCCCGATGCTGGAGCCATGTTCGTCGCATGGAGAGATCTACGGTTCGCCAAGGGCCGCTTCGCGCTCATGGGATCGGTCGTGGTGCTGATCACGCTGCTCGTGGGCCTGCTGTCCGGTCTGACGGCCGGACTGGCCCGGGAGAACACCTCGGCCGTCACCGGGCTGAACGCCGACCACCTCGCGTTCGCCGCCCCGCCCGACGGCCGGTCGGTGTCCTTCACCGACTCGACCGTCCGGGAGAGCGCCTGGCGGAGCTGGGCCGAGCAGCCCGGTGTCACCGCCGCGCAGCCGCTCGGCATCCGGACCCTGAACGCCGCCGCCGGTGACCGTACGGCCGCCGTGTCGGCCTTCGGCGTCGAGCCGGACGGCGGACTCGCGCCCGCCGGGTCCCGGGTGGCCGCCGGGGAGGTGGTGCTCTCCGAGGGTGCGGCCGAGGACCTCGGCATCGGAGCGGGGGACAGGATCCGCCTGGGCGGCCTGGAACAGCGGGTCGCCGCCGTCGCGTCGGACGACTCCTTCAGCCACACACCGGTCGTCTGGACCTCCCTCGACGACTGGCAGCGCATCGGGCACGACGGCGCGGGACCGGCCCAGGAGGCCACCGTCATCGCCCTGAGAACGGGCGGCGGCGCCGATCTGGCGGCCGGCGACAAGGCGGCGGACACCCGCACGTTCACCCTCGACGGCTCACTGACCGCGATCGGCTCCTACCAGGCGGAGAACGGTTCCCTCCAGCTGATGCGCGGCTTCCTGTTCGCCATCTCCGCCCTCGTCATCGGCGCCTTCTTCACCGTCTGGACGATCCAGCGCAGCGGCGATGTCGCCGTGCTGAAGGCGCTCGGCGCCTCGACCCCGTATCTGCTCCGCGACGCGCTCGGGCAGGCCGTCGTGATGCTCGCCCTCGGTACGGGGCTGGGCACCGCGCTCGCCTCCGGCCTCGGCGCTCTGATCAGCGGGGGCGCCGTGCCGTTCGTCCTGGACGCGTCGACCGTCCTCGTCCCGGCCGCCGTCATGATCGCCCTCGGCGCGCTCGGGGCCGCCCTGTCCATCCGGCGGATCACCGCCGTCGACCCGCTCACCGCGCTCGGGAGTGCCCGATGACCCTCACGCTGTCACATGTCACCCTCACCTACCCCGACGGCGACGGCAGGCTCACCGCACTGGACCGGGTCTCGCTGGACGTCCCCGCGGGCTCGCTCACCGCGGTCGTCGGACCCTCCGGCTCCGGGAAGTCGAGCCTGCTCGCGGTGGCCGCCACCCTGGTCACCCCGGACGAGGGCAACGTCGTCGTCGCCGGTACGGAGACCTCGGGGCTCAGCCGCGCGGAGCAGGCGGCGCTGCGCCGGGAACGGATCGGCATCGTCTTCCAGCAGCCGAACCTGCTGCCCTCGCTGACCGCCGCAGAACAGCTCCAGGTGATGGCGCATCTGTCGGGCCGGGCGGCCCGTACCGCCCGCGGCAGGGCCCTTGAGCTGCTCGACGCGGTCGGTCTCGCCGACCGGGCGCACCGCCGCCCGCACCAGTTGTCGGGCGGCCAGCGTCAGCGGATCAATATCGCGCGGGCCCTGATGAACGAACCGGCGGTCCTGCTCGTCGACGAGCCGACCAGCGCGCTCGACCACGAACGGGGGGCCGCCGTGCTCGACCTGCTGGCCACCCTGACCCGGCAGCGGTCCACCGCCACGGTGCTGGTCACGCACGACCGGGCGCACCTCGACCGCATGGACCGGACGGTGACGATGGACGACGGGCGGCTGACCGTACCGGCGCCCGCCGTCTGACCGGCCCGTCCGGCCGGTCCCCTCGCCGTCGGGCGAGGCCCGCGCCCGTCGGCCGGGGCCCGCGCCCGTCGGCGGCCGGTGCCGGGCACCGGTTCCGCCCGCCGGTCAGCCGGCGGAACCGCTGCTCGCCAGCGCCGAGGAGAGCTCCGTCGCGACCTGCTGGAGAATCGGCACGATCCGCTCCGTCGCCGTCTCCGTCACCCGTCCCGCCGGGCCCGAAATGGAGATCGCGGCCGAGGTGGGGGAGTTGGGCACGGACACCGCCAGGCAGCGGACGCCGATCTCCTGCTCGTTGTCGTCCACCGCGTAGCCGGCCCGGCGCACCTGCTCCAGCGCTTCGAGGAAACCGTCCGGGGTGGTGATCGTCTTCTCGGTGGCGGCGGGCATCCCGGTGCGCGCGAGAAGGGCCCGTACCTCCTCGGCGGGCGTGTTCGCGAGCAGCGCCTTGCCCACCCCCGTGGAGTGCGGGAGCACCCGGCGGCCCACCTCGGTGAACATCCGCATCGAGTGCTTGGAGGGGACCTGGGCGACGTACACGATCTCGTCGCCGTCGAGCAGCGCCATGTTCGCCGTCTCGCCTGTCTCCTCCACCAGACGCTGGAGGTAGGGGCGGGCCCAGGTGCCGAGCAGCCGGGACGCGGACTCGCCGAGCCGGATCAGCCGGGGGCCCAGCGCGTAGCGGCGATTGGGCTGCTGGCGGACATAGCCGCAGACGACCAGGGTGCGCATCAGCCGGTGGATGGTGGGCAGCGGAAGTCCGCTGCTCGCGGAGAGCTCGCTCAGCCCGACCTCGCCCCCGGCGTCGGCCATCCGCTCCAGCAGATCGAAGGCGCGCTCAAGGGACTGCACCCCACCGCTGGAACCGGTGGGCTTGGAGTCGGATGTGCTGGCGTGGGACGGCGGCACGTCAACGGTCCTTTCGAAGCGGAAGGCAAGGCAGCAGCCTACCGGGCTGTTCCGGATCGGCCCACTGCTCCCGGTGCGGCGTCCTTGCCGGTCAGGGCCTGTTTTGTCCAGGTGCCGACGGTCGGCCGGGTGGCCGGGCGGGTGGTGGGACGGTGCCGCTCCTGGTCCATGCTACATTCCGCCCTTCGAAATTAGACTTTTACTTTGTGGAAACCTCCAGTCGGGCTGACGGGTGGGTGCCGCGTGGCCCGCCGGTCGTCCGGCGGGGTGGGCGGGGGTCTTGACGGGCCGGATCCCCGAGTGAAGACTCGTTCAACAGTTCGTTGAATTCCTGAGTGAGGAGCACGGGTGTCCGGTCCGGACGTGAACCTGGTACTGCGCTCGGCGCGCGTCGTCACCCCCGGAGGCACGCGCCCCGCGGCCGTCGCCGTCGCCGGCGGGAAGATCGAGGCCGTCCTGCCGTACGACGCCGGTATCCCCGGCGGTGCCCGGCTGGAGGACTTCGGCGACGATGTCGTACTGCCCGGCCTCGTCGACACCCACGTCCATGTGAACGACCCCGGCCGTACGGAGTGGGAAGGCTTCTTCACCGCCACCCGGGCGGCCGCGGCGGGCGGGATCACCACCCTCCTGGACATGCCGCTCAACTCCCTGCCGCCGACCACCACCGTCGGCCATCTGCGCACCAAGCAGCGGGTCGCCGCCCCCAAGGCACACATCGACACCGGCTTCTGGGGCGGGGCGGTGCCGTCCAACACCAAGGATCTGCGACCGCTGCACGAGGCCGGGGTCTTCGGCTTCAAGTGCTTCCTGTCGCCCTCGGGAGTCGAGGAGTTCCCGGAGCTGGACCAGGAGCAACTGGCGCGCTCCATGGCCGAGATCGCCGGTTTCGACGGACTGCTCATCGTCCACGCCGAGGATCCGCACCAGCTGTCGGCCGCACCGCAGCGCGGCGGCCCGGCGTACGCGGACTTCCTCGCCTCCCGCCCGCGCGACGCCGAGAACACCGCGATCGAGGGTCTGATCGCCCACGCCAGGCGGCTGAACGCCCGTGTCCACGTACTGCATCTCTCCTCCAGCGACGCCCTGCCGCTGATCGCCGCCGCCAAGTGCGAGGGCGTACGTGTCACGGTCGAGACCTGCCCGCACTTCCTCACCCTCACCTCCGAGGAAGTTCCGGACGGTGCAACCGAGTTCAAGTGCTGCCCGCCCATCAGGGAGGCCGCCAACCAGGACGCCCTGTGGGCCGGGCTCGCCGACGGCACCATCGACTGCGTCGTCTCCGACCACTCACCCTGCACCACCGATCTGAAGACCCCCGACTTCGCCTCCGCCTGGGGCGGCATCTCCTCCCTCCAGCTCGGCCTGCCCGCCGTCTGGACCGAGGCCCGCAGGCGCGGCCACTCCCTCGACGACGTGGCCCGCTGGATGTCGGCCGCCCCCGCGGCCCTGGCCGGACTGCCCCGCAAGGGCGCCATCGAAGCCGGCCGTGACGCCGACTTCGCGGTCCTCGCTCCCGAGGAGACCTTCACCGTCGACCCGGCCGGGCTCTTCCACCGCAACCAGGTCACCGCGTACGCGGGCCGGACCCTGCACGGCGTCGTGCGGTCCACCTGGCTGCGCGGCGTCCGCATCGCGGCCGACGGCGTCCCGGCCGAGCCCACCGGCCGCCTCCTCGAAAGGAATCAGTGACCATGACGGACTCGGCGATACCGCACTTCACCGGCGACGCGAGGCCCTACGCGGGCGGCGACCCCTACGCCGACCACCGCAGCGCAGACTTCCCCTTCAGCCACCTCGTCGACCTCGCCGACCGGCGGCTCGGCGCCGGGGTGATCGCCGCCAACGACGAGTTCTTCGCCGAGCGCGAGAACCTGCTGAAGCCGGAGCCCGCCGAGTTCGACCCCGAGCGCTTCGGCCACAAGGGCAAGATCATGGACGGCTGGGAGACCCGCCGCCGACGCGGGGCGAGCGCCACCGAGCCGCACCCCACCGACGAGGACCACGACTGGGCGCTGGTACGCCTCGGCGCACCCGGTGTCGTCCGGGGAATCGTCGTCGACACCGCCCACTTCCGCGGCAACTACCCACAGGCGGTCTCCATCGAGGCGGCCTGCGTCCCCGGGTCCCCGGGCCCCGCGGAACTGCTCGCCCCCGATGTCGCGTGGACAACCCTCGTACCCCGTACGGCCGTCGGCGGCCATGCCGCCAACGGGTTCGTGGTCGAGGCCGGAGCCCGCTTCACCCACCTGCGGGTCAACCAGCACCCGGACGGCGGAATCGCCCGGCTCCGGGTGTACGGAGAGGTCGTGCCGGACCCCGCCTGGCTGGCCGCGCTCGGCACCTTCGACCTCGCGGCGCTGGAGAACGGCGGACAGGTCGAGGACGCCTCCGACCGCTTCTACTCCCCGGCCGCCCACACCATCCAGCCGGGCCGATCCCGCAAGATGGACGACGGCTGGGAGACCCGGCGCCGGCGCGACAAGGGCAACGACTGGATCCGCTACGCGCTCGCCGCCGAGGCGGAGATCCGGGCCGTCGAGATCGACACCGCGTATCTGCTGGGCAACTCCGCGGGCTGGGCGAGCCTTTCGGTACGTGACGGGGACGGCGGCGTGGACCGGGACGCGAGCGGCGTCCCGGGTGAGGGCGGTGGCGGCGGGGAGTGGACCGAGATCCTGCCCAGGACCCGGCTCCAGCCCGACACCAACCACCGGTTCGTCCTGGAGCGGGCCGTCCGGGGCAGTCACGTACGGATCGACATCTATCCGGACGGCGGTATCTCCCGGCTGCGGCTCTTCGGATCACTCACCGCCGAGGGCGCGGCGAAGCTGGCCGCCCGTCATGAGGAGCTGGGCGGCTGACACGGATGCGTCGGGCCGTCCCCGGGCCCGGAGCGTTCGGGTGCGCCCGATGAGTCCTGATACGCGGGCTTGTGTCACCCTGGTCGAGGTGGGGGGGGGGGGGCCCCGGGGGGCCCCCCCCCCCCCCCCCCCCGCCCCCCCCCCCCGGGGGCCCCCCAAAAAACCCCCCCCCCAAAAAACCCCCCGCACCCCCCCCCACACAACGCACAGCCACCCGCG
>NZ_JBITUB010000017.1:78898-152909 GCF_044542225.1 Streptomyces sp. NPDC079020
GGGCGCCGCGCGGGGGGCGGGGTGGGTGTGGGCGACCTGGTGTGGGGGGGGGGGGGGGGTGGTGCGCCGGGGGGGGGGGGGGGGGGGCGGGGGCCGCGCCCCCCCCCCCCCCCCCACCTCCGGACGTCCCGACCAGGAGTTGCCATGATCTTCATCGCCGTCAAGTTCACCGTCCTCGTCGCCGAGCGCGACAACTGGCTCTCCGCGCTGGAGGACTTCACCCTCGCCACCCGTTCGGAGCCGGGCAACGTGTTCTTCGAGTGGTCCTACAGCGTCGAGAACCCGAACCAGTTCGTGCTGCTGGAGGCCTTCGCCGACGCGACGGCGGGTGAGACGCATGTGAAGTCCGACCACTTCACGGCGGCGATCGCGACGATGTCGGACATGGTCGCCGAGGTGCCCGAGATCATCAATGTCGAGGTACCGGGCGAGGGCTGGTCCCGGATGGCGGAGGTCACCCCGCGCAACCGGTGACCTCCCGTTCGGGGGTGTCCGGTCAGGCCGCGTGGCCGCCGTCCACCACGACCTCCGTCCCGGTGATGTACGCCGCGTCGGCACTCGCCAAGTAGGCGATCAGGGAAGCCACTTCGTCCGTCGTGCCGAACCTGGCGAGTGCGGTCGCGGAGCGCTGGCCCTCGGCGAACGGGCCGTCGGCCGGGTTGAGGTCCGTGTCGACGGGACCGGGCTGGATCAGGTTCACCGTGATGCCGCGCGGCCCGAGTTCCCGGGCGAGCGGCTTGGTGAGACCCGCCAGCGCGGACTTGCTCATCGCGTAGAGCGTGCTGCCCGCGCCACCGGCGTACCGGCTCAGGGCCGTGCCGACGGTGATGACGCGGCCCCCGTCGGCGAGCCGGTCGGCCGCCGCCCGGCAGGCGAGGAAGACCGCCCGTACGTTCACGGCCAGCACCCGGTCGACATCGGCGGTGCTGAGCGTGGAGATCGGTCCGAGGACACCGATGCCCGCGTTGTTGACGAGGATGTCGAGCCTCCCCAGCGCGTCCGCAGCGCGGCCGACGGCCCCGGCGGCGGCCTCCGCGTCCGCGGCGTCGCAGCGCAGGGCGACGCCGCGGCGTCCGTGCCCCTCGATCTTCCGGACGACCGCCAGGGCGGCCTCCTCGTCCCGTACGTAGGTCACGGCCACATCGGCCCCCTCCCGCGCGAGCCGTACGGCGGTGGCGGCGCCGATGCCGCGGCTGCCGCCGGAGACGAGAGCGGCCCTGGTGGAGGCGGTGGTGACGGCGGCGACGGTGGTGCTGGACATGGCGGATTCCTTGCTGTCGGGAGTGGTGTCGCACCGGCCGGACGTCCTGCTGTCCATGGGCCGGCCGGCGGCAAGGACAAGGAAAGCCGCCCGTCGGTCCGGAGACCGGCGGGAAACGGACGCCCACTCCGGACGCCCCCACCCGACGCCCGCCCCGGTCACCCGCCCCCGGTCACCCGCTCCCGTGCAGGCCGGTGCCCGTACCCCCATACGCCCCCGCTCGGCGGGTGGACCGATGAGTCAGGGGCGAGAGTGGGGTCATAGACGGGCAGGCCGGACCCTGTCGACCGGTCCGGACGCGGAACCATAAGGAGCATCGCCATGGGCAAGCTGACTCTCACCACCTTTGTGACACTCGACGGAGTCATGCAGGCACCCGGAGGACCCGACGAGGACCGGAGCGGCGGGTTCGAGCACGGCGGCTGGATGGTGCCGTTCGCGGACGACGACTTCGGGCAGTTCATCACCGAGGTGTTCGGGCGCCCCGCGGCCTTCCTCCTCGGGCGGCGCACCTATGACATCTTCGCCGGGTACTGGCCCAAGGTCACCGATGAGAACGACCCGGTGGCGGGCAAGCTCAACGGGCTCCCGAAGTACGTCGTCTCCTCGACGCTCAAGGACCCGCAGTGGCAGCACACCACCGTCGTCGACGGCGATCTCGTGACCGAGGTGACGCGTCTGAAGGAGCGGACGCGGGGCGGGGAACTCCAGATCCACGGCAGCGGACGGCTCGCGCAGTCCCTGATGGCGCACGGCCTCATCGACGAGTACAACCTGCTGGTCCATCCCGTCGTCCTCGGGGCAGGTTTCCGGCTCCTCCCGGAAGGCGGGCTGCCGACCGCCTTCGAGCTGACCGCCACCCGCACCACATCGACGGGCGTCGCGATCAACACCTACCGCCCCACGGGCCGGCCGGACCACGGGACGTTCGCCCGGGACGAGTGATCCGGCCCCCGCCCCCTGCCCATCTGCTCTCCGGCTCGCCGGCGCTCCGACGCCACCGGCGCTACGGTGCCGACGGCAGGGCCGACGCGTCCGTCGCGCAGGAGCGCAGCCGCCCCAGGATGGCGCGCGCCGCTTTCGTGTATCCGATCGTGTTGTCGTGCAGCACCGACTCCGCGTTGGCCAGTTCGAGGAACGCGATGATTTCGAAGGCCAGTTGGGAGACGTCCGTGTCCTCCGCGAGCTCGCCGAGGACACGGGCCTCCTCGACCGTCTGCTCGACGAAGGTGATCCAGCCGGTCTGCGCGGACGCCAGCGCGTCGTGCACCCTGCCTTCCAGCGCGTCGAACTCGGCGATGGTGGCGTAGAAGAAGCAGCCGCCGGAGAACACCCGTCCCCGGGAATAGGAGATCCAGCTCTCGCACAGGATCCATAAGCGGCCCAGTCCGGCGGGCGCGGCCCGCGCCGGTTTCAGCACATGCTCGACGTAGATGGTGACGGCCCGCTGGACGGTGGCGAGCTGAAGCTCCTCCTTCGAGCCGAAGAGCGCGAACACCTCCTTCGTGCTCAGCTTCAGCTGGCCGGCCAGCCCTCTGAGGGAAAGGCCCTCCAGTCCCTGTGACGAGGCGACGTGCACCGCACGCCCGAGAACCTGCTCCCGGATGTCCGCCCCCTGCTCGGTCCGCGTGCTCCGTCCGATGCTCCCGACCCCCTTGGATCCACCTGCCGCGCCCGGTCCGCCCGGTCCGCCCGGTCCCTCCGTCATTCTAGGAGCGCGGCCGGTGCGGACGCCCGGTTGTCGGTGAACGGGCGCTGGGACACGTGTTCCCGTAGGCGGTTCCCGCCGGGTAGCGTGATCGTTCCGCGTGCGAGCCGGCGAGGTCTCCACAGCGCTTCCCCCTGTGGAGAACCAGGAGAACCAGGTGTCCGCTGCCGCCGTGCCCGCCCTCGCGCCGCCGCGCCGGGCCTGGGTCACCGATCTGCCCGTACTGCTGGTCGCTGCGGTCTGGGGTGCCAGCTATCTCGCGGCCAAGGGCATCACCACGCCCCATACCGTCGTCGCCGTTCTCGTCCTGCGCTTCGCGATCGTGCTGCCCGCCCTGGCCGTCGCCGGGTGGCGCGGACTGCGGGCGCTGAGTGCCGCGCAGTGGCGGGGGGCCGGGCTGCTGGGGCTCGTACTCAGCGGGATCTTCCTCCCGGAGACCTACGGTGTGGTGCACACCTCGGCGACGAACGCCGGGCTGATCATCAGTCTCACCATGATCTTCACACCGCTGGCCGAGGCCGCCGTGACCCGGGTCCGGCCGTCCGCCGGCTTCGTCGCCGCGGCCGGGCTCTCCGTCGCGGGTGTGGTGCTGCTGACCCAGGGAGGCGGGTTCACCAGCCCCTCGGCCGGTGATCTGCTGATGCTGCTCGCCGCCCTCGCCCGTACCGTTCATGTGCTGGCGATGGCCCGCATCAAGGCGGTCCGGAACGCGGACTCGCTCTCGCTGACCACTGTCCAGCTCGGCAGCGCCGTCGCGGTCTTCGCCGTCCTCGCGGCCGTTCCGGGCACCGGCTCCGCTCCATGGACCGTCGCGGCGGACTTCGGCGCCCGGGAGTGGGCCGGTCTGGTCTTCCTCTCCGTGTTCTGCACGCTCTTCGCGTTCTTCGTGCAGATGTGGTCCGTACGCCGTACCTCGCCGTCCCGTGTCAGCCTGCTCCTCGGTACGGAACCGCTGTGGGCCGCCGCCGTGGGCATCACGATCGGCGGCGAGCGGCTCGGAGTCCTCGGCGTGGCCGGTGCGGTGCTCGTGCTGGCGGGCACGGCGTGGGGCCGGCGCGGCGCGGACGGTGCCCCGGCCGCGTCCCGGCAGCGGCGGCACACCGTCCGTACCGGCGTCACGACCTGATCGAGTCCGCCGCGATCATCACCGCGGCGCCCGTCACCACCAGCACGATGTTGACGAACACTCCGTACTCGCTCATGAAGTCGAGCCGCCGCACCAGCGTCCACAGCCAGAACCATCCGGTCCATTCGTGGAGGAGCCCGGCGGCGCCCTGGGCGAGGACGAGGAACCCGATCGACTCGACGATTTTCTTCATGCGCCGAGCCTGTCGTCCGCCCCGCGGGCTCCGCGTCGGCCACCGGTCTGACCTCCCACGCCGAAAGTCTCCGACCGTGCGACTTTGGTCGCTTCCTGCCGCGGAACAGCCGTTCCGGCTCGCTCACCTGCGTATTTTGTCGGTATGACGCGCACTGAGTACAGCTGGCTGCTGCCGTCGGCGATGGCCGACCCGGAGCTGCCCGACGACCGGGCACGGTCGCGCCGCACCGTGCGGGACTGGGCCGTCGACCTCACGGCCTTCCTGTGCGCCGTATCCTTCGGCATGCTCGTCCTCGCCGCCATCGAGACCGACGGCACGACGCCGGATGCGGTCGTCCTCGTGGACGCGGTGCTCGGCGCGGCCGCCTGCTGCGCTCTGTGGGTCCGCCGGCGCTGGCCCGTCGGGCTGGCCGTGGCCCTGATCGTGGTGGGTGCCGTGGAGCCGGTGGCGGCCGGCGCGCTGCTGGTCGCGCTGTTCAGCCTGGCCGTGCACCGGCCCTTCAGGCCCGTCGCGATCGTCGGCGCGGGCGCCCTCGCCGTCGCCCCGTTGCAGCCCTATCTGCGCCCGGATCCGGAAACCTCGCTCTTCGCCTCGACCGTCATCGGCGTCCTGCTGATCCTGCTGGTGCTCAGCTGGGGCATGGTCGTACGGTCCAGACGCCAGCTGGTCCTCACCCTGCGCGAGCGGGCCCGCCGGGCGGAGGCGGAGGCCGGACTGCGCGCCGAGCAGGCCCAGCGGCTGGCCCGCGAGGCCATCGCCCGCGAGATGCACGACGTCCTCGCCCACCGGCTGACTCTGCTCAGCGTGCACGCCGGAGCCCTCGAATTCCGGCCCGACGCACCCCCGGCGGAGGTCGCCAGGGCCGCCGGGGTGATCCGGGACAGCGCCCACGAGGCGCTCCAGGACCTCCGCGAGATCATCGGGGTGCTGCGCGCACCGGGGGACGGCGACGAGGGCCACCGGCCGCAGCCCACCCTCGTCACCCTGGACGCGCTGATCGCCGAGTCCCGCTCGGCCGGTATGGCGGTCACCCTCGACAACCGCGTCGCCGACCCCGCCGCCGCGCCCGCCGCCACCGGCCGCACCGTCTACCGCATCGCGCAGGAGTGCCTCACCAACGCCCGCAAACACGCACCCGGTGCCGGGGTCACCGTCACCGTGACCGGCGGACCGGGCGACGGGCTCACCATCGAGGTCCGCAACCCGTCCCCCACCGAGCCCTTCGAGCGGGTGCCCGGCTCCGGCCAGGGGCTCATCGGCCTCACCGAGCGCGCCACGCTCGCCGGGGGGGATCTGGAGCACGGACCCGAGCCCGGCGGCGGGTTCGCCGTCCGCGCACGGCTGCCCTGGCCCGCCGCGTGAGGCGGCCGGCGCCCGTCGGCGGGAACGGCGCCCCGGTGACGCGGGGTTGGGTACGGGACCGTCGAAGGCCCTGGCTACGGTGGCCGTCATGAACACCCCGATGTCCCCCACGCCCCCGGTGGCGCACCCGGTCCGGCTGCTCATCGTCGACGACGACCCCCTCGTCCGGGCGGGGCTCACCCTGATGCTCGGTGGCGCGGACGGCATCGACATCGTGGGGGAGGGCGCCGACGGCAACGAGGTCGCCGGTCTGGTCGACCGGCTGCATCCCGATGTGGTGCTGATGGACATCCGGATGCCCGGCATGGACGGCCTCACCGCCACCGAGCGGCTGCGCCGCCGCCCCGCGGCGCCCGAAGTCGTCGTACTGACCACCTTCCACGCCGATGAACAGGTGCTGCGCGCCATCCGCGCCGGAGCCGCAGGATTTGTCCTGAAAGACACCCCGCCCGCACAGATCGTCGAATCGGTCCGGCGGGTCGCGGCCGGTGACCCGGTGCTCTCGCCCGCCGTCACCCGGCAGCTCATGGCCCGCGCCGCGGGCGGCGCGCGGAACGACCGCGACAGCCGCGCGGACCGGGCGCGCAGGCGCTTCGAGGAGCTGGCAGGGCGGGAGAAGGAGGTCGCGCTCGCCGTCGGACGGGGCAGCTCCAACGCGGAGATCGCGGGCTCGCTTTACTTGAGCGTGGCCACCGTGAAGACGCATGTGTCACGGATTCTCGCCAAACTCGAACTCAACAACCGTGTCCAGATTGCTCTGTTGATCCACGACGCGGGGCTGCTCGACGAGGAGGGCGGGGACGGACTCGGCATACGCTGAGCGAACCGGAGCTGAAGGGGGCGGACCATGTCCGTGATCGATCTGAGTGAAGTGCCGGAATTCCGGGCCAATCCGTATCCGTACTACGCGAAGCTGCGCGCCGAGGGACCCGTCCACGCCATCCGGACCGATCAGCTCGAACGGGCCTGGCTGATCGTCGGGTACGAGGAGAGCCGGGCCGCTCTCGCGGACGCGCGGTTCGCGAAGGACTGGCGGCCCACGGGACACTGGCCGGACGGCGACAACGCGATCAGCACCAACATGCTGGAGCTGGACGCACCCCACCACACCCGGCTGCGCAGGCTGGTCGCCCGTGAGTTCACCTCCCGGCGGATCGAGTCGCTGCGCCCGCGTGTCGAGCAGATCACCCGGGAACTCCTCGACGCGCTGCCCGCCACGGGAAGCGGCGATCTCATCGACGCGCTCGCCTTTCCGCTGCCGATGACCGTCATCTGTGAACTGATCGGTGTCCCGGACCTGGACCGGGACGCCTTCCGCCTGCTGTCGAACGGGGTGGTCTCGCCGACCGAGGAACAGCGGGAGGGCGACCCCGTCGGCGCCATGGGCGACTACCTCGTCGAGCTGATCGAGGCCAAGCGCGGATCGCCGGGCGACGACCTGATGAGCGCGCTGATCCGGGCGCGCGACGAGGGCGGCGACCGCCTGTCCCCGGACGAACTGGTGGGCATGGCCTTCCTGCTGCTCGTCGCCGGACACGAGACGACCGTCAACCTGATCTCCAATGCCGTCCGGGCGCTGCTCGACCATCCGGAACAGCTGGCCCTGCTCCGCGCCGACCTCGACGGCCTGATCGACGGCACGGTCGAGGAGACACTGCGGTACGACGGCCCGGTGGAGACCGCCACCTTCCGCTTCGCCCGCGAGGATGTGCGGGTCGGTCCCACCGTCATCCCGAAGGACGAGCCGGTCCTGGTGGCGCTGGCCTCGGGCGGCCGTGACCCGGACCGCTTCCCGGACCCGGACACCTTCGACATCCGCCGGGACACCCAGGGGCACCTGGCCTTCGGGCACGGGGTGCACTTCTGCCTGGGAGCGCCGCTGGCCCGGATGGAGGCCCGGATCGCGATCCGGGCCCTGCTGGAGCGCTGCCCCGACCTCGCCCGCGACCCGGACGCCGGGGAGCCGGAGTGGCTGTCGGGCCTGCTGTTCCGCGGAGTGCGGCGGCTGCCGGTGTGCTGGTGACTCCACCCGGCACGGGCTGACGCGTCCGGCCCGTCAGCCCCTACCTCCGCTCCGTGATCCGCACCTTTCGCCATGCCACCCGGAAGGACACCGCGTTGACCACCGAAGCCGTACTCGACCTCGCCGCGCTCGGCGAGGACTTCACCCGTGACCCCTACCCCGTGTACGCCAGGCTGCGGGCCCAGGGCCCGGTCCACCGGGTCCGCATCCCCGAGGGCGCGCCCGCCTGGCTCGTCGTCGGCTATGACGTGGGGCGCGAACTCCTGGCCGACCAGAGGCTGTCCAAGGCGTGGCACAGGGCCTCGCCCGCGCTGGGCATCGCCAAGGTCTCCGCCGGTACGTCCATGCTCAGTGTGGACGCCCCGGACCACACCCGGCTGCGGAAGCTGGTGACCCGGGAGTTCACCCCGCGGCGCATGGAACAACTCGCCCCGCGCGTGCAGGAGATGACGGACGAGCTGCTCGACGCGATGCTCGCCCGGCCGGGCCGGAGCGCCGATCTCGTCGAGGCGCTGTCGTTCCCGCTGCCGATGTCCGTCATCTGTGAACTGCTCGGGGTGCCGTTCCTGGACCGGACGGCGTTCCGGGAGTGGTCCAACAACGCCGTCTCGGCGATCGACGCCGAGACCCGGGGCACCTCGACGGCGGAGGTGACCGCCTATCTGGCGGGTCTGCTCGCCGACAAGCGCGAGCAGCCGGGCGACGATCTGCTGAGCGCGCTGATCCACACGGCGGACGTGGACGGTGACCGGCTCTCGGCCGACGAGCTGCTGGGCATGGCCTGGCTGCTCCTCGTCGCGGGCCATGAGACCACCGTCAACCTCGTCACCAACGGGGTGCTCAATCTGCTCACCCACCCCGCCCAGCTCGATGCGCTGCGCGCGGACTTCGGCCTCATCGACAACGCGGTCGAGGAGATCCTGCGCTTCGAGGGCCCCGTCGAGACCCCGACGTACCGCTTCACCACCGAACCCATCGAGGTCGGCGGCACGGTCATCCCCGGCGGCGGGGAGCTGGTGCTCGTGGCGATGTCGGACGCCAACCGGGACCCCGCGCGGTACGAGGCGGCGGACCGCTTCGACATCACCCGGGACGCCCGCGGCCATGTCGCCTTCGGCCACGGCATCCACTACTGCCTGGGCGCGCCACTGGCCCGTATCGAGGCCCGGATCGCCATCCGGTCGCTGCTGGAGCGCTGTCCGGACCTGCGACCGGCCGCGGACCCGGCGACGCTGAACTGGCGCACCGGGATGCTGATGCGGGGGCCGATGAGCCTGCCGGTGGCCTGGTGAGCGCGTAGGCCCCGCGGGCCCGGGGCGCGCGGCCGGTCAGCCCCCGGGGATCTCCCGCAGGCTCACCGGCCGGTGCTCGCGGTGCGAGCGCTCGCAGGCCTCGGCGATACGCAGCGCGTGCAGCGCCTCCCGCCCGTCGCACGGATTGGCCAGCTCGCCCCGGGCCACGTGGAGGAAGGCGTCCAGCTCCGCCTCGTACGCGGGGGCGAACCGCTCCAGGAAGCCCGGCCACGGCTTCGGCGGGGCGCCGGGCCCCTGTGGCTCCGCCGAGGTCAGCGGGGTGCGGTCGTCGAGGCCGACGGCGAGCTGGTCGTGCTCGCCCGCCAGCTCCATCCGTACGTCGTACCCGGCGCCGTTGCACCGGGTGGCCGTGGCGGTGGCCAGCGTGCCGTCGTCCAGGGTCAGCAGGACGGCCGCCGTGTCGACGTCGCCCGCCTCGCGGAACATCGGGGGCCCGGCGTCCGACCCGGCCGCGTACACCTCGGTGACCTCACGGCCCGTCACCCACCGGACCATGTCGAAGTCGTGGACCAGGCAGTCCCGGTAGAGGCCGCCGGAGAGCGGGAGATAGGCGGCGGGCGGCGGCGCCGGGTCCGAGGTGAGCGCCCGCACGGTGTGCAGCCGCCCGAGCCGCCCCTCCCGCACGGCCGCGCGGGCCGCGGCGAACCCGGCGTCGAAGCGCCGCATGAATCCCAGCTGGAGCACGGAGCCGGCCGATTCGACGGCCGCCAGGGCGTCCAGGGTGGCGGGCAGGTCGAGGGCGATCGGTTTCTCGCAGAACGCCGGGATACCGGCGCGGGCGGCCCGCGCGATGAGTCCGGCGTGGGCCGAGGTCGCCGACGAGATCACGAGCGCGTCGACGCCCCGCGCACCGGACGCGAACACCTCGTCCACCTCCACGGCCCCGGCGCCGGTCCGCGCGGCGACCGCGGCCGCCCGGCCCGGGTCCGCGTCCGCCACCACCAGTGAGTCCACGGCTTCGTGGCGGCTCAGCGCCACCGCGTGGAAGGTGCCGATACGTCCCGTTCCGACAAGTCCGATGCGCATGGCCCCAAGGTGACGTTTGCCCTGTCGTCATGTCAAGCGTTTGTCCTGACAAATGGCGGCCCGGTCGCCCGCCGTCGTCGTCCGTCCCCGGCGTCCGTGCCCCCGGCCGCCATGGCTTTGTCCGGACAATCGAACTACGCTCGGCCCGTGACCGAACGAGGAACCGACCAGCCGCTCCCGCTGAGCGTGGACCGCACCAGCCCGGTGCCGCTCTACTTCCAGCTGGCGCAGCAGCTGGAGGCGGCCGTCGAGCAGGGCCGGCTGCCCCCCGGCACCCTGCTCGGCAACGAGATCGAGCTCGCCGCCCGCCTCGGACTGTCCCGCCCGACCGTGCGCCAGGCCATCCAGTCGCTCGTCGACAAGGGGCTGATGGTGCGCCGCCGGGGCGTGGGCACCCAGATCGTGCACAGCCAGGTCCGGCGCCCCCTGGAGCTCAGTTCGCTCTACGACGACCTGGAGGCGGCCGGCCAGCAGCCGGCCACCCGTGTGCTGCGCACCGCCCTCGAACCCGCCACGGCCGAGGTCGCCGCGGCGCTCGGGGTCGCGGAGGGCAGCGAGGTCCACCTCGTGGAGCGGCTGCGCTACGCGCACGGCGAACCGATGGCCCTGCTGCGCAACCACCTGCCCCAGGGGCTGCTCGACCTCGGCACGGAACGGCTGGAGACCACCGGGCTGTACCGGATGATGCGCGCCGCGGGAATCACCCTGCACAGCGCCCGTCAGTCCGTCGGCGCGCGGGCCGCCACGGCGCGGGAGGCCGACCGGCTCGGCGAGGCGGTGGGTGCGCCGCTGCTGACGATGGAGCGGGTCACCTTCGACGACTTTGGACGTACGGTCGAATTCGGCTCGCACGTCTACCGGGCCTCGCGCTACGCGTTCGAGTTCCAGCTGCTCGTACGTCCCTGAGCCCCCGGGCCGGGCCGCGCGGCGGCCGGATGCCCCGACTCACTCTTGACGGTGGTCATACAACGCCGCTACAACTCCCACAGCCGCCCTGCCGGGCGACGACGGGCAGGGCTCGGGGATACTTGGGCAGCCGGGCCGGGAGCGTAACTCTCCCAGGCCCCACACAGCAGCACAGCGAGCAGCACAAGAAGGGCACGGCGTCGTGGCAACGGTTCGGACAGGGGTACGCGCGATGGGCGCCGTGCTGGCGGCGGTGCTCGGCGCCTCCCTCATGGGATGCAGCAGCACCGGTGGCAAGCGGGCGGAAGAGCGCGCGGCCGCGGCCGCCGAGGGCCGGGCCGCGGTGAACACACCCCGCTGGACGTTCGCCATGGTCACCCACTCGGGCGACGGCGACACCTTCTGGGACATCGTCCAGAAGGGCGCCGAGCAGGCGGCGGTCAAGGACAACATCAACTTCCTGTACTCGCACAACGACGAGGCGCAGCAGCAGGCCCAGCTCGTCCAGACCGCGATCGACAAGAAGGTCGACGGACTGATCGTCACGCTCGCCAAGCCCGACGCCATGAAGGCCGTCGTCGCCAGGGCCGTCAAGGCCGGTATCCCGGTGATCACGGTGAACTCGGGCTCCGCGGAGTCCAAGGCGTTCGGCGCCCTCACCCACATCGGCCAGGACGAGTCCATCGCCGGTGAGGCGGTCGGTGACGAGCTGGACAAGCGGGGCCGGAAGAAGGCCCTGTGCATCCTGCACGAGCAGGGCAACGTCGGCCACGAGCAGCGCTGCGCGGGGGCCGGGAAGGCCTTCGCCGGCACGATGCAGAACCTGTACGTCGACGGGACCAACATGCCCGACGTCCAGGCGTCCATCGAGGCCAAGCTCCAGGCGGACAAGAGCATCGACGCGGTCGTGACCCTCGGCGCGCCCTTCGCCGACGCCGCCGTCCAGGCCAAGCGGACCGCGGGCAGCGCGGCGGAGATCGACACCTTCGACCTGAACGCCAAGGTCGCCACCGGCCTCCAGGAGAAGAAGCTCGGCTTCGCCGTCGACCAGCAGCCCTACCTCCAGGGCTACGAGGCCGTCGACCTGCTCTGGCTCTACCGCTACAACCGCAATGTGCTCGGCGGCGGCCTGCCCGTCCTGACCGGCCCGCAGGTCATCACGGCCGACGACGCCGACGCGCTGGCCGAGTACACCAAGCGGGGCACCCGATGAGCGGATCCGGACAGCCCGCGGCACCGGCTCCGTCCTCCGCCCCCGCCCCGTCCGCCGGCCGGGCCGACGAACGGCTGCTGCGCACCTCACCGCTGCGCAAGCTGCTCGGCCGCCCCGAGCTCGGTTCGGTCGTCGGCGCGGCGGCCGTCTTCCTCTTCTTCACGATCGTCGCCGACAGCTTCCTCCAGGCCTCCAGCTTCGGCACCGTGCTGTACGCGGCCTCCACCATCGGGATCATGGCCGCGCCCGTGGCGCTGCTGATGATCGGCGGCGAGTTCGACCTCTCCGCCGGTGTGCTGGTCACCAGCTCCGCGCTGATCTCCTCGATGTTCAGCTACCAGATGACGGCCAATGTCTGGGTCGGCGTCCTCGTGTCCCTGCTGGTCACCCTGGCCATCGGCGCGTTCAACGGCTTCATGCTCACCCGTACCAAGCTGCCGAGCTTCATCATCACGCTCGGTACGTTCCTGATGCTGACCGGGCTCAACCTCGGGTTCACCAAGCTGATCAGCGACACCGTGTCGACCAAGGCGATCGGCGACATGGAGGGCTTCGAATCGGCCCGCAAGGTCTTCGCCTCCCAGCTGACGATCGGCGACGTCGAGTTCAAGGTGACCATCCTGTGGTGGGCGGCGCTCGTCGCGGTCGCGACCTGGATCCTGCTCCGTACCCGCTTCGGCAACTGGATCTTCGCCGTCGGCGGTGAGGCCGACGCGGCCCGCGCGGTCGGCGTCCCGGTGATCCGTACGAAGATCGGCCTCTACCTCGGAGTGGCCTTCGCCGCCTGGGTCTCCGGCCAGCACCTGCTGTTCAGCTACGACGTCGTCCAGTCCGGCGAGGGTGTCGGCAACGAGCTGACGTACATCATCGCGGCCGTCATCGGCGGCTGTCTGATCACCGGCGGCTACGGCTCCGCGATCGGCTCCGCGGTCGGCGCCTTCATCTTCGGCATGACCAGCAAGGGCATCGTGTACGCGGAGTGGAACCCGGACTGGTTCAAGTTCTTCCTGGGAGCGATGCTGCTCCTGGCCACCCTGCTCAACGCATGGGTACGCAAGCGCGCGGAGGCGACAAAGTGACGGCCGACCGGGCGCTCGTCGAGCTGGCCGACGTAGCCAAGTTCTACGGCAACATCAAGGCGCTGGAGCATGTCTCGCTGGTGGTCCACGCGGGCGAGATCACCTGCGTCCTGGGCGACAACGGGGCGGGCAAGTCCACCCTCATCAAGATCATCGCGGGGCTGCACCGGCACGACGCCGGGACCTTCCTGATCGACGGCGAGGAGACCACCCTGGCCAACCCGCGCGACGCCCTGGACCGCGGCATCGCCACGGTCTACCAGGACCTCGCGGTCGTGCCGCTCATGCCGGTCTGGCGGAACTTCTTCCTCGGCTCCGAGCCGACGACCGGCGCCGGGCCGTTCAAGCGCCTCGATGTGCGGCGGATGCGCGAGACGACCCGCGCCGAGCTGCTGCGCATGGGCATCGACCTGCGCGACGTCGACCAGCCGATCGGCACCCTGTCCGGCGGCGAGCGCCAGTGCGTGGCCATCGCCCGCGCCGTCTACTTCGGCGCCAAGGTCCTTGTCCTGGACGAGCCGACGGCGGCGCTCGGCGTCAAGCAGTCCGGGGTCGTCCTCAAGTACGTGGCGGCCGCCAGGGACGCCGGACTCGGCGTGGTTCTCATCACGCACAACCCGCACCACGCCTACCTCGTGGGCGACCGGTTCGTGCTGCTCAAACGCGGCGCCATGTCCGGCAGCCACACCAAGGACGACATCAGCCTGGACGAGCTCACCCGCCAGATGGCGGGCGGCAGCGAGCTGGAGGAGCTCAGCCACGAGCTGGAGCGCGCCCCCGCCCCCGGGCGTCCCGACGGGCCCGGCGCCGCCGGCGGCGGCGCGTAGCGGAGCTCTGCGTTCCGGCGCTGCCGGGCCCCGTCCAACGGCAGCGGGGGTCCGGCAGTGGCAGAATCGGGCGTGGTGGGCGCCGTCCGCCGCCGGGCAGCACGTGACCGGCCCCCCAGACCCCGCAGGGACGATGAGCACGTACCGCGACTTCACACACCGCGGCTCCGCCCGCGCCACCGTCCTCAAGACCGTCGGCACCAGGGAGCGGCGCTCGCACCTCACGGCGCCCCGGGTCCCGACCGTCGGCATCGACATCGGCGGGACGAAGGTGATGGCCGGCGTCGTCGACGCGGACGGCAACATCCTGGAGCAACTGCGCACCGAGACGCCCGACAAGTCCAAGAGCCCCAAGGTCGTCGAGGACACCATCGTCGAACTGGTCCTGGACCTCTCCGACCGGCACGATGTGCACGCCGTCGGGATCGGTGCGGCGGGGTGGGTGGACGCGGACCGCTCGAAGGTCCTGTTCGCCCCCCACCTCGCCTGGCGCGACGAACCGCTGCGCGACGCGATCGCCTCCCGCCTCGTCGTCCCCGTCATGGTCGACAACGACGCCAACACGGCCGCCTGGGCGGAATGGCGCTTCGGCGCGGGCCGGGGCGAGGACCACCTCGTCATGATCACCCTCGGAACCGGCATCGGCGGCGCGATCCTGGAGGACGGCCAGGTCAAGCGCGGAAAGTACGGGGTCGCGGGTGAGTTCGGCCACATGCAGGTCGTGCCCGGCGGACACCGCTGCCCCTGCGGCAACCGCGGCTGCTGGGAGCAGTACAGCTCCGGCAACGCCCTGGTGCGCGAGGCCAGGGAACTGGCCGCCGCGGACTCCCCGGTCGCCCACTACCTGCTGGACCGGGTCAAGGGGAACATCCCCGACATCACCGGACCGCTCATCACCGAACTGGCCCGGGAGGGCGATGCGATGTGCATCGAGCTCCTCCAGGACATCGGCCAGTGGCTCGGTGTCGGCATCGCCAACCTGGCCGCCGCGCTCGACCCCTCCTGCTTCGTCATCGGAGGGGGCGTCAGCGCCGCCGACGACCTGCTGATCGGCCCTGCCCGGGACGCCTTCAAGCGCCACCTCACGGGGCGCGGCTACCGTCCCGAGGCCCGGATCGCCAAGGCCCAGCTCGGCCCCGAGGCGGGTATGGTCGGCGCCGCGGACCTGGCCCGTCTGGTCGCCCGCAGATTCCGCCGCGCGAACCGCCGCCGCGTCGAACGGTACGAGCGGTACGCGCAGATCTACGACCAGGCCGCGAGCACGATCCGCAGCACGCGGTCCACCCGCACCGCGGACTGAACCGCGGCCGCACCGAGCGGCGTCCTCGCACCAGTGACCGCATCCGCAGCACCAAGGGACACCCGAACATGACCGCAGCCGAGCACCCCGTCGTGCCGCGCCAGCCCGTTTTGCCGGGCGACGGCGACGGCGAGCCCCCGCAGGACCGCCGCCGGGTGATCAGACGACGGCTGATCACGGCGACGATCATCGTGCTGCTGATCGGCATCCCGGCCGGCTATCTGCTGATCTCCGCGGGCCAGAGCCGCCGCTCCGGCAAGGACAAGGAGGCGGAGGCGTCCGCACAGGGCCTCCGGGAGGACTGGCCCTCGGGGATGCAGCGGCGGATCTTCGAGGTCCCGATCCCCGGCAACGCGACGGGCGTCCAGTACTACGAGACCAACAACTGGAAGGCCAGCCGGATGTACGTGAAGTTCCGTACGACCTCTGCCGGGCTCGACCGGTTCCTCACCGGGGCCGGGACGGGCCGCGCGGCCCTGGAGACCGGGGCGGTGACCATCGGCGAGCGCGACCTCAAGATCACCGGCTGGTACTTCGGCCCCGGCGCGAACTGGGCGGGCACGACCCACACCAACAAGGATCCGCGTCCCACCCAGAACATCACGGTCAACATGACCGACCCGGCGAACCCCGTCGTCTACGTCGTCTCCGCCGCGACCCCCTGACGCCTGCGCCCGAGCGGGCTCCCGGCCCCGCGGGCACCTCACCGCGGGGCGCGGGCCTGTGGATGTCCGGCGGCGGAAATATGGGGAGGTCCGGCACGTCTCCCGACCCCCTCCGTTCGGAAAATGTGAGATATGGGAGCGTGAGCGGGTGAGTAAGACGACGACTGAAACACTCCAGTACCGCTTCGACGGGCCGGAGGACGCGCCGATCCTGGTGATCGGCCCCTCCCTGGGTACCTCCTGGCACAGGTAGTGCATCGCGTCCTGTGAGATCCACTTGGTCCAAGACGATCTTCCCGCGCCCGCGAGAACCCCGATCACCGAGTCCAGCGAGGGTCTAACGAACAACGGGGATGCGGCAGCACCGAAGGTTGGGGGCGCATCGATTCTCGGCGCGGCTGACAGCCCCAGGCGCTCAGCAAGCACTACGACTCCGTTCGGCGCGGGCCGGGGCGCAGACCTCCGCCACGGACCACGTGGTCGTCCGTGGGGGAGATCTGCGCGGCGATAACCTGATCAACCTGGAGCGCGCCGCCGCCGAGGCGAACGACGCTGTCAAGGGCTCAGGCTCGAAGCCATCCATCTCTGGCCCGGCTAATAGACCATCGCTTCAGCGATCGACCACCCATGGCGCGTCCGCAGCCCAGGAACCTGTTGCGGCGATGTGCTTGACGGTCCTGGGCGCCTCACAGCGGAAGACGGTTCCCTCGTCTGTGTAGTGGCGTCACGCAGAGCGGTTTCGACGTGGTCCGGCTTGAAACCTCGCATGTCACTGACGATCAGCCGGTGAGGGCTGCGGGCCTTGCCTGCACTCAGCGCCTGGCGGTATGCGTGGGGTGTGGCCGGTTTGATCAGGGATGCCAGTTCGCTGGGGGTGCGTTGTTGCTGGTCGGTCAGCGCGGTGGTGACGTCATCGAGGCAGGTGGCGTCGGTGCCGAGCACGATGCGTAGCGCGATATCGCTGCGTACCAGACCTGCGATCTGCTGTTCCGGCAGGGGACTGACACGGGCGCCGGGAAGCGGCCGCCGAGCCTGGCTGATGGATAGGCGGGTGGAAGTGTCGTTGGGGTCGTGAGCGTGTAGTTCTTCCTCAATGGCGTCCGGGGTACCCAAAAGCCGTAGGACGTTGGAGAAGCGCAGGCGCCAGCCGTCACGTTCGGTGGCCAGGATGCCCAGGCCCACCATCTCTTCCAGCAGGACACGGAAGTCCAGCTCGGGGGCCCGCAGCAGGTCACTGTTCAGTACGGTGGACGGTTCAGGCTCAGTACCGGTGACGGTTCCGCCAGCCAACAGTCGAGCTGTTGTCTCAAGGCTCACCAAGCAGCTCCGCGCCGCTGCCGCAGTCAGGGACTTTGGGTTGGCCTCGGCCAGAGCGGTCAGCTCATCGATCATGCGCTGGCGGTACGGTTGGACCGCCTCGTGGAGGAACGAGAGAGGGATCGGTTGCACGGGGCTGGGTTTGAGCGATCAGGACCAGCCACTGTTGCACGACGTCCAGAGAGTTGGCGGCGTGCTGCAGGATCCGCGAGCGGGCAGCGTTCTTGAGTTTGCGGGATGTGCCTCGGGCTGTTTTGTCGTCAGCATCCAAGAAGGCGGAGAGCGACCCTGGCGCGCCCAGGTTCCGCAGTTGCTGTCGAGTGACGGCTGCCAAGTCCCGCCGGTCGTCGGCGACTGGATGCAGCAGGGCGCCGATCCGGCCGTCAGGCGCCCACCACTGTTCGGCGAACTGCTTGGCTCGCAGATTACTGAGGTTGGGGCCCGTGCGCAGCTCGGCGCTGGCGGTGTCGCAGATGACGGCGAGGTCATCACCAGTGTCGGGCCGGGCGGCCAGGACGTTGAGAGTGATTCGTCCAGACAACTGTCCCCGGGCGGAGGCGTTACCGATCGCGGTAGCAACCGCGCTTGTTCCCGGTAGGTCGTGCCACTGTGCAGCGATCTTCAAGGCGAGCTCGCCACTGTCGGGATCTCCGGCGAGCGGACCGGACCGGACGGCCGCGGCCGACACGATCAGCTGGTCGGCCAGGGAGTCGGGCACGCCGCGCTGCAGCTGGTCGGTCACCGCCGCACGAAGTTCATGGGCGCAGGCGCCTGTGTCTGAGCGCATGGCCTCTGCCAGAGCCAGGGCGCGCAGCGCCGAGGCGGTGGGGCGGTGGCCGAGGGCATCGGCGGCGTGGTGAGCCAGGGCCAGCTGCCCCCGTCCTGTCAGATCTGCAAGGACAGGAGAGACAGCCGGAGCAGTAGGCGTATCTGGCTTCGTAGCTGACAGCTGTGCCGTGGGCAACAGCCGGTTGTACTGGTGCGAATTGCCTGTCGACAGTCATCGCGCGGTCCACCGACGGCGACGCTGAGGACGGTGCCGGCTTGGAAGCCACGGCGACTGTGTCGACCGCCGTCAGCAGGGGCCAGAGTCACCGGCGCTCCATTCGCGCTTCCAGACGATGCCCGTCACCGGATGGGCGAGACGTTCTATTCGCATGGTCCCCCATGACATTCTGGAGAAGGCAGTAGATCACTCTCTGAATTCGAGCCGCAACGGTCTGTTCCGGCCCCGAAGGTCGTTGAGCCGGCTGGCTTGCACTGTTCGCTCGGCGTACGAAGTGAACGGTGGCCAGCCGGGGGGTCGCACAACCCAACAGCCGCGCTGCCCTCACAGCAGCATCCGGCCTTCTCGCCGCCCGCTGGATCAGTGAACGCGCCGTCCGGTGGCAGCCCTGTCGGGCGGCCTTCTTCTGTGACGCTGGCCGCCACAACTCGATGTTGTGCAAGTCGAGTTTCGTGACGCAATGCGTAGCATGCGGCAACTACCGTCGCACGTGGGCGGCGGTCGCGCGGTGCGTGAGGTCGCGTAGACCAGCTGCGGCTTCTACGGCGACGCGATGCCCGAAGGAGGGAGAGCGGCCCGATGCCGAGACGTCACGCGGTGGTGATGCCCAGTTGTTGCCTGCCGGGGACAGCGATAACGGCTTGGACGAAGGCATCCTGGCGGCCCTCGCCGCATACACCGCCGCCCGCCGCGACCGCACCGACGCCGTGCGCGTCCGCGCTCGACGGGTCGGTCGCCTGGGCACCCTTCGTCACCCGCTCGTTGTGGCGGCCCGCGACCTCGCTGTCCGTGTCACACCCACGCGGCTGCCCTGCGCGGCATGGACGACCTGTTCAACGGCTTCCGCCTGCCAGACCGGCCAGTGGGGTGATGCTCTCCGGATGCCCCCGGGTGCTCGAGGGCATCCGGGCACGGCGCTGGAAGGGCGGACGCCCACGCAGGCGGCCGGACCGACTCCGCGGCGACAATTTGCACCGTGCCTGGGTACCGGTTGGGGACCACATACGTCATTCGGTGACGCGGACCGCGAGCGCCGGTCTGATGGCGGCCGCGCGCCGGGCCGGCCCGACCGTGGCCAGGAGCGACGCGGCGAAGGTGGCTGCCGCCAGGCAGCCGATACTCGTCCATTCGACCGGGAAGCCTCCTTCGAGGCCCTTGAATGCGGCGCTGTTGCTGTACATCAGCCAGGTGGTGAGCACGCCGAGGAGGGAGCCGAGCACTATTCCTTCCACGGCGACGAAGGCGCTCTCCAGCAGGAAGGACCGTTGGACGGTCCGCGCCCGGAAGCCAAGGGCCCGCAGGATTCCGATGGTGCGTCGGCGTTCGCGTACGGCTCGGACCATGACGACTCCGAGGCCGGTGATGCCCACGCCGAGGCCCAGGGCGAGGAAGCCCTGCATGAGGCGGAAGAAGGCGGTGCTGGAGTCGAACTGCTGGCGTATGTCCGACTCGATGGGCGTGGCGACCAGGCTGGACGAGAGCTGCTCGCCCTGCAGTCGGGTCGCCAGGGCGTCGGGCGAGGTTCCGGGGCTGGTTCTCACCAGTGCGGAGGCGTTCTGCGCCTCGTCGCCGAAGAGCTCGTGCGTCGCCTGCTCGCTCAACACCACGGGGTAGGTGGTCGAACTGGCGCCGGTGCCCGGGTAGAAGACCATCCCGTTGCTGAGCACGCCGGCGATGACCTTCTGTTCGCTGCGACCCGTCCGGGGGTCGGTCAGGGTGAGGGTGTCGCCGGGGCCGTAGTAGTCGCCGGCCGGGCCGCCGGTGCTGCCGAAGAAGCCGTCGAGCACGACGTAGCGTGTGTCGGAGGCGAGAGCGCGCCACACTGCGGGGTCGTTTTCCAGGCCGGGCAGCCGCTCCCGGAAGGTGATGCCGGTGATCGCCCCGTCGGGCACGCCGACGACGGCGGTGTCCAGCGGTTGAGGGCTGCGGTGTCCCGGATCGGTGGCCCGCCCTGTGGCGTTGAGCAGTGGTGTCACGGCGGCGATCCCGGCGGCCGACGGGCCGGTGCGGAGATCGGAGACGAGTCGGTCGCCGGCGACCTGGGGGTTGTAGTCCAGTCGCAGGGAGTATCCGGCGGTGGCATCGGAGACGACTCCGTCGACGCCGGCGCGGATGATGCCCGAGATCTCCGTCAGGAGGACGAGGACGAAGACGATCAGGGTGTACATCACCAGTGTCGCGCCGGTCCTGAAGCGCTTGGCCAGCGGGTATGCGACGGCGAGCCGCGCTGCCAGGCCGCCCTCCGTCGGGCGTTCGAGGAGTCTCCGTACGGGGCGGAGCAAGGTCTTCTGGTTGTCGCTGACGAGCACTACGGCGGAGAAGGCGGCCAGGGCGCCCTGGATCACGTACACGGACATCGACGGTGCGTCGAAGATCCGGGGGCGGACGACGGGCGCCAGGAGTGTCCAGCCGAGGACGGCTCCCGCGACCAGGGTCGTGACCGTGTGGCGAGGGAGGACCCGCAGCAGTGCCGGAGTGGTGAAGGCGAGGGCGAGCGCCGGCATGAGGTACGTCGCGTCGGGCTGGCTGCGTGCCACGGCCGGGACGGCCGCGAACGCGCACAGGACGGCCAGGGTGGTGGAGACCGTCAGGAGACGGCGGCGAGGCCCTTGTCCGGGCGTGGCGGGGAGGTCGCGGATCGCGGCGATGATGTTGAACCGGCTGATGCGCACGCTGGTCGCGAGGATCGCGGCAAAGGCGATGAGCAGGCCCATGGCCAGTCCGTTGAGGACGCTGGTGGGGGTGACCGCGAACGCGATGCGGATGCTGCTACCGCCGACCGACCAGCCCTGGAAGATCTGCGCGGCCACCACGGCGACGCCCCAGCCGACCGCGAGCCCGATGGCCACGCCCGGCAGCGCGGACAGCAACGCGTAGGTCGCCCCTTCGAGGGTGAAGGACCCGACGAGCCGAGAGCGTTTCATTCCCACGGCCCGCACCATGCCCATCTGGGACTTCCGCTCCTCGCCGAGCATGACGAAGATGTTCACCAGGAGCAGGGCGCCCGCGATGATGCTGAAACTGCCGATCATGAGGAACAGGGCCCCGAGGGAGTCCCCGGCTTGTCGGGCGTCGCGCAGGACCGTCTGCTTCGGTGTCTCGATCTCTGTCTGCCCGGCGAGCGGGCCCAGAGCCTGCCGGATGTCGGCGGTCACCTGGTCGGTCAGCGCTTCGCCGCTCTCGACGCCGCCCCGGTTGGAGACGAAGGTGACCGAGCGCGGCTCCGCACCGGCGGCCCGGGCGGCGGAGTCCAGGGTCCCCGGTGCCAGGAACACGTCGCGGTTCATCCTGCCGCCGAGGCCCACACCGGCCAGCCCCTCTTCCGGCACCACCCGCTCGACCCGGTAGGTCCCCGGCGATCCGAACAGGTACAGCGTGACCGGATCCCCTGCTCCCACACCCAGGGAACGGGCCAGCGGCTCGTTGACCACGACCTGTCCTGGCTTCGGGTTCGGTCCGCCGAGGCCGGAGTCCCCACCCGGCGCGCCGAAGCGCGCAGCCTTGTCGAAGTCCATCTGCCAGGCCAGGACGCGTGGCTCGGCGACCGTGCGGTCGTCGGTACCACTGACCGCCGATGCCTGGGTGGCCTGGGCGTTCAGTACGCCGTCGACGTCGGGGTCGCCCGCCAGGGCGGCCAGCCGCTCGGCCACGTCGCGCCCGGCCGGTCCGGGGGGTGCGATGACGCGCTCGTCCACGGGCCCCAGGGTCCGGTACGCCTCCTGGCGTACGGAGAAGTTCAGGGTGTCGCCGACGACCAGGGCACCGATGACGACGGCCGTACCGAGCATCGATCCGCCGATCACCAGCGCTGCCTCGGTACGCCGGCGCGCGACCTGCCGGAAGGCCAGCCGCCGTGACACCGGCTGCCGGACGGCGACCAGCACCAGGGCCGCGAGGGAGAGTGCCAGGGCGGTGAGCAGCGGGATGAGGAGGTTCGGGTACATGGTCAGCCCAAGGACGCATCGGGGCCCGGGGCTCGGGCTGCGACGGTCTGGCGGACGTCGTCGACCAGCTGTCCGTCGTGCATCCGGATCAGCCGGGGCACGCGCGCGCCGATGGCGCTGTCGTGGGTGACCAGGACGATCGTCTGGCTCTCGTCCTGGTTGAGCTCGCACAGCAGGTCCATGACCTGGTCGGCCATCGCGCTGTCCAGGTTGCCCGTCGGTTCGTCCGCCCACACGATGGCCGGGCGTCCCGCCAGGGCACGGGCGATCGTCACCCGCTGCTGCTCACCCCCGGACAGCTCGCTCGGGCGGTGCTCGACCCGATGGCCGAGGTCCACCCGGTCGAGCATGTCCAGCGCCCTGCGACGTGCTTCCCGTGGCCGGGTGCCCACGAGCAGGAGGGGCAGTTCGACGTTCTCCACCGCGGAGAAGACGGGGATGAGGTTGAACGCCTGGAAGACGAAGCCCATGGTGTGGGCCCGGTGCACCGTGCGCGCCGCGTCCGACATCGCGAACAGGTCGTGGTCGTCGACCTCCACCCGGCCGGCGTCGATGTCGTCGAGCCCGGACAGACAGTTCAGGAGCGTGGTCTTTCCGGAGCCGGACGGTCCCATGATCGCCACCATCTCCCCGTGGCGCACTAGGAGGTCCAGGTCGAGCAGGGCGGTGACCTCCACGGAGCCCGTCCGGTAGATCTTGCGTACCCCGGTGGCGGCGAGGAGTGCGCGGTCGGCGTTCATGTCTTCCATACCAATCTCCGGAGGGAACCGGCGGCTACGGCCACCCGGGGCCCGGAACCGGGGCCGAATGGCCCAATCCCCGGGTCACCGGGAGAGGCCCGCCTGGGCGGTCTCGCCGCCGCGGTCAGGCGTCCGCGGCCAGCCGGGCGCGTCGCCGGACAGTGGTGGCGGCCAGGGTTCCCGCGCCGGTCGCGGTGACGGCGAGGAGGACGAATCCCCACGTGTAGTCGTGCGCGACGCTGTCGACCGCGCCCATCACGAGGGGTGGGAAGAAGCCCCCGAGACCGCCTGCCGCCCCGACCACTCCCGTCACCGAGCCGACCCGCTCGGCCGGAACCAGACGTGCGACGAGCGCGAAGACGGCCCCCGACCCGGCGCCCAGGCCGGCGGCCATGCCGAAGAAGGCCGCTGTTCCCACGGGGACCAGTTCCGCCTCGAAAGCCGCGATCAGGGCGCACACCGAGACGAGCCCGTACGAGACCGTCAGCACGGGTACGGGGTGGATACGGTCCGACAGCCAGCCGCCCACCGGGCGCATCGCCACGGCGAGGACGACGAATCCCGCGGTCCGCAGAGCCGCGTCGGAACGGCCGAGCTCGTAGGCCCTGGTGAGGTAGGTCGGAAGGTAGACGCTGAACGCGACGAATCCACCGAAGGAGACGGCGTACAGGAAGGCCAGCTGCCAGGTGGCCGGTGTACGCATGGCCAGTGATGTGCGCGAGAACAGCGACCCCGACGCCGTCGCGCGCCCCGGCCTGTCGCGGAGCAGGAACCAGGCCACCCCGGCGTACACGGCGAGGCAGGCGGCCACGAGATCGAAAGGGAAGGCACGTCCGACGGCGTCGGCGAGCTGGACGGTGGTGAACGCCGACAGGGCCGTACCGCCGGTGCCGATGCCGAAGACTCCGAGGGCGGCGCCCCGCCGTGCGGGTGGGTACCAGGCGTTGACGAAGGGGACACCGACGGCGAAGGCGGTTCCTCCGATCCCGAGGAGGAAGCCGCCCGCGAGCACCTCGGCCAACGAGTCGGCCAGGTGACCCAGGTACAGCACGGGGAGGATCGTCAGGGCCGCGACGAGGGGGAAGGCCCGGCGTGCTCCCCAGCGGTCCGTCAGCGCCCCCGCCGGGATCCGGCCGAGCGCGCCGACCACCACCGGCACGGCGACCACCAGGGACTGCTCGAAGGAACTGAGGCCCAGGTCGTCCCGCAGCCGTGGGCCGAGCGGGCCCAACAGCGCCCACGCCCAGAAACAGAGGGCGAACCCCACGGTGGCGAGGAACAGCATCTGCCACGGGCGCGACGCGTCCACGACGGGCGGGATCCCCGAGTTCCGGACCATGGTGGCCTCCCGGCGGTGATCCTCATGGGCCGCGTAGCCCTGCTGTCCCCCACCCTCCGGCCGTCGGGGTCCCGGCTCCAGGGGCCGCTTGTTCCCTTCCGTGCCCGTCCGGCCCCCTGCCAGGGACCGGACGGCCTTGTGCCGGGGCTCCCGGGGCGGCGCACGGTGGTGGCGGACAGACCGGAGGCCGACGCTTGACCGCCCTGCGCAGCGCGGAACCGTGAACCCCGTGACCGGCCGGGATGCGAGTGGGGGCGCGGCCGGTCACTCTGGGACCATGGCCGGTCGGATTCCTGGGGAGCCGGGGGGACGTATGGACGCGCTCCGTGAGCTGACCGCACGGCACGGAGGGCGCGGGGGGCTACTGCAGGCCGCGCTGGAGCGCGCCAGATCGGGTACCGCCGAAGGGCCCGGGGCGTGGGCGCCCCAGGTCGCGGCGGCGGCCGGACTGCCGGCCGCCGCGGGGCTCGGCCCCGCCACCTACTTCGCCGATCTCGCCGCCCCACGCGGCGAGCGGCACGTGCGGGTGTGCACCGCGACGGCGTGCTTCGCCGCGCGGGGCGGGGAGCATCTGGCGGAGGTCGAGCGGGCTCTCGGTGTGGTGGCGGGCACCGTCGACCAGGCGAGTTCGACCTCGTTGCAGACCGTGCACTGCCTCGGCTACTGCTACGCGGGCCCCGCCGCCCTCGACGACACCCTGCCCCGCACGGGCACGGACCTGGCCGACCAACTCGGCGGGCGGACCGGACCGCGCGCGCCGGGCATCCCCGCGGCCGACACTACCGGGGCGCCCGTCCTGCTCGCCGGGGTCGTGGGAGGGCACTCCGCCTGGGACGTGTGGCGCGAGGCGGTGGCCGGGCTGCGGCCCGAGGACATCAGGGAGGAGACCGCCGTCTCAGGGCTGCGCGGACGCGGCGGCGCCGGATTCCCGGTGGCTGACAAGTGGGCAGCGGCGGCGGGAAAGCCGGACACCGTCATCGTCGCCAACGGGGACGAGGGCGACCCCGGCTCGTACGCCGACCGGCTGCTCATGGAGGAGGACCCCGAGCGCGTCCTCACGGGACTCGCCCTGGCCTGCTTCGCCTGCGGCGCCCGGCGCGGGATCGTCCTGGTGCGCTCCGAGTACCCGAAAGCCATGGTCCGGCTCCGGCAGGAGGTGGAGCGCGCGAGGGAGGCGGGGCACCTGGCCCCCTCGGCCGAGGGGGCCGGTCCGCTGCCGTTCGTCGAGATCGTCGAAGGAGCCGGTTCCTATGTCGCCGGCGAGGAGACCGCCCTCATCGCCCGTCTCGAAGGCGCTCGCGGCTGTGCACGCCCCCGGCCCCCTTACCCCACGGACCACGGCCTGTGGGACAGGCCGACCGTGGTCAACAATGTGGAGACCCTGGCGGCCGTGCCCTGGATCGTCGCCCACGGCGGAGCGCCCTACGCCCGACGCGGCGTACCGGACGAGACCGGCACCAAACTGGTCTGCCTCTCGGAGCGATTCGCCCGACCCGGCGCCTACGAGGTCGAGCTCGGCACCCCCGTGGACGAGATCGCCACCCGGTTCGGCGGCGGCCTCAAGGACGGCCGGGAGCTCGTCGCCCTCCAGATCGGCGGGCCCCTCGGAGGCTTCCTCGCCGGGACGGCGCTCGACGTCCCCCTCACCACGGCGGCGCTCGCCGAGCACGGCGCCGCACTCGGCCACGCAGGCATGGTCGCCTTCGACACCGACACCGATCCACACGAGCTCCTCCAGCACGTCTGGGAGTTCGCCGCCGACGAGAGCTGCGGAGCCTGCTCGCCCTGCCGCGTCGGCACCCGGCGAGGGCTCGAATTCGCCCAGGGCCGGCACGGCCCGGGGGAGACCTATGAACGACTGGCACGGCTGATGAGCGAGGCGAGTCTCTGCGCGTTCGGCCGCCGTGTCCCCGCCGCCGTCCGCAGCCTGGCCCGTGCCTACGGGCCGGCCCTGGAAGGATGGGACCGATGACCCGGCTCCAGGTCGACGGCGTGTCGGTCGACGTGCCCGCCGGGGCCTCGCTGCTCGACGCGGTACGTGCCGCCGGAGCCGAACTGCACACGCTCTGCCACGACGACCGTCTCCGGCCGGTCGGCTCCTGCCGGACCTGTCTGGTCCGTGCCGACGGGCGGACCGTCGCCGCATGCGTCACCCCTGCGACGTCTGGCCTCACCGTCGACACCGCCGACGAGAGCGTGCGGAACCTGCGTCGGGACGCGGTCGGCCTGATCGCCTCGGCACTCCCACCGCATGCGCTCGCCGACAGCGCGCACAGTGAACTGGCCGAGGCGTGCCGGGCCTTGGGTATCCCGCCGGGCACGGCGGCCGGTGCCCCCGCGCGCGGAAGCGACGAGAGCCACCCGTACGTCCATCTCGACCGGGACCTGTGCATCGCGTGCGGGCGCTGCGTACGGATGTGCTCCGACGTCCAGGGCACGTTCGCGCTCACCCTCACCGGGCGCGGTGCCGACACGGCCGTCGCCCCGGGTACCGGCGGCCCGTGGGCCGGCTCCGACTGCGTGTCGTGCGGCGGCTGTGTCGACACCTGCCCGACGGGGGCGATTACGCAGCCCGGCCCCGGTCAGGGCCTCACCTCGCGGCAGGCCCCCCATGACCGCGTGCGGACCACCTGCGGCTACTGCGGCGTCGGCTGCACACTCGACGTCGTCGTCCGCGAGAACCGTGTCGCCGCCGTGCTCCCCGCCCGGGACGGGCCCGTCAACCGGGGCCACGCCTGCGTCAAGGGCCGTTTCGCGTACGGATACCTCGGATCCGCCGAACGTCTCACCGAGCCACTGATCCGGGAGCACGGCGAACTACGACCGGCGACCTGGGACGAGGCGGTGACCCGGATCGCCGACGGCCTGCGTGCGGCCGTCCTCGACGGCGGACCCGACTCGGTCGCCGCGATCTCCTCCGCCCGTGCCACCAATGAGGAGAACTACCTCGTCCAGAAGTTCCTGCGGACCGTCATCGGCACCAACAACGTCGACAACTGCTCCCGCCTCTGCCACGCCCCCTCCGCCGCCGGCCTCACCGCCTCCTTCGGACGCGCCGGCGGCACCGACCCCTTCGACGACGTCGAGACCGCCGACTGCCTCCTGGTCGTCGGCGCCAATCCGGTTGAAGCTCACCCCGTCGTCGGTGCCCGCCTCCTCCAGCGGGCACTCGCGGGCGCCTCCCTGATCGTGGCCGACCCCCGTGCCGTGGGCCTCGCGCACCATGCCGACGTGCACCTTCGTCCGCGCCCCGGCACTAACGTCGCCCTCTTCCACGGCCTCGCGCACGTCCTCGTCGACGAAGGCATGACCGACCCGGACTTCCTCCGCGAGCGCGCCAACGGACTGGACGAACTCGACGACCTGCTGGCCGACTACTCGCCCGAGCGGGTCGCCGGGATCACCGGCGTCCCCGCCGACGACATCAGGAAGGCCGCCCGGCTCTACGGCCGCGCGGAGCGGCCGGCCGTCCTGTACGGACTCGGGGTCACCGAGCACCTGCACGGCACCGACGGCGTACGGACCCTGGCGAACCTCCCCATCCTGCGCGGCGCCGTCGGCGGCACCGGCCGCGGGTTCGGCATCAGCCCCCTGCGCGGCCAGAACAATGTGCAAGGCGCCTCCGACATGGGCGCCTTGCCCGATCTGCTGCCGGGCTATGGCCGTGTCACCGACCCGGAGGCCCGCGCTCGCGCTGAGGCGGTGTGGGGCCGACCAGTTCCCGAGCGGCCGGGCATGCGCATTCCCGAGATGTTCGCGGCGGCTCGGGAGGGCCGGCTGCGGGCGCTGTGGGTCATCGGTGAGGACGTGTGCGCGACCGATCCCGACAGCCGGCGGGTCGCGGAGGCCCTCGACGCTTGCCCGCTCGTCGTCGTCAACGAGCTGTTCCTCGGGGAGACCGCCCGACACGCCGATGTCGTCCTGCCCGTGGCCTCGTGGCTGGAGAAGGACGGGACCTTCGTCAACTTCGACCGCCGCTTCCAGCGCGTACGGCGAGCGGTGGCTCCGCCCGGAGCGGCCCGCTCCGACTTCGAGGTCGTGCACGCAGTTGCAGATGCCCTCGGTGCCGACCTGAGCTGCCGCACACCGGCGGCGGCTCTCGCCGACTGCGGACGCGTGACACCCCTCTTCGCCGGTCTCTCGCATGAACGGATTGACCAGGAGGGGGCCGTGCCCTGGCCCTGCACCGCGCCAGACCGGCCGGGCGAACGCACTTTGTACGTTGACGAGTTCGCCACGTCCGACGGGCGCGCCCACCTTTCGGCGGCCCCCTATCTGCCGCCCGGCGAGGAGCCGGACGAGGACTATCCGCTGGTGCTCGTCACGGGGCGTCGGTGGGCCCACTACAACTCCGGGAGCATGACCCGGCGCGGCGGCAACCTGCTGCTCGACGCCTCCGACCGACTGGACCTGACGGCGGAGGACGCCGCTCGGTTCGCTGTCCGGGACGGCACGCCCATCACGGTCGAGAGCCGTCACGGACAGGCGCGACTGGTCGCCCGCGTCGGGACGGAACTCGCTCCCGGGCAGGTCTTCTGCGCGTTCCACTTCCCGGCCAGTGGCGTCAACTCCCTCACCTCGGAGCACGCCGACACCGTGACCTCGTGTCCGGAGTACAAGGTCACGGCGGTGCGGCTGCGTCCGACGGCGCGCGAGAGCTGACCGGCACCGATCAGTCGTTCAGTCGTGGGGAACGAGTGTCACGGGCACCGGGCTGTGGTGAAGGACGGCGTGTGCCACGCTGCCGATGTGCGCGCCGAGCGTCGAACGGCGGGTACGTCGGCCCACCACCACGAGAGAGGCCTCCCGGGCGGCCGCCACCAGTTCGAGTCCGGCCGATCCGACCGCCACGCGGTCGACCGCCTCGACATCGGGATACTTCGCCCGCCAGGGCTCCAGCATGACGTCCACCGAACGCTTGATCTCCGGCACCATGGAAAGCCTGAAGTCCGGGACCATCGCGGGACCCATTCCCGCGTACAGCGGGAGCTGTTGTACGTATACGACGAGGATCCGGGTGTGCCGTCGCGCGGCTTCCTCGAAGGCGAAGCCCAGCACGGAGTCCACGGGCTGCCGCACGTCGGCCCCGACCACGACGGGGCCCCGTGGAGTGCTCGCCGAGCTGACGGCCCGTACGAGCACGACGGGACGCTCGACGACACCGGCGACTGTCAGGCCGACCGAGCCGAGCAGATCGCCGGCCACGCTGCCGAGTGCCCGCGAGCCGAGGACCAGCAGATCGCTCTCCTCGGCCGAGGCGACGAGGCCCGGAACGGGCCCCGAGGGCAGCAGCCGTGAGGTCACCAACAGGCCGGGATGGCGCTCACGCAGTTCACCGGCGGTGCGCGCCATCATCTCTCTGGCCCATGGCTCCTCGGACTCCCCCTCCCCGAGCGACAGGGCGGCCTCCGGTTCGGGTTCCTTCGCGTGCACCAGACGCACGTCCGTGCCGCGCAGCAGCGCATTCTCGGCCGCCCACTCCGCGGCTGCCTCGGCTTGCTCCGTGCCGTCCAGGCCGACCACGATGCTCCGCGTCATGATCGTCCACCACCTCGCCCGGTGTCATCGACGCCGTAGGTGAGACGGGCGCAGGAGACCGAGACCACTCCGTCCACCGTCGCGCACATGCGCTCGACCGCCGGCGCCATGCCCCGGAAGGGCAGCCTCCCGCCGAGCTCCACCCGTCCGTCGTGCACTCCGACGGTGAGGGCCGTCGGTTCGAGACGCAGCGTGTCACCGAGCACGTCCTCGACGATCTCCCGGCGGATGTCGTCGTCCTCACGGAGGTAGACGCCCAAAAGATCGCGACGGCTCACGATGCCCAGCAGGTGATCGTCGCCGTCGACGACGACGAGCCGCTTGACCTTCTGGACCTCCATGAGCCGTGCCGCCTCGGCCACGGTCCATTCGGAGCGGGCGCACACGGCGGGTGCGGACATCAGTTCCTCGGCCCGCGTCCCCTCGGCCTTCGCTCGCTCCCACGCCTCCAGGTCCGGAACGGCAGGCAGATCACCCGGTGTGGCGGCCTGGTCGGCGGTCTTGCGCAGCAGATCCCCTTCCGACACCACCCCGACTACGCGGCCCCCGCCGTCCACCACGGGAACAGCGGTCACTTGGTGCTGTGAGAGCGTGCGGGCGATCTCCTTGAACGGGGCGTCGCCGCGGACGCTCACCACCTCACGGGTCATCAGCTGCTCGATCCTGCGGTGACGCATCATCCGCTCCTTCCCTGTGCGGACGCACTGGCCTCGCCCACCAGGCGAGCGGCGCAGCCGTCCCAGGTGCCCAGGGCCGGATAGTCGTCCTCGGTGAGTTCCGTCCCGCTGAGTTCGGCGAGGGCTTCCACGAACTTGAGGAAGTCCAGTGAATCCATCTCGAACGTGTCCCGCAGGGACATGCCGGGATCGAGCCCGGTGAACTCGGCGCCGGGGACGACACGCTGCACGGCTTGCCGGACGAGCGCCTTTGCCTGGTCGTGGTTCACAGCTCCTCCGGTTGTTGCAGGAGTCGGTCCAGGGCGGTCAGGAGACGCGCGCCGGTGGATCCGTCGGCCGCGCGGTGATCGGCGGACAGCGTCGCCGTCAGCACGGGTCGTACTCCCAACAGCCCATCCACGGCGACCGGCCGCTCGACGATCCGGCCGAGGCCGACGAGCGCGACCTGCGGCGGGTAGACGACACCGAACACGGCCTCGACGCCCTGGTCGCCGAGGTTCGTGACGGTGATACTGGGGTCGGCGGTCTCGGACGCTCGGAGCCGGCCGCCCCGTACCCGTGCCACCAGACCCTTGAGCGCGGCCATCACCTCGTCCACGGAGAGTGTGTCGGCGTGGGCGAGAGCGGGTGCGACGAGGCCGCCGCCCCGCAGGGAGACCGCGACGCCCAGCCGTACCTCGTCCGCCGGAACGAAGCGGTCGTCGATCCAGTGCCCGTTGAGCTCGGGCACCTTCCGTGCCGCCAGCGCGACGGCCTTCAACGTGAGTGCTGCGGGCACCAGGCGGGCGGACAGGGGCAGCTCGCGGTTGCGGGCGTGCATCCGCTCCAAAGCCGCTGCCATGTCCACGGTCGTGGAGAGGTAGAAGTGCGGGATCTCCCGCTTGGAGCGGCTCATGAGCCGGGCGGTGGCCGTCCGAGCCGTGTCCGGGACGGCCGGGCGCGGTGTGCCCTCGGCGGCTGCGGCGGAACGGACGTCCGCCGCACGGACGGTGCTACCCCGACCCGTGCCGGTCACGTCGGCGAGGTCGACGCCGAGTTCCGTGGCCAGCCGCCGTGCGTGCGGTGAGGACCTTACGCGCAGCGGAGCGGGACGCTCCCTGGTCGAGTCGTCGCCGCGCACCGGCTTCGACGACCGTGGTGTCGGCGCGGTCTTGTCACGCTCTGGTGCTGGTGCTGGTGCTGGTGCTGGTGCTGGCGCTGGTTCCGGTTCCGCGTGCTCCACGTCCGCCCGTGTGATCCTGCCTCCCGGGCCCGAGCCATGAACGGCGGCGAGGTCGACGTGCCGGTCCTGGGCGAGTCGGCGGACCATGGGCGTCGACGTCGGCGGGCTTCCGGTGGGCAAGCCTTCGGCGGGCGGGCTTTCGGTCGGGTGGGTTTCAGCAGTCGTGCCTATGCGTGCCAGCGGGGTGCCCACCGGCACGGTGGTGCCCTCGTCGACGAGGAGGGCGTCGACCGTACCGCTCTGGAAGCACTCCACCTCGATCGCGGACTTGGCGGTCTCGACCACTGCGATGACGTCGCCCCGCGTCACCTGGTCACCCGGGTGCACCAGCCACTCGGAGAGCGTGCCCTCGTCCATGTCCGCGCCGAGCGACGGCATCGTGAACTCGGCCATGTCAGCTCACCGCCCGGCGCGCCGCCGCCACGATTCCGGCCGGCTGGGGGAGTGCCGCCTCCTCCAGCCGGCGGGCGTAGGGGATGGGGACCTCCGCGCTGCAGACCCGTTCGACGGGTGCGTCGAGTTCGAAGAACGCCTGCTCGCAGATGCGCGACGCGATCTCGGCGGACAGACTGCCGCTGCGCCAGCCCTCGTCGACCATGACGGCCCGGTGGGTGCGCCGGACCGAGCCGATGATCGTGGCGTCGTCGAGGGGCCGCAGCGTACGCAGGTCGACGACCTCGGCACTTATCCCCATGCCCGCCAGTTCCTCCGCGGCTTCGAGGGCCTTGGGCACGCAACCGCTGTACGCGACCACTGTCACGTCGGTGCCTTCACGGCGGACGGCCGCGCGGTCCAGGCCGACCTCATGGACCGCCGGATCGAGCGTGCCGGCCGCGTTGTAGAGGCTGCTGTGTTCGAAGAGCAGCACCGGGTCGGGGTCGGCCAGCGCGGAGGACAGCACGTGGCGGGCGTCGTCGATCGTTGCGGGCGCCAGGACGCGGAGGCCGGGGATGTGGGCGTACCAGCCTTCGAGGCTGTGGGAGTGCTGGGCGGCCAACTGCCGTCCCGCGCCCGTCGTCATGCGGATCACCAGCGGCACACCGAGCTGTCCGCCGGACATGTGCCGCAGGGTGGCGGCGTTGTTGAGGATCTGATCGAGCGCCAGCAGGCTGAAGTTGACCGTCATGATCTCCACGACCGGCCTCATCCCGGCCAGTGCGGCGCCGATCCCGGCCCCGACGAACGCGGACTCCGACAGCGGTGTGTCCCGGACACGGTCCGGGCCGAACTCCTCCAGGAGTCCGAGACTCACGCCGAAGCAGCCGCCGTAGCGGCCCACGTCCTCGCCCATCAGGAAGACCCGGTCGTCCGAGGCCAGCGCCTCGCGCAGGCCCTCCCGCAGGGCCTCCCTGTATGTGGTGGTGCCGTCGTCGGGGTGCGCCTGCGGTCGCGTTCGCGCGCTCATGACGGAACCTCCTCGCGTCGGCCGGTGACATGGAGCAGCAGGTCTTCGGCCGACTCCTCGGGAGCCTGTTCGGCTGCCCGGACGGCTCGGTCGATCGCCTCCATGGCCTCGTGGTCCAGGGCCTCTTGGGCGTCCGTGTCGAGGAAACCGGCCGCGCGCATGCCATCGGCAAGGCCCGTGACGGGGTCGTGGCGCTTCCACTCCTCGATCTCGTCCTTCGGCCGGTACCTGTCCGGGTCGTACATCGAGTGCGCCCGGAACCGATAGGTCCGCATCTCCAGGAAGTGCGGTCCGCTGCCGGCCCGGATGGACTCGACCGCGCCGCGCGCCGCCTCCTCCACGGCGTGTACGTCCATGCCGTCGACGGCCCAGGCCGCCATGCCGTACGACGCCGCCCGCATCGCCAAGTCCGTCTGGGCGTGCTCGCGGGCGAGGGCCGTCCCCATCGCGTACAGGTTGTTCTCGCAGACGAAGAGCACGGGCAGTCCCCAGAGCGCCGCCAGGTTGGCGGTCTCGTGGAACTCGCCCTCGGCGAAGGCTCCGTCACCGAAGAAGCAGCAGGTCACGCGGGACGCGCCGCGCATCCGGTCGGCGAGCGCCAGGCCCGCGGCGAGCGGCAGTCCGCCGCCCACGATCGCGTTGCCGCCGTAGAAGCGGCGGCCGGCGTCGAAGAGATGCATGGAGCCGCCGCGCCCGTGGCTGCACCCGGTGGTCTTCCCGTACATCTCCGCCATCACGGCCTCGGGCGGCACCCCACGGGCCAGCGCGTGGCCGTGTTCGCGGTACGTGGAGACGACCGCGTCCGCCTCGTCAAGCGCCTGGTGGACGCCGACCGCCACCGCCTCCTCGCCGATGTACAGGTGGACGAAGCCCCGGATCGCCGCCGCGCTGTACAGCTCGACGCACCGCTCCTCGAACCGCCGGATGAGCAGCATCTGCCGCAGCAGGCCCAGGTCGTGGGTCCTCGCAGGGGTGCGCGCGGGCGTCGCGGTTCCACGAGCGCGACGGGGGCGCTTCGTCTGAGATGTCCCGGCGGACGTGCCGCCGTGTGCGGTGGCCATCACGGCTCCTTCCCGGAGTGCCCGGTCGTCTCGGCCGGTTCGGGTGTCTCCAGCGTGGACACATCGCCCTCGGGCAGGCCCAGTTCGCGGGCCCGGAGCAGGCGGCGCATCACTTTGCCGCTGCGGGTGTGGGGCAGACTCCCGACGAACTCGATCTCCCGGGGGGCGACGGCCGGGCCGAGGCGCCGACGGGCGAACGCCAGGACATCGCGCCGCAGTTCGGTGTCGGGCGGATACTCGGGGCGCGGAAGCACGAACGCCTTGACGATCGCGCCGGCCAGCGGGTCAGGGCGTCCGATGACACCGGCCTCGGCCACGGCCGGATGCTCCATGAGCGCGCTCTCCACCTCGAACGGCCCGATGAGGTGCCCTGCGGACTTGATGACGTCGTCGGCGCGGCCCACGAACCAGTACCATCCGTCGGCGTCGCGGCTGACCAGGTCGCCGGTCAGGTACCACCCGTCCGCGAAGCACGCTTCGTAACGGTGCCGCTCGTGGAGGTAGCCGCGGAACATCGACGGCCAGCCCGCCCGCAGGGCGAGCTCGCCCTGGGCGCCCGGCTCCTGGAGGATCTGGACGTGCCCGCCGGTGACCGCGGCCCGGCCGTCCTCGCCGCACGCCACTACGGCGGCCTCGACACCGGGAAACGGTCGGCCCATCGAGCCGGGCCGCACCGGATCGGCCGCGAAGTTGGCGATCATGATGGCACCGGTCTCGGTCTGCCACCAGGTGTCGTGCACCGGAAGCCCGAGCGCTTCCCGGCCCCAGTGCACGGCCTCGGGATTGAGTGGCTCGCCGACACTCGCGACAAACCGGAGCGACGAGAGGTCGTGGCGCGCTGCGGGCGTCGGGTCGCCGCTGCGCGGTGCGGCCCGCATGAGCATGCGGAGCGCAGTGGGGGCCGTGTACCAGACGGTGACGCGCTGGTCGGCGAGGATCCCGTACCAACGAGCGGGGGCGAAGTCCCCTTCGTCGACGACGGTCGTCACCCCGTGGGTGAGCGGGGCGATGATGCCGTACGACATGCCGGTGACCCAGCCGGGGTCGGCGGTGCACCAGAAGACGTCGCCCTCGTGCAGGTCCAGGGCGTAGGCGGCGGTGACGTGATGGGCGAGGACCGCCTCGTGCACGTGTACCGTGCCCTTGGGGGTGCCTGTCGTGCCGCTGGTGAAGTGCAGCAGTGCCGGCTCCGCCGGATCGGTCGGTCCCACCATGTACTCGTCCGGCGCGGCGTCAGTGAGCGCGGGGAAGGAGAGGGTGGCCGGGGGCGGGCCGGCCCCGGGGTCGAGGAGCAGGACGTGCCGCAGGTGCGGAAGCCGGGACCGTACCGGGGCCACCTTGCGCTCGTACAGCTCCCGGGTCGTGACCAGCGCCCGGGCGTTGCCCAGCTCCATGCGCAGTGCGACGGGTTCGGGACCGAAGGCGGTGAACAGAGGGCACAGGACTCGTCCGGCACGCAGCGTTCCGAGGACGGTGCTGTACAGCTCGAACCGGCGGCCGAGCAGGGTGAACACCCGCTCGCCGCGCTCCAGACCGAGCACCTCAAGCACGTGCGCGAAGCGGGAGCTCGCGGCCGCGAGCTGGGCGAAGGTCATCGTCTGAATGGAACCGTCGCGGCCGACGCAGCGCAGCGCGACGCGTTCGCCGTGGCCCTCGCGCAGATGGCGGTCGACTGCCTCGTACCCGATGTTGATGCCGCCGTCCGGCAGCCCGGCGAGCCGGGACCGCTCGTGTCGCCAGGAGAACGTGGCCCGGGCGCTGTCGTAGTCGGGCATGACCGGTGCCACCCGCAGGGCGTTCATCGCGGTGGCTCCACGTCGAGGGCGAGGTTGTCGTAGGCGTACTCGATCGATTCGTGCAGTGCGACCACTCCGTCGACCGAGCGGCAGAGCCGTACGATCACGCGGATGTCGGCACGCTCGTCGACACGGCCCGTCAGCCTGACGACTCCGTCGTGGACGGTCACACGGACCGTGTCCGGAGCGAGGCGCAGAGTGTCGGCCAGGACGTCGTGCTCGATCTCGTCACGGATCGCGGTGTCCCCGCGCAGGAAGGGCCGCAGCAGGTCGCTGCGACTGATGATCCCGACGAGCCGACCGGTCTCGTCCACGACGGGAAGCCGCTTCACTCCCTTGCGGTGCATTGTCCGGGCCGTCTCGACGAGGTTCCACCCCGGCTGCGCCGTGATGGCCGGCGAGGCCATCAACTGGGCGGCCGTCTCCGCATCGGGCAGCCCCCGCTCTTGGGACAGGAGCCGGACGCCAGCCGAACGGCCCTCCAGGTCGGGGAGCTCGGCGGTGGCCCGCAGCAGGTCGGCCTCCGAGACCACGCCGAGCAGGCGTCGGTCGGGGCCGACGACCGGGACCGCCGAGACGTCGTTTTCTGCGAAGAGACGGGCGATCTGCTTGAACGGGGTCTGTGGGGCGGCGGTGACCACGTCGTGGGTCATCACCTCGAAAACCGTGCGGTGCTGCATGACGGTCCTCCTTCACGGGGCGCGGCGGTCCCGCTAGATCTCACCCTGCTGCGCGGAGCCGACCGTCGGGCAGTGCCGAATGGTCCCCTTCCGGGACGATTGGCCCCTATGACGAGCGGCCGATCGGGTCACATCGTGGAAGGCGAGAGCGCCGGTCTCGGGAAGGCCGCGGCCGGTCCCTCGCGCCGGGAGGCGAGGATCATGGCTGCGACTGGAACACGACAGGGCCAGGAGAAGCCCCGCGCCGGGTTGTGGGCCCGCGTCGGCGACCGGCTGATCGCGGGCGGTGCCACGGTCGGTGACGAGGGGCGTGACGGTGAGATCGTCGGGCTGCACCATGCGGACGGCACTCCGCCCTTCGATGTCCGATGGTCGGATACGGGCCGGGTCACCCTGGTGTTCCCGGGCCCGGACGCGCGGGTCCAGCACTTTCCGCCGCATGACACGAAGGCCGCTACGCGTTCGTGAACTCCGCCGCCGCGTCCACCACGCCGGGCACCGCCCGGGTCAGCCGCAGGGCCAGATCCGCAGGTACGGACTGTGGCAGGCGTCCGGTGAGCGTCACCGCGCCGTCCGTGACCCGTACGGTGAGTGCGGCGTCGCCCTCAGGGATCAGATGCGTGAGGAGCTCGCGGCGCACGTCCTCGGCGAGTTCGGCGTCTGAGCGCAGGTAGACCTTGAGCAGGTCGCCCCGGCTGACGACACCGACCGGACGGCCGTCCTCGTCCACCACGGGAAGCCGCTTGAGATGGCCTCGCCCCATCAGCCGCGCGGCCCCCGCGATCGTGGCACCGCGCGGAACGGTGACGGCCGGCGCGGACATCAAGCCGCCCGCCGTCACCGAACCCGAGTCGTCGTGGTCCTCTCCCGGAACCTTGCCGAGTACGTCCGCCTCGGATACCACGCCGACCACCCGCCCCTCGGCCGACAGCACGGGAACCGCGCTCACGCCCCAGCGCCGCATGGACTGGACGATCTCCTTGACCGGTGCGTCGAGCCTGGCGGAGACCACCGCGTGGGTCATCACGTCGTCGACGGTGCGTGGGTGCTTCATGACCGGCCTCCGGTACGTCTGCGCCCCGAGTCCTGTTGCTGCGAGGCTGTCGCCGCCGGGCGGCGGACGACAAGGGCCGAAAGGGGCACGTCGGGACCCGGCAGCCCTGGTAGGGACCGTCGGCGGGTGCTTTCCTGAAAATGAGGAGGGGCCCGCCCCAGGGACGCGGGGAAGCGGCTTCGAGCCGCGCACCGCGCGATCAGGATCCGCGAGAAGCGGATGGGCACCTCCTCCCTCCGTGTCTCGGTGTCGTCTCCACAGTGTGGTCCGGGCGGGCCGCGACCGGGACCGATCGGCTCTACTCTGCTCCTCCAGCCCGGTGCGAGCGTGGCAACAAGCCATTTCACGACCTGGAAAGGCGGTGGGCACGATGGAATCGCCCCTGGTGGTAGGAGTCGACGGGTCCGACGCCAGTCTCACGGCCTTGGACTGGGCCGTCGACGAAGCGGTACGGCACGGGCTTCCCCTGCGGATCGTCCATGCCTCGCTGTGGGAACGGTACGAAGGAGTCGTGCCGACCTGGGCTACGGACCGGCCCTCGGGCCAGGTCCTCGCCGAGAACATCGCTGGCACCGCGGCCGAACGCGCCCGACGCCGCGCACCCGACCTCCCCCTCACCTCGGACGTCCTGGCAGAGGACGCGTCCGCTGGGCTGCTCAGGGAGGGGCGGGAGGGCTCGATCCTCGTCGTCGGGTCCCGGGGGCGCGGCGAGTTCGTCGACCTTCTGCTCGGATCCGTCAGCCTCATCGTGGCCGCCCGGGCCCACTGCCCGGTCGTGGTCGTCCGAGGAGACCGGCATGCCCTGGCGGCAGGTCACGGGCGCGTCCTGCTCGGCGTCGGAGAGCACGACGTGGACTCGCCGGCCGTGCGGTTCGCCTTCCGGGAGGCGGTGGTGCGGGACGCGGAACTCGACATCGTTCGCACCTGGCGACGGCCGGCCCATGAACCGGTCGACCACCCGCTGCTGAGCGGCGACGGGGGAGCCTACTTCGCGGAACGGTCCTCCGAACTGCTCGACAACGCCCTTGAGGACGCAGCCTCCGAGCATCCCCGGGTGCGCCTGCGCAGGACCACGGTCGAGGGCCCCGCCCACAGAGTGCTGACCGAGCGTTCCGCCGCCGCCGACCTGCTGGTCGTCGGGGCACGACGCAGGGACGGGCTCGTCGGTCTGGAGCTAGGCAGGGTCGCCCACCGCGCCCTGCACCATGCCTCGTGTCCGGTCGCCGTCGTACCCCAGCGGAATCCGGAGTCCACGGAAGGAGACCGGCGATAAACACGGCCGATGACCGGCACGCGCCGCACGTCACGAGCGACCTCGGGGCGGGCTCGTGTCCGCTGTGACGGGCGTGCCCGGACGCCCCCACGCGTGGGACCTGGTGCACACTGCCGGCATGGCCGAGGACGGGGCGCAGCTCAGCCCCCTGAGTCGCTGTTGCAGTTGATCGACAATCTCGCGCGGTTCCATCGCGAGCATGAGGAGTACTACTCACAGGCACCGTTGCGGCAGGCCGGCGAGTTGCAGGCGCGGTCTCGGGCGCTGAAGGCGCTCGCCGACCGGTGGAGCGTGATCGGCGTGGGTGAGCGGGCGCCGGTGATCCCGTTCGCCGGCGCGGAGGATCTCAATGCCCCGGGCTCGTCGCGGAGTCGGGGAAGCCGAACTTGTGCGGCTGGTCGCCGCCGCCGAGGCCGACAGCGAACATCCCCTGGCCCAGGCCATCGTCTCCGGCGCCCGCGCCCGCTGCGTTCAGCCGCCAGCCGCGACCGGGTTCGACTCCGTCACCGGCAAGGGTGTCCGCGCCACGGCCGACGGCCACACGATCTTGGTCGGGACCACCCGCCTCCTCCATGACAACGGGGTCGACACCTCCCCTCTCGACGCTGTCGCCGCGAACTTTGCGGCCGAGGGCAAGACACCCGTCCTCGCCGCGGTCGACGGCTACCCCGCCGGGGTACTCGCCGTCGCCGACACCGTCAAGGACGACTCCGCCCAGGCCATCGCGGCCCTACGACGCCTGGACACGGAGTCGTCACCGCCATCTGCCTCTCACAGGCGACCATGCGCAACACCAAGCAGAACCTGTTCTTCGCCCTCGTCTGCAGCGCCGTCGGCATCCCTCTCGCTGCCGGCGCCCTCTACTCCCTGTGGGGCATACGCCTCAGCCCGGTCATCGCCGCAGCCGCCATGGCCCTGTCCTTCCTGTCCGTCGTCACCAACGCCTCCCGCCTGCGCCGCTGGCACCCCGCGGCACTGCCCGAAGCGGGCGCCACGCCGAACCCGCCCGAAGTCGAGACCGCCACCGACACCACCTCGCGAAAGGACGGCCCGGACAGAGGTGAGACGGCCGTCGACCCCGTGTGCGGCATGGAAGTCGACCCCACGACCGCACCCGAACGCCGAGACAGCCCCGCAGGCCCACCGCACTTCTGCTCCCCCCTGCTGCGCTACTGCCTACGACGCCGCTCCCGACCGCTACACGCCTTCCATCAGCCGCCGGCATCCGTAGAACACGAGGAAGAGATGACGTCCGTCCGTCCGTGGGCCGGCGAAGGCGGAGTCGCTATCGTCCACTCACATCAAGGGGACGACGGCGACCGGCGCGGGGCTGTGGTGGATGACCGCGTGGGCGACATGACCGAGATGCGCGCCGAGGGGGACCTTCCGGCTCCTGCGTCCCACGACAACCAGTTGCGCGGTCTGTGACGCCTCGACCAGCTGGTACGCGGGCGGGCCGACCACCGCCTCGGCCGCCACGTTCACGCCCGCGTACCGCTTCCGCCAAGGTTCCAGCAAGTCGTCCAGCCCCCCGAGGAGGTGGCCGCCCAGCTCCTCGCCGATCCCCGGGTCCATGACGGCCGCGTAGCCGTACGAGGCGGGCAGCGTCCAGCTGTGCAGGAACCGCAGGGGCGTGCCCCTGCGGGCCGCCTCCGCGAACGAGAACGCGAGCAAGGCTTCGCACGGTTGGTAAATGTCGACACCCACCACGATCCCGCCTTCGGGAGCCACGTGGTCGTCCTCCGCGCGCACGAGGACGACCGGCTGTCGCGCCGCGCCGACAACGGCGAGGGAGACCGAGCCGACGATGAAGCCGCGCACACCACCGAGCCCACGCGAGCCCAGGACCGTCAGATCCGCCTCGTTCGCGGCGGCCGTCAGTTCCTTGGCCGCCCGGCCACGCGCAGGCTCTGTGAGTACTTCGAGGCCGGGATGGTCCTTCCGCACGCGGTCCGCCTCGTTCCGCAAGAGACTCCCGGCCTGCTCGGCCAAGGAGCGGTCGTACGACAGGGGCACCTCAGGGGTGTTCGGCCAGTCCTCGATGTGCACCAGCCGGAGGGGGACTTCGCGCAACAGCGCTGCCGTCACCGCCCACTTCTCGGCGGCGAGACTTTCCTTCGAGCCGTCCAGACCGACGGTGACCTGGGCCGTCATGACGTGCCTCCTCAGTCGTGTCCTCTCCGTTCAGTCCTGGTCCGGATCGGAGAGGACATCCCGAACTTCAGGCTGGTGGTCCCGTGCCCCCGGCAGCAGGGCCGGGCGGGTCCCGACGGGGGCCGAACGGCCCATCCCGAGAAGGCTCGCCACGGTGTCAGCGTGGGAGGTGTCGCCCTCGGGATGTGCTCCCCGAGCCCCGGGCGTACCCCGGAGGAGGAACCATGACCAGCGAGATCCCCGCTCGACCGGAGCTCGGCAACGTCGTGGTGGGAGTCGACGGGTCCGCCTCCGCGCGCACCGCCGTGCTCTGGGGCGCCGCCGAAGCGGACCGACGGGGCCGGCCCCTGCAGCTCGTCCACGCCGCTGACACCGACCACCGGGCCCTCTTCGCCAATGCCGAGACGATCCAGGCGGTACGCGAAGCAGGCCGCGACCTGCTGATCGAGACCGCGACCACGGTCCAGGAGCGCTTTCCGGACCTTGCCGTCACGAAGGAACTGAGCCGGCAGGAGCCGGTCGCCGGTCTCCGGGCGGCCGCCGGCCACCGCGGCACGATCGTGGTGGGCAACCGGGGGCTCGGCGGCTTCTCGACCCTCATGCTCGGCTCCGTCGGCCTGGGGGTGGCAGCCCGTGCCGAGGCGCCCGTGATCGTCGTCCGTGGCGACAGCGACCGCCTCGAGTCGGGCTCGGTGACGGCAGCCGTGCACGGGGCCTCGGATGTCGGCTGGCTGCTCGTCGCGGCTGCCGAGGCGGACGCCCGCAAGGCGGTGTTGCGACTGGTGAGCGTCTGGAACGTGCTCACCCACGTCGGCAGCGTCGCGACCATGCTGGATGACCTCGATGAGATCGCGCAGCAGCGCGTGCACGAGATCAAGGCGCTCGCCGACCGCGTGCGTCACTTTTATCCCGGGCTCATCGTCAGCCATCACGTCGAGACGGGCACGAGCACGCCCGGGATCCTGGTGGAGGCGAGTGCCCACACCGATCTGCTCGTGATGGGCAGAGAACACCGTGTTCTGGGCGCAGGCCCGTCCCTGGGACGCGTCGCCCACATCCTGCTCCACCACGCCCACTGCCCGGTGGAGATCGTCCCTCCCGCCTTCGCCACCCGGGTCGAGGAGACGTGAACGACATCCTGCTCGGAGTCGACCCCCGGGAGCTGTCCGTCCCCGCTCTCGCCCGGGCCGCCGACGAGGACTCGCCCTGGCATCCCAGAGGTCCCTGACCCTGATCGTCGGCCGGAGAGGCCGTGGCGGCTACTCCGGCATGCGGCTGGGGCCGACGGTCCACGGTCTGCTGTACCGCGCAATGTGTCCGGTGATCACCGTCCCCCTCCCACAGCGCGGAGGGCGGACCGGAGACCCGGCATGGGCCGACCGGTCCCTTTCCCGTACGACCGACCGACCCCGGTCCGTCCGTCGGTTCCCCGGAGAGGTGAGCACCATGCAGCGCATCCGGATCAGCACCCGGCCCCGACAGCCCTGCAGGCCGAGCCCCCTCGATCTGCGCACCCCGTCCGGCCGACCGCTCCCGTTCTGAGGACGCCCGAGATCACGGAGGATGTCATGGGACCGACGCGACGCCTCGTACCGTTCAAGGAGCTGGGCCGGCCGCGTGGGAGGCAAGAACGCCTCGCTGGGAGAGATGGCCAACCGGCTCGGTGCCGCGGGCATACGGGTACCGCCGGGCTTCGCCACCACCGCCGAGGCGTACGAGGAACTTCTCGCGGCCCGCGCCCACGCGGCCGGCCGCCCTGCCGGACTGTGCGGGCAGCGGCCCAGCGACGATCCGGCGTTCACCGCGATCCTGGTCGCCGCGGGCCTCGACTCCATCTCCGTGGCGCCGGACAGCTTCGCAGCCGTCAAGAGTCACGTCGCCCGGGCGGAGGCGACGCTCAAGACCGACGCTTGACGAAGGGAGGAGTGATCATGCCCGGGAAAACACGGAACGAGTCGCCCGGGACGCCGGGCCGTCGGCCCAGCCCGGGTCGACAGAAGGCCACGGACACGCGGCGTGGTCGCCCCATGAACCACCAGCCGCCCGCCGAGGGGGCGAACGGGCGTCCCAAGCGTCTGGTACACACCATCAGGGTGTCGACGCTCTTCCTCTGACCTACGGCGAATCGGCCGGATCGCGAGCAGGGGAGCCTGAAGGCAGGACGCGGCCATGACGACCGCAAGGGAACACATGCACACCCGTGCGAGCTGCGTGCAGGAGAACGAGAGCCTGATGGACGCCGCACGCCGCATGAGCGAACTGGTTGTCGGAGCACTGCCCATCTGCGGACCGGACGACCGGCTGCACGGCATCATCACCGACCGGGACATCGTGGTGAAGTGCCTTGCCAAGGGCAAGGACCCCCAACGGATGACGGCCGGGCACCTCGCTCAGGGCAAGCCGGTCACCGTGGAGGCGGGCGCCGACAGCGAAGAGGTGCCCCGCACGATGCAGGACACCACATTCGCCGCGTGCCCGTGATCGACGACCATCGCCTGGTCGGCATGATCAGTGAGGCGGACCTGGCACGGCACCTGCCGGAGGAACGGGTGGGCCAGTTCGTCGAGGAGATCTGCCGCTGACAGCACCGGAGCCGTGGCGCCATGGGCCGGTCGGTCCTTCCTGGTGCGGCCCGTTCGGCCCCGTCGGACAGCCCCCTTGGACGCTGCGCCACATGACCTCTCGGGCGGACGATTGGGTTACGGAGTCGGACCGGGCCGTGATCCTGATCCGTCGCCTGTCCGCACCGACTCGGGTCCACGACGACCGTCCTGGGCCCCGAAACGAGGAGCAGAACAATGGCCGGAGGCAGGGTGGAACGCAGGGTGGAACGCAGGCACAGCCTCTTCCCCGACTTCAACGACTGGTTCAACCGCGAGTTTCCGGGGCTGCCCGGGTGGCGACCCGCGACGGCTGCTCACTCCATTCCGGTGGAGGCGACCAGCGGTGACGGCGTGTACACACTGCGGGCCGAGCTCCCGGGTATGGACCCGGACGATGACATCAGCATCACCGTCGACGACAACCTCATCACCGTGAGCGCGGAGCACAGCGAGGGCAAGGAGGACAAGGAGCACTCGGAGTTCCGCTACGGATCGTTCCTCCGGAGGGTGCGCCTCCCGGGCACGATCCCGGCCGACGAGGTCGAGGCGTCGTACGCGGACGGCATCCTCACCATCCGCGTCCCGATGCCCGAGGAGGAGACCACGTCCGTCCGGACCATTCCGGTGAAGCGCAGCGGCATACCGGACGAGGGAACAACACCATGAGCGCCAAGCGCGTCCTGGTCGCCTACGGCAGCAAGGCCGGCGCGACCGCTGGGATAGCCGAAGAGATCGGCAAGACGCTGCGGGATGACGGCTTCGACGCGGTTGTTCTTCCTGCCGACACCGTCACCGACGTGAGCGGCTACGAGGGAGTCGTCCTCGGCGGAGCCCTCTACGCCGGACACTGGACCGGCAAGGCACGACGGTGCGCGCGGCGCAACGCCGAACAGCTCATGCACCGGCCGCTGTGGTTCTTCAGCAGTGGTCCGGTCGACCGTTCCGCGGACGAGCACGAGATCCCGCCCGTACGGGGAGTGGCCCGGCGGATGAAGAAGCTCGGTGCTCGTGAGCACATCACCTTCGGCGGCTCTGTCACGGCCGAGACGTCGGACCCTGTCGCCCGGCACATGGTGAGCCGGGGCAAGGGCGGCGACTTCCGCAATCCGGAACGGATCCGGGCATGGGCCCACCACATCGGAACGGAACTCGACGCCACCCCCTGAGCGGTGCCGCAGATCCATTGGCCGGCCACCCCCGGGAGGGAGGGATGTTGCACCACGAGCCGTCGGGCAGCGGGAGCGCCCCGCTGCCGAGAGGACCTTTCGGGCGTGCCGCCCTGGCCTTCGTCCTGATCATGGCCCTGGTCTGCGGCGCCGTGGCCGCCGGCATGCTGTGGAACGCCGGAGCCACGGCCGATCGTGAGCTCGCCGCCCACCGTCACCAGGTCCGGGCGACCACCACAGGCCCGGCCAAAGAACTGCCCGTCGCGACTCGGTACGGTGCGAAGCCACAGGCCGTCGCACCGGCGGTGTGGGAACAGCCCGTGCACGTCCCTCGGTCCGGGAACATCCACGTCCCGCCCGCGACGTCCCAGAGGCGCGCCGTGACGATCTGGGTGGACGACGAGGGGGCGCCCGCCCGGCACCAGGGCGGCGCTGCGGACCGAGCCCGCACCTCTCTCTCGGGCGGTACCGCGGCGGCAGGTGCCGTCGGTGTGGTCCTCCTCTTCCGGCGGTGGTCAGAAGGCCACCGGCTCGCGGCGTGGGAACGGGAGTGGGAGCACATGGAACCCGTTTGGTCCGGCCGCTCTCACCGAGGCAGTGATTCAGGGGGCGACGATGGCTGACCGTGCCACCGGCCGTACCGCATCGGAGCGGCCCATGTCCCCCACCGAGGCGCTGCCCTTCGACCCCAGCGAGCCTCTGCCCAGGCTGCGCCGGGAACTCGCCACCGGCCCGGATGGGCTGTCCGCTCGCGAGGCCGCCCGCCGGCTCGCCGTCCATGGTCCGAACGAGGTGAGGCGCAAGGTCCGCTCATCCTTCGCGCGGGAGCTGGTCGGGCAGTTGGTCCACCCGCTTGCCCTGTTGCTCTGGGCTGCCGCCGCGCTGGCCTTCGTCGCGGATCTCGGTGTGCTCGGCTGGGCGATCCTGGCGGTCATCGCCGTCAATGCGGGCTTCGCGCTGCTTCAGGAACGCCAGGCCGAGCGCGCGGTGGAGACCCTCGCGCGCTACCTGCCCGAGCACGCCCTCGCCGTACGCGACGGCCGGCCCCTCACCGTGGAGGCCAGCGACCTGGTGCCGGGCGACGTGATCGTCTTGGAAGAGGGCGACAAGGTCCCTGCCGACGCGCGCGTCACCGAAGGCGGAGTGGAAGTCGATCTGTCGATGCTCACGGGGGGAGTCCGTCCCCGCCGAACGTATGGCCGTGGCCGGGCTCCTCGGGGCCCCGTTGCTGGAGGAGCCGAACCTCGTCTTCAGTGGGACGACCTGTGTCGAGGGACAGGCCCGGGCCATCGTGTTCGCCACCGGCAACCACACCGAGCTCGGCCGGATCGCCGCCCTCAGCCAGCGGACCCGGCGCGACGCGGGACGCCGCAGACTGTTCCGCTTCGATCCGCGGCTGCGGCTGATGTCCGTCGTACGTGAAGACGAGACGACGGGTCGCCTGCAGATCGTTGCCAAGGGAGCGCCCGAAGCGGTCCTGGCCCGTGTCCGTCCTGGCTCCGCCACGGACGCCGCCCGCTCGGCGGCGGAGGAGCTGGCCCAGGGCGGCATGCGGGTCCTCGCCGTCGCTGCACGCGACCTGCCGCCGGGCGCGGAGCCGCCGTCGCGCCGTCAGGACGCCGAATCGGGACTGACGCTGCTCGGTCTGGTCGGACTGTACGACCCGCCGCGCCCCGAGGTCGCGGAGGCCGTACGCCGCTGCCACGAGGCCGGGGTACGCGTGCACATCGTGACGGGGGACAGCGGAGCCACCGCCGCTGCCTTCGGCCGGGAGGTCGGCATCGGAGTGCCCCGCCTGCACGTGGTCGCGGCTTCCGAATCGCTGGGTGACGACGAGCTCGACCGGCTCCTCGTGGAGGGCGACGCCGAGATCGTCTTCGCCCGCTCCTCGCCCGAGACGAAACTCAAGGTGGCCGACACTCTGCGGGCTCACGGCCGGATCGTCGCCATGACGGGTGATGGGGTCAACGACGCCCCCGCGCTGCACAGCGCTCACATCGGTGTGGCCATGGGACGCTCCGGCACCGATGTGGCTCGCGAGGCCGCCACCATGGTGCTCACTCACCGACGACAACTTCGCCACCATCGTGACCGCTGTCGAATCCGGGCGTCGCGTCTACGACAACGTACGCAAGTTCATCGTCTACATCTTCGCCCACGCGACCCCGGAAATCGTTCCCTTCCTCGTCTTCGCGCTCTCCGCCGGCGCGGTACCGCTTCCTCTCACCGTGCTGCAGATCCTCGCCATCGATCTCGGCACCGAGACGCTGCCCGCCCTCGCCCTCGGCCGGGAACGCTCCGAGCCCGGCATCATGCAGCGGCCGCCCCGGCCACGGCACCAGGGCGTGATCTCCCGCGACATGCTCGTCCGGAGCTGGGGCTACCTGGGCCTGGTGTCGGCGGCCCTCGTCATGGCGGGCTACTTCTACGTGCTGTGGCGCGCGGGCTGGCATCCGGGTGACCCCACGGGTACTGGCAGCCCCTTGCACCACGCATATGTGACGGCCACCACGGCCACCTTCGCCGGTATCGTCACCTGTCAGGTCGGCACAGCCCTCGCGGCCCGCACCGACCACGCGGCGTTGCGCGACATAGGGGTGCTCTCGAATCCGCTCCTGCTCGCCGGTATCGCCTTCGAGCTCGCGTTCACCGCCGCCCTCGTCTACGCGCCCCCGCTCCAGCACCTGTTCGGGACGGCCTCCCTACCCCTGGACGTCGTCCTGCTCATCGCGACGTTCCCGGTCCTGGTGTGGGGCACGGACGAGCTGAGGCGCGCCAGACGGCGCCGTCAGCTGCCGTCCGCGGCCCGCTCGGTCCCGGCGGTCTCCGTGCCGCCCTGGTCGAGGCGGAAGGGCGGGTAGGCGTCCGTCATGAGGCTCGCGCAGGCGGCGACGCGCAGGACCCAGCGGTTCAGTCCGACGATCAGGACGAACAGGTCGCGCGGATAGCGCTCGGTGAAGGCGAGGGCGAAGGCCGCGATGATCGTGAGCAGGGTGATCAGGCCGCCGCTCCGCCATTCTGTATGCATGCCGCTGGCAAAGAAGGCGATCACGAGATAGTGGGGGATGGCGAGCAGCCATCACTTGACCAGGAGCAGCGAGCGCGAGAGGCGCTCCGGGTAGGCGATGTCGAGACGGTCGGGGTGGTCGGGCTCCGGGCCCAGGCTGAAGGGCGGGTAGCGGTCGGTGACGAGGGCGCCGTACGAGTGATAGGACACGCGCCAGGACCAGCGGAGCACGCCGAGGTCGAAGTCGAACAGGTCCGTGGGAAGCGCTTGGTGAACAAGATGGCGAAGAACGCGATCACTGTGACGACGAGGAAGGCGATCCAGAGGAAGAACAGCACGATCCAGTAGGGGATCACCAGGATTCATTTCACCAGCCACAGCCAGCGGGACAGCTGGCTGTCGAGTTCGGCCTTCACTGTCGACGGAGGGTGAGGGGCGCGCTGTATGTCCGTGATCGTCACTTCCTCGGCAGATCGTCGTCCTCGTACGTGCGCCGGTCGACGACGCCCACGACACCGTTGACGCTGTTGCAGAGCCTGAGGAGCACCGGCACGAGGCTGCGGCGACGCACCATGCCACTGTGACTGATCATTTCAGAATGAGGTCCGGAGTCGTCTCAAGCAGATGATGCTGCAGGCGAGTTGGAGCAGACTGAGATGGAGGTCGGCCCGTATCTCGTTGCGGATGCGGAGTCTTTTGAACTGGTGGAGCCAGGCGAAGGTCCGCTCGACGACCCAGTGGGACCTGCCCAGGCCGGAGCGTTGTCCCGTAAATGATCTGCGACGTGCTCGCTGATCTGCTTGTTCCTTCGTCACCCGGCGAGGGTGAGGTTGTGCAGGCGAGCGATGCCGAGCATGGTGTGGTGGACACTGTCACCTCTGAGGCGGCAGTCGCGGAGGATCTTCCAGGTCTTCATCCGGGCAAGGGTGTGCTCGACGCGGGCGCGGACCTTGCGGTGCGAGGCGTTGTGTTCCTCTTTCCATGGTTCGAGTTCGCTCTGGCCGGGTTCGCGGCGGTGCGGGATGACCAGGCCGGTGCCCCGGTAGCCGCCGTCCGCGATGACCGTGGTCCTGCCGACGGCGGCCTTCGCGCCGGACAGCTCCCACGCCTTGCAGTCGTTGCGGTTGCCGGGCAGCGGACGGCCGACCGCGACGACCAGCCGAGTGTCCGCGTCGATGACGACCTGGTGGTTGGTGGAGTACCGGTAGTTCTTCGACTGTTCGGTGACGTTGTGGTCGCGGGTGGGGACCAGGGTGCCGTCCACGATCAGCACGGTGTCCTTACGGAATCGCTTGCGCTGCTGGAGGGCGAGCGATGGCGCGAGGTGGTCGATGATGCGGTCGGCCGCGGACTTCGGCACCCCGAAGAGCGGCGCCAGCTGCCGCAGGGTCAGGTTTGTGCGCCAGTAGGCGGCGACCGGCAGGGCGCGGTCCTCCAGCGGCAGGCTCCACGGTCGGCCCTTACGCACCGGATCCGCACCTTCCCGCCGGAGGGCGGTGATCAGTTTGCCGAACTGGCGCGGGCTCAGCCCGCTGAACGGGGCTGTACAGGAGGGCTTCGACGCCGCGATCACACCAGACACAACAAGATCATCTCACCCTGACCAGCAGTTACGGGGCAGGTCTTTGTCTTCTGAGTCAGGAATTCTGTTCAGATATGAGGCGAGGCGTTCGAGGATCTCGTCCGCGGTCTTGGTCCAGATATAGGGCCTGGGGGCGGTGTTCCAGGCTGCGATCCAGGTCCGGATGTCCTTCTCCAGGGCTTGGACGGTTTTGTGGGTGCCTCGCCGTGTCTGTTTGTTCATCAGCTCGGCGAACCTTCGCTCCACGAGGTTGAGCCAGGACGATCCAGCCGGCGTGAAGTGCAGATGGAACCGCGGGTGGGCCAGTAGCCAGGTCTTGACGGCCGGGGTTTTGTGGGTGGCGTAGTTGTCCAGCACCAGGTGGATGTCGAGGCCGTCCGGTACTTCCCGGTCGAGCTTGATGAGGAACTTCTTGAACTCCTCGGCCCGGTGGCGGCGGTGGAGTGAGCCGATGACCTTGCCGGTGGCGACCTCCAAGGCCGCGTACAGGGTGGTGGTTCCGGCGCGGACATAGTCGTGCGTCATCCTTTGCGGCACTTTGGGCATCATCGGCAGCACCGGCTGCGAGCGGTTCAGGGCCTGCATCTGCAATTTCTCGTCGACGCAGAAGACCAGGGCCCGCTCCGGCGGGTCCAGATAGAGGTCGACGACATCGCGGACCTTGCCGACGAAGTACGGATCCGTCGACAGCTTGAACGTCTCGGAGCGGTGTGGCTGCAGACCGAGAACCGCGACACCGTCGACTGCGACAGGCCCGTCTGCCTCGCCATCGAACGCGTCGACCAGTGGGCCGCGCTCTTCCGCGCGGACCGCAGCGTTCTGGTGACCAGCGTGGCCACCTGTTCGTCGGTCACCGTCCGGGGGCCGCCCGAGCGGGGCATGTCTCCCAGGCCGGCGATTCGATGCTCGACGAACCTCGCCCGCCAACGGCCCACCGTATGCGGCGTCGAGCCGAGCCGGGCCGCCACGTCCCTGTTGGAAGCGCCCTCCGCGCAGGCCAGGATGATCCGACAGCGCAGAGCTCACGCCTGCGGCGTGGAATGGCGCCGCACCCACCCCTCGAGTGCAGCCCGTTCCTCATCCGACAGAACCAACACGGCCTTCGGAGTTCAGTGCGTGCCACAGGCCAAGTTTGAACATCTGAACAGAATTCCTGACTCACAAGACTAGGGCCGGGATGGTCCGGCCACGCGCTGCCGGGCCTGTCGCGTCCACCGGGACTCGCCGAGGCGCTGACGGCTCTGGTTGCGGTTTCGAACGGGTGACAGCTGATGATTTCGTCACAAACTGACCACTGCTCGGGGAGGCAACCGGAATCGACAGGAGGTCCGTGATCGGCTTGACCTCGGACAGGTTCTGTATCAACAGACTGACGAAGGAGACGACGATGGCTGATCACCGCCGCCCACCGCCCGACATCCTCGTCATCGGTGCCGGTTTGGCAGGCATCGCCTGTGCACTGGACCTGAGCCGCGCCGGACTGAGCGTCGAATTGCTGGAATCCTCCGACGGCGTGGGCGGCCGGATGCGCACGGACCGCAAGGACGGCTTTCTGCTGGACAGGGGCTTTCAGGTCTTCAACACCGCCTATCCGCAAGTCAAAAGGCGAGTGTCCCTACGGGACCTGTGCCTGAGGCCGTTCACTCCAGGACTCCTCGCCCGGACGTCCACGCGTCTGGTGCGGATCGCTGACCCCATCAGGCGCCCGGGTGATGCCGCGAGCCTGATGCCCGGGCGGGTCCTGTCGGCACGCGACCTCGCCGCGCTCGCTGCCCTCACCACCCGCGATGTTCTGTTGCCTGCCAGCATTCTCAAGCGTCTTCCCGACCGCAGCACTGCGGCCGCCCTCACCCGCGCTGGAATTTCACTGAGTGCAGCCGAGGAACTGCTGCGCCCGTTTCTCTCGGGAGTCTTCCTCGAGGACGAGCTGGAGACGTCCGCCCGCTTTTTCCACATGGTCTGGCGGAGCATGGCGCGCGGAAACCTTTGCCTGCCCGCCGCGGGCATCGGCGCGGTGCCAGAGCAGCTGGCCGCCGGCCTGCCTGACGGCACGCTCCGCCTTGAGGCACCCGTCGTCACGGTGACCGACAGCGGTGTGCTGCTTCAGGACGGCAGTGAACGACCAGCGTCCACCATTGTCGTGGCCACGGACGGGCCGACAGCCGCCTGCCTGTTGCCGGGCCTCACTGTGCCCGACGGCCGCACGGTGACGACCTACTACCACGCGGCTGACACCTCGCCGCTCGCCGAACCGACCCTGGTCGTGGACAGCAGCCGCGCAGTCCTGAACACCTGCGTTCTCACTGAGGTCGCACCCTCCTACGCGCCACCAGGCACTGCCCTGGTGTCGACTTCCGTACTGAACGACGATCGCCCAGGCGGGGAAGCCGTGGTACGTCGGCGCCTGGCCGAGCTGTACGGCACCGACACGAGCGCCTGGACGCTGATTGGCGCATACATCGTGGAAGACGCGCTGCCCGCGATGGTGCCACCTTGGCCTGTGAGCCGTACCACCCGCTTCGCACCGGACCGGTATGTCTGTGGAGACCACCGGGCAACAGGATCGGTTCAAGGAGCCCTGGCATCGGGCACGCGTGCCGCGCGTGAGGTGCTGGCCGATTTGGCGCGACAATGACCCCCTCGATCGAGCCCTGCCCCTTGCACGTCCCTGTAGGGGCAGGCCGAAACGAAAGAGGAAACCCAGACCTGGCGATACGGAGCAGACATGAGAAAAGACGGTGTGCCTGTCGGGGTGACCGGCGCTACGGGAGCCCTCAGCGCAGCCATTGCGGCCGTACCCCGGGCCCGCGGCGCGCATCTTGCCCCGGCCTGCCGGAACAAGATGTGCTGTGCGCGAACCACCGAAGCACCCGGCCACGCTCCAACGGTGCTGTTCGGCGCCGACGCCCCGGATTTGCACGCCCACGCAGCGCATATGGCAGTTGACGAAGTCGGCGGTCGGGACGCCGTTCTGACAGCGCCCGGCTCGTTAGCCCTCGGTAAGTCCAACGCAGTGAAGGGCAACATCACCCTGCAGTGGATCAAAGTGGACACGCCGGGCGCTCGGCTCAGCGTCGCGCGCTGCGAAATCCGCCCCACGGACATCCATGTGCTGGACATTCTCCTCGGCCATCCGGATACCGAGCGGGATATCGCCGACCCCCTCCCGGGCTCGCCGCCCCCGGATCACCTCAACGCCGCCAGGGCCGCGACCGGCGCCCTGGCAACGGACGCCGAAAAACTGCGTACAGGACCCGAGACAACGCCACCCCTGGCACGACGGGGCCGGTGAACGGCCTGTGTCCCCAGAGGCGTCACCGGCCGACGCCATCGTCCTCGGCGGCGGCGCCGCCGGACTCAGTCTCGCGTACTGGCTGACCAGGACGGGGACCACGGCCGTGACCGTCGTTGAGGCGCCCGACGGGCCGCTGAGGCCAACCGAACGCACCTGGTGCTACTGGGACGACTCTCCCGGAGAGTTCGAGGAAGCCGTCGTAGCCTCCTGGCCGCGGCTGCGGATCACAGCACGAGACGGTGGAACCACCACTGCCGACCCCACACCGCTGCGCTACCGCATGCTGCGATCCGCACTGTTCGAAGAACTGGTCTGTTCCCGGCTGGCGCAGTACCCCGCGGCTCGGTTCCTGCGCGCCACAGCTCATGCCGTGACCAACGTCAAAGACGGTGCCGAAGTATCCTGCACCACCGCAGGTGGACACCCGCTGACCCTGCGAGGCAAGCGCATCTTCGATTCACGTCCGCCGCGCCGCCTGCCACCCGCCCGGACCACACTGCTCCAGCACTTTCGTGGTTGGTTCGTACACACGGCGACCCCGCACTTCGACCCCGAGGTGGCCGACCTCATGGACTTCCGCCTGCCCCAGCCACCCCGGGGGATTGCATTCGGCTACGTCCTGCCCCTGGCACCGGACCGGGCTCTGGTGGAATACACCGAGTTCTCCCGCAACACCCTGTCGACCGCCGCATATGAGGCGGCCTTACGTCACTACACCACCGACGTGCTCCGCCTCGGTCCGCTCACCGTCGAAACCGCCGAACAGGGTGTCATCCCCATGACCGACGCGCGCTTCCCACACAGAACCGGGCAGGCCGTCTTCCATATCGGGACCGCAGGAGGCGCCACCCGGCCAGCGACCGGCTACACGTTCGCCGCCGTGCAACGCCAGAGCCAGGCCATCGCAGCCGCCCTCCGCGATGGCAGAAAGACCCTGCCACCACCTCACAGCCGACGGGCACTGGCGATGGACGCGGTTGTCCTGAGAGCGCTCGACACAGGCCGGATCGATGGCCCCCACTTCTTCACCGACCTCTTTCGCCACACCCCGACGGAGCGGCTGCTGCGCTTCCTCGACGGCGCGAGCACACCCTGGGAAGAGCTCGGCATCGGACTGCGTACGCCTGTGGTCCCCATGCTCCGCACGGCCGCTGAGCTGCCCTTCCTCTCCCGCCGCGCTGCGACCCCGCCCCAAGAGAGCCGCTGATGACGCTTCTGCGAGACCAGGACCTCACCGCGGCGTTTGACCACGCCGCGCGCACATACGACTTCCTCACCGCGGCCAACCCCGGCTACCGCACCGAACTGCACCGCACCGCACGTCGGCTCTGTCTGCCGCATAGAGGAGCCGGCTTGCATGTGCTCGACATCGGCTGCGGCACCGGCGCGTCGACACAAGCACTGCTGCGGGCCGCCCCACACGCGCGCATCACAGCCGTCGACGCGTCCGCAGGGATGCTCGAAAGGGCACTCGCCAAGCCCTGGCCCGACAACGTGCGGTTCCGTCACCTCACCGCCGAGGAAATGCTGAAAGCCGACGGTGAACAGTCCTACGACGCAGCCCTGAGCGCCTATCTCCTCCGAAACGTCACCGACCCAGACGCCGTCCTGACTGCTGTCCACACACTCCTGCGCCCCGGAGGGCGCCTCGCCGTGCACGAGTACACCCTCAGCGGCTCCCCTTTCCATACCGCCCTGTGGAACACCGTATGCCGCAGCGTGATCATTCCGCCAGGAACACTGACCGGCGACCGTGAGCTGTACCGCCATCTGCGGAGCAGCGTTCTTGCCTTCGACACGGCCCCCGCCTTCGCGTCCCGGCTCACCAGGGCCGGATTCACCAGCGTGCGCACGGTCCCTGTCGCGGGATGGCAGACAGGCATCGTCCACACGTTCCTCGCCGGACACGGTTCCGTGACCGGGCCGACGGCCGCCCGATGAGGACAGCGCCGCCCGCCAACGGCTCCCGTCGCGGCCGGGACCGAAAGGCAGAAGTGATCCTTCCCCGCCCGGGGCGGGAATGCTTCACCGGCGACGCGCCCAGAACCGCGGTAGTCGGCGGAGGAATCGCCGGCCTCTCCACCGCGACGGCGCTCGCCGAACGCGGAGTCCACGTCACCCTCTACGAGCGCGAGGCATCGCTCGGAGGCCGTCTGAGCGGATGGCCCGTCCGCCTCACCGACGGATCCCGGGCCACCATGAGCCGCGGGTTCCACGCCTTCTTCCGCCAGTACTACAACCTGCGTGGCCTGCTGCGCCGTACCGACCCCACGCTGTCTGTACTCACACCCCTGCCTGACTACCCCCTGCGGCACAGCAGCGGCCTGACCGACAGCTTCACCCACGTGCCCCGGACACCACCCTGGAGCGCACTCGGCTTCGCCGCACTCAGTCCCACATTCGGCTGGCGCGACATGGCCGCGATGGACCCGCGCTCGGCTCTGCCGCTGCTCGATGTGCGGGTGCCCGGGGTATACGAGCGGTTCGACCACGTCAGCGCGTCGGACTTTCTGGATCATATCCGTTTCCCCCCGGCTGCCCAGCACTTGGCGTTCGAGGTCTTCTCACGCAGCTTCTTCGCCGACCCGCGTGAACTCTCCGCTGCCGAAATGCTGCTGATGTTTCACATCTACTTCCTCGGCTCGTCCGAGGGACTGCTCTTCGACGTACCGTGCGAGCCGTTCCCACAGGCTCTCTGGCAACCACTGGGCGAATACCTGGAACGGCTTGGCGTGGACATGCGCACAGGCACAGCCGCCCGCTGTATCCGGCCTGAAGACGACGGCGACCTTAGCGTGGACAGCGACCGGACGACCGACCGCTACCAAGCGGTTGTCCTGGCCCTGGACCCGGCCGGTCTACGCCATCTCGTCGGTGCCTCGGACCAACTGTGCGACGCGGGCTGGCGTGGAGACGTCGCCGGCCTGCGCACCGCACCAGCGTTCCTGGTCACCCGCCTGTGGCTCGACCGGCCGGTCCGCCGTGACCGAGCCGGTTTCCTCGGCACCAGTGGCTACGGAGGCCTGGACAATGTCAGCGTCCTCGAGCGTTGGGAGGGGGAAGCAGAGCGCTGGGCAAGGCGTACAGGTGGCTCAGTCGTGGAACTCCACGCCTACGCAGTGGACAGGGAAGTCGACCGGAATGACATTCAGGAGCGACTGGTGGCCCAGCTCCACAAGATTTACCCGGAGACCGCGACCGCCCGGATCGTCGACGTCCGTCATGAATGGCGCGCAGACTGTCCGATGTTCACCGTCGGCGGTTATGGCCGTCGGCCCTCGGTGCAGACACCGCACCCGCGGGTGATGGTCGCGGGAGACGTGGTCCGCACAGGTCTTCCCGTGGCTCTGATGGAACGAGCGGCGACCTCAGGCTTCCAGGCTGCCAACGCTCTCCTCGCCGACTGGGGGATCCGGGGACAGACGCTGTGGACCGTGCCCCGTGCCGGCCGATCCCAGTTCCTGCGATCCTTTGCGAGAATGGGCGCACGGCAATGAGCCCGTCCGCCCGCCCATAGTCCCTCAGCCAGGAAAGCGCCCGACTCTGCGCAGCGACCAACGGCGCTCCGCGTAGGACAGGTCGTCACGCCACAGCCGGCCGGCAGCCCGGCGCATAAGTGGGCGCAGCACTGGTGCAGCAGCACGTGCCAGGGCGAAGCCCCGCCGACCAGACGTCGCGATGACCGCCTCGACCACGGCTGTTCGCGGGCTCTGGTCTCCCCGAGGAGTCAGGGGAGTGGCATGCGTCTCCACGACCGAGGTTGCCCCCTCACCCTCCGTGATGTGCATGACGACCGTATGCGGCTCGGGCGAGGTGAAGACCGCCCGCACGGGCACCACCAGGCGGCCGACGACCCGGAACGAAGCCTTGACCGCGAACGCGTCGCCGGAACCACCCCGGGGGGTTTCCACGACTTGCAGGTCGACGAACGAGTAGGGATGGAACCACGACCCGTGCCACGGGTCGAGCCGGTTCGCGATCACGTCCTGCGGCTCGCACCGTCCCACCATCGTGAACACCGATTCCACCGCGTTCACGAGCACCGGGCGCCTGGGCAGCACTGGAAGCTCCAGCGGTGCCTCGCCGCCGGCCTCGTCCAGACGCACCCACACCAGAACCCCGTCGTCGTGGGCTGGGAACGGCTCCCAGCCGCTGAACGGGCCACCCGGAAGAGCCATCCCATGCCAACGGCACACGAGAGCCCCACACACCACCCGGCCCTGACGAAGCGGAGCCCCGAGATGCGGGCACGCGCCAGGCCCTGCCCGCACCCCACCCGTCTGCGTACGCCACAGCACAACCTCCACCCCACTCACGGTTCTCCCGTAGGGACGGCCCCGGACGATGTCCCGGGATGCTCCGACGACGAACCAGTTTCCCGACGGCCTCGCGGATGCCCGCCCGAGGGCTTCAGAGATGATCGAAGGCTTTGCCTCCTGCCATGTCGGCGTCTGCTCGGACCAGCCCGGTCCCCGGCGCACCCGCAGCGGCGAAGCCCAGTGCCCGCCGCCCGACAGTCTCCTCATCGGCCATACCCCTCTCCCCGATGCGCCGTCACGCGCGCGGCATCAGATGAGACCTGCCTACTGGCTCGGACCCGGGCGCCCAGGATGCGCACGAGCCCTACGGCAGCTGTGCGAGCCCGGCACCCTCGCGGAACCACGGATCGTCCGTGCAACACCGCATAGTCATCGCGCACGATCGCGTCCAGAATGCCGCCGTAGAGCGTGAAGGCAGTGCGAATGCACGGCCGCACCCGCGGGTCGAGTATGCCAATGCCCGGCTCCGCCTCCCGGTACCTCTCCCGCGTCATCGCGTCGGCCTCCACGAAGGCTGCTCGGATACGCGGATCACGGCGGCCGGTCCGGCGGCTCCACTCCAGCATCGGCCGGTTCACCCCGTGGGCGGCGAGCAGGTCAGCCGGCAGATACACACGCCCCCGGTCCAGGTCCTCGCCCACGTCGCGCAGGAAGTTGGTGAGCTGGAACGCAACTCCGAGGGCGGCCGCATGCGGCTCCGCTTCCTCGCGGGCGACCACTGTTCCGAGCACCGGCAGCATCTGCAGACCGATCACCGCTGCCGAACCGTATATGTATGCCTGCAGATCTGCGTATGTCGGATAGTCGGTGACACTCAGGTCGCTGCGCATGGAGGCCATGAAGTCGGCGAACAGACGCGGCTCGATGCCATAGCGCCCCGCAGTATCCGCCACCGCCCGTACGACGGACCCCGCCCCACTGCCGGCGCGCAGCCCGTGCGCCAGATCGTTCTCCAGCTTCCGCAGTAGCCGATCGCGCTCCCCCGGCGTCTCCCGCCGGTCGAGATCATCGACGATGTCGTCAGCCCAGCGTGCGAAGCCGTACAGCGCGTGGACCGCGCAGCGGCGTTCGACCGGAAGTAGACGGGTAGCCAGGAAGTATGTCTTACCGTGCTGTGCGTTGAGCCGTCGGCAGCACGCGTAAGCCATGCGAAGGCGGGGGTCGGTGATGCCCGCAGCGTCCAGTTCACGACGGGTCATCGGCGCTGCCTCTCCGGGACGGGACGACGGTCCGTTCCCGGACCCCGGGCCTCGTGCACACTGTCCGGGGGAGACCCATGATCCGGGCGGCGGCGAGCTTCCCGCTGATGAGAACGGTGGGAACACCCACCCCGGGGGTTGTTCCGCACCCAGCGAGGACGACGTTGTCCCACCCGCGCACGAGATTGCGCGGCCGGAACGGACCCGTCTGGGCGAAGGTGTGGGATACCGAGAAAGGTGTGCCCGCCGCATGCCCCTGGGCTGCCCAGTCCGCCGGCGTCACCAGCAGCTCGCTGCTGATGGAGTCACTGAATCCGTCCAGCCCGCGGCGTTCCAGCTCAGCCACCAGACTGTCGCGGTAACGCGGTCCGATGTCCTGCCATGTGTCTGCCGAAGGGCCTGTCGTTGTATTCGGGCAAGGAGCCAGGACGTAGTGCAGGTGTTTCCCCTCTGGAGCGAGCCCTGGGTCGTGTGTTGTCGGCCTGGTGATCAGCAGTGATGGATCGCTCATCAGCTGCCCAGTTCGCGTGAGTTCTTCAAAGGTCCGCTTCCACGAGGCGCCGAAGGAGATCGTGTGATGCGCGAGCTCGGGCCAGGTGCGGTTGGTACCGGCATGGAGGATCACCGCAGAAGGGGAGTGACGCAGCCCCACCAGTCGGCGCGGAGTCCGCCCCAGAAGTCGGTGCGCGACGGGCAGATCGGGCGTCAGAACCACGGCGTCACAGGCGATTCGCTCGCCCGACGCCAGATGCACGGCCCGCACTCGTCCGGCGGAGCGTTCCAGCTCGGTCACCTGGGCGGACCAGCAGAACTGGCCCCCGGCGCCGGCGGCCGCCTCCGCCATGGCCCGGGGCAGCGCGTGCATACCTCCCCGGGGGAAACAGACGCCCGCCACCGTGTCCATGTAGGCGATCACCGCGTAGGCGGCGAGTGCCCGGGCCGGTGCCACCCCCGCGTACAGAGCCTGGAAGGAGAACACCCTGCGCAGTCGCTCATCGGAGAGGAACCTGCCGATCTGCGGGTCCAGGCGCCCGAAGCCCCCCAAGGCTGCCAACCGGGCCAAGTCTGGATGCAGAAGCTGGAAGGGGGAGTCGAAATTTGCATCGATGAACCGGTGTATCTGGGCCCGGTACAGCTGTTGCAGCCAGATACGCAGTCTGCGGTAGCCCTCGGCCTCAGCAGGGCCGGCGAAGCGACGCACCTCAGCCTCCATCACATCGCCGTCCGTATGGACGTCCACGTGTGAACCATCGGCGAACCGGGCTCGATATGCCGGATGCAGCTCAACCATATCCACTCGCCGGTAGAGGCTGTCACCGACGGCGGCAAAGGCCTCATCAGCCAGCTGAGGCATGGTCAGGACGGTTGGACCGGTGTCAACCTGGAATCCGCTGAGTTCGAGTCGGCCCACACGGCCTCCTGGCCCGGCGTTCCGCTCGACAACGGTCACTTGGCGGCCCGAACCGAGCAGATGGAGAGCTGCGGCGAGACCAGACAGGCCGGCGCCGACCACCACCACATGGTCCGATGGACCGGACAGGGTTTTCACTGGCTCCCCTCGTTCCTGAACACGGCCCGTTCCATCAGAGAAGCGAACTCCCGTCGTGCCTGCCGATCCGCTCCAGCTGCTGTGAAATGACGCAGGCTCAACGTGTACAGCTCGGCGATCCTGGTCTCCACCACCGCCCGCGCGCCCGTGCGTTCCAGGGCAGCGCGAATCCGGTCGATCTCATCGTCTGAGCGAGAGACATCGTCAGGCCCGAGCACGGCAAGCGCCTCGCCGTCATTCGATGCGTCAGCGAGCCGCACGGCGACCGCGAGGAGATACGTGAGCTTCCGCCCACGCAGATCCTCGTCTGCGGGCTTGCCCGTCACCGCTGGATCTCCGAACGCACCCAACAGGTCGTCCCGGAGCTGGAAGGCAAGCCCTGCACAGCGGCCGGCGGAGTGCAGCGCGTCCAGGGCCCGGGCATCTGCACCAGCAAGTGATGCGCCCAGAGCGAGCGGCCGCGCCACGGTGTAGAGAGCACTCTTCAAGGTCGCAATGCGCAGGGCCTCCTCCGCGGCGGAAGAGCCAGCTGCCTGAGCACGTATATCCAGGTACTGCCCCGCGACCATCTCGCAGCGCATCGCCCGCCATTCACCATGCAGCTGTCGGCCATGCGGCGAAGCCAGTGCGGTCTCCGTGAGTAAGTCGTCGGCCCACGCCAGGGCCAGATCACCCGCGAGCACAGCGGCAGCGGTCGAGTACGTCTCGGCCGCACCCTTCATATCGCTTACGCGGTGCATCCGGGCGAACTCGGCGTGAACCGCAGGCGCACCCCGTCGCACCGGCGATCCGTCCATGACGTCGTCGTGTACGAGTGCACACGTCTGGAGAAGCTCAAGGGCTGCTCCGATCCGCAGCAGGGCCCTCGGATTGGTCCCCCCTCCGACTGCCTGGAATCCGCACCACAAGAATCCCGTCCGTAACCGCCTTCCGCCGTTCTGCACAAATGCAGCCACCCTTTCCACGACATCTCTGGTGAACACCGTGTCCACCTCACGCGCTTCGCACAGCCGGGCGTCAAGATGCTCCGCGAGCACGCCCTCAACGACCAACATTGCGTCGCGTGCGGTGTGTGGAGTCTCAGGGCAGCCATCAGGGTCGACGGCGCCGCCCCGCGTTGTCCGCGCTTCGAGCATGGGTAAACTCCTTTGATCTTCGTCCCTCGCATACAGGTGTTTCGGCCGTCGGCCGGAACTCGGATGCACTCATCACTGCCCGTGCGGGGCCTCGCCGGACCAGGACTCGCACCGCAGTCCCGAAGCCGGACGTGTTCGGCGCTTCAGCGCCGCACCTTCCGGAAGCCATTCGTTCTGTCGGACCGCCGGCGCAGACCCGCACCGCTCAGAAGCACTAAGCTCGCTCCAAGTACGGCTTCATACCTGGTCTGGCACCCTGCCTGGCTCACGCAATGGCTACCACCATGCGCTGTAGCGCCTGCTCAGTTCGCTGACCCGGTCCATCCGCCTACACATAAGCCGGTCCGAGACAGGTCGGATTTCACCCATGCGTCAGCAACCGGGTGCCGCGGAGCCGAGTCGGCCCTGTGCTTTCAGCCAGCGCCTCGCAACCGCTACAGGGACAGTCCCTTGTTGCTGGCGCTTCCGTCGGCCTGCCCGGCCGACCACATACAGCGCCCCTCCCGTTGAGCTCACGGCGGACAACGCATCCACCGCTGACGAAGCCCTCGCCAGTGAGCGACACACCTTCTGTTCACGGCAGTGACGGCACGCAACGCCTCGATGCCGGGGCATTGTTTCGAGTGTTCCGCTGCGCCGTGACTCAGTCTGGCCGTTCTGTCTCAAGGCTGCGTGCGTGCCCGGTCGGCTGCCTGGGAGGCAGCAACCCTCTCGGTCGACGCTCCGGCAGTGCTGAGTTCACCGCCGCTCGACTCCAGATGCGCGCGCACGAACCACTGAAACAGTCCCAGCCCCCGCAACTGCTCGATGAGCATGTCGTGTGTTACCGGATCGGACTCTTCGGTTTCCTGCATCGCAGACCGGTGATCCTTGATGACCTCGGTGTACACCAGGTTCAGGGCGCCGAGGTGCTCGATGGCTTCGGCTCTGCCGATCGAATAGTCGCTCCATGTACGGTCGGCAACCAGGGCGCCGGGCGTGCCATGAGGTTCGCCGCCCAGAGTGGAAATGCGCTCTGCGAGGTCATCCGTCATCGAAAGTACCTGCTCGACCTGCAGGTCTAGCATTTCGTGCACGGCGATAAAATGTGGCCCAACCACATTCCAGTGGGCGTGCTTAAGGGTCAGGGCGAGATCGTTCAGGGCGTGCAGGCGCATCTGCAGCAGGGCGATAACGTCACTGCTGATCTCAGGATTCATGCCGGGCGCGGTGTAGGCAGGCTGAGGAGGCTTTTGTGACACTGTCATGCTCCTTGAGACGTCAGTCATTGATGACTTTAGGCAATCAGTCGCCGGAGGTTCCTACCTTCTGGCCGCGCCGAGCCGACGGGTCTTTCATCAGTGCGGACGCATAGTTCCCGCTGTCGGTGAAAGCCAGGGTAGGAGAGAACCAGCGAAAGGAGCCTGGTCAGAATTCCTGATCCACGCCAAAGCGCGCCAGGGTGGTTTAGACCGTGTCCTATGTGGTGAGTCGGACGAGTCGCTTGTAGCAGCAGAGGGCTGCGGCGAGGCCGAGAAAGGCCAGGTAGTTGCGGGGATTTCGTTCGTAGCGGTGGTTGAGCCGGCGGTAGCCCGTGAGCCAGGACATGGTCCGCTCGATGACCCACCTTCGGCGGCCGAGTCGTTCGCTGGACTCGATGCCCTTGCGTGCAATGCGGACGCCGATGCGCTTGCCGCGTAGCCATTTGCGCAGGTGAGGAACGTCGTACGCCTTGTCAGCGTGAAGTCGCTGAGGCTTGAAGTGCCGGCCACGGTGTGGGTCGTGTCTCGTTTGGTGACCGGCGACCATGGGCTTCAGCGCGAGGCTGTCGTGGACGTTGGCCGCGGAGACGCCGACGACCAGGGGCAGTCCGTTCGCGTCCGACAGGACGTGCATCTTGGAGCCCGGCTTGCCCCGGTCCACAGGGCTTGGACCTGTGTGTTCGCCCCCTTTTCAGCGCGCACGTGGGCGGAGTCGAGGACAGCGCGCGACAAGTCGAGCAGGCTGGCGTCGTAGAGCCGGTGCACGATCTCCTCGTGCAGTCGGCCCCACACGCCGGCCCGCGACCAGATCACGAACCTGCGATGAGCCGTCGACTTCGATATCCCGAAGCATGGCGGCAACGCGCGCCAGGCACAGCCGCTGACCAGCACGTAGATGATGGCCGCGAACACCGTCTCATCAGGCGTGTCCTGCGTGCCGCCACCTTGCGGCCGCACCTTCGACGGCGGGATCAGCGGCTCCGCGATCTCCCACAGCCCGTCCGGAACAATCCAACTCCACGTACCCCGCCCCATGATGAGCCCAACGACCACCTCACCACATAGGACACGGTCTTAGTGGGGTCCGGCGTGCTGTTCGGGATCGAGTGCTTGGAGATTTTTTAATTAGTGTCGGCCGAAGGTGACCTGGAGCGGGCGGTGGTCGCGGTGCGTCTTCCCGTCCACAGCCCGCGCCGACATCGAGGACGCAGCCGCTGACCTGTTCCGCACACGGCTGCTCCGTCCGGCACCTGATCTTCAATAATCGTGACCAATGTCGCGAAGCCAAGAGCTCAGCGGCGATGTCAAGGAGGGTGAGATACGGCGAGGTCTCTGCTATCCAGGGGCTCGACCAAGACTTTCCTGAGAAAGCAGAGACCCAGTGGCCAAGTCTGTCACGGGCGGAACTATTGACGTGTTCGCGCCTGGTTGCATCGGTGAGTTGACGCAGGTCGTGCCCTCGGGGCTGGTTGACGCGGTTCTGGAGGAGACCGGAGCACGGGAGCGCCGGCTGCGGTCTCTGTCCTCCAGAGGCGGAGTGTATTTCGTTCTGGCTTTGAGCTCGTAACACGATCATGAGCGGGATCTCTGGAGGCGTCTCCAGCAGATGAGGCTGCAGGCGAGGCAGACGAAGGCGTCGTGGAGTTCGGTGCGGCGTTCCCAACGGACGGCGAGGCGTTTGAAGTGGTGAAGCAGGGCGAAGGTTTGCTCGACGACGTAGCGGAGTTTGCCGATGCCCTTGATGTTGGGTGATCCCTTGCGGGAGATGACGGGCAGGATCCGTCGGCGACGCAGCTCGTCGCGGTGGGCGTTGGAGTCGTATCCCTTGTCACCGAGCAGGGCTTCGGGCCTGCGGCGAGGCCGGCCGGGGCGGCCGGCGACGGGTGGGATGCCGTCGACCAGGGCGAGAGTCTGGGTGACGTCGTTGACGTTGGCCGAGGTGGTGATGACTTTGAGCGGGGTGCCGCGTCCGTCGCAGATCAGGTGGTGTTTGCTGCCCGTTTTCCGCCGGTCGACCGGCGACGGACCGGTATCGGCGCTCCCTTTTTCGCACGGATGTGGGAGCCGTCCACGCAAGCCCGTGACCAGTCGAGCTCGCCGGCCGCGTTCAGCTCGGCGAGCAGGACCTGGTGCAGCCGGTCGAAGACCCCTGCCTTCTGCCACCGGTCCAAGCGACGCCAGCACGTCTGGCCCGAGCCGAACCCCAGCTCCAGGGGCAGGAGTTGCCAGGCTATGTCGTTGTAGAGGACGAACAGAATGCCCTGGAGGCAGAGCCGGTCCGACACCGGCCTTGGCCCCGGGGCTCGTTCCGGCCAAGGCGGCAACAACGGCTCGATCAGCGCCCACAAATCATCGTCCACGATCCACGGTCGAGTACCCACACCCTCACGAACGGCCGAATCGACACCGGTTACGCCCCACCAGCACACTTCAACAAGATCGTGTTACGAGCCCTAAGGGCTGTCCCGCGCCGGAGATCCATCGTTAGTTCCTGTATGAGTGATTCTTTGGGTGTGCCCGCACCGCGTCGCGGTCCGAAGCTGGAACCGTTGTTGTTGTCCGCTGGCGAGCGTGCGGTGCTGGAGCGTTGGGCCCGGCGGGCGACGTCTGCGCAGGCGGTGGCGTTACGGGCGCGGATCGTGTTGGCGTGTGCAGGCCCTGACGCTCCGCCGATTGTTGTGGTGGCGCGGAATCTTCGGGTGGCGGCGGATACGGTCCGCAAGTGGCGACGGCGGTTCCTGGCCGGCCGGCTGGACGGGTTGGTGGACGAGCCCCGGCCGGGTCGGCCGTCCACCATCAGCGTTGACCAGGTGGAGGCGGTCGTGGTCAGCACGTTGGAGGAGATGCCGAAGAACGCCACCCACTGGTCGCGCAAGTCGATGGCCGACCGCAGTGGGCTGTCGAAGTCGACCGCGGGCCGAATCTGGCGGGAGTTCCGTCTCAAGCCTCATCTGACGGACAGTTTCAAACTGTCGACGGACCCCTTTTTCATGGAGAAGATCTACGACGTGGTCGGGCTGTACTTCAATCAGCCCGAAGGAGCGGTGGTGCTGTCGGTGGACGAGAAGCCGCAGATCCAGGCGCTGGACCGGTCCCAGCCGGTGCTGCCGATAAATGCCGGGCATGCCCGAGCGGCGCACCCGTGACTACATCCGCAATGGCCTGACCACGCTTTTCGCGGCCTTCGACGTCGCGACCGGCGAAGTCATCACCTCGCTGCACCGCCGGTATCGGGCAGCGGAGTTCAAGAAGTTCCTCATCAAGATCGAGAAGGAGGTTCATGGGCACCTCCAGGTCCACCTGATCTGCGACAATCACGGCGCCCATAAGACACCGGCCATCAGGGCCTGGCCGGCTGGCCTGGGCGGTGAGCTCGCACCCTACATCCACCACGCCTTCGACGCGCCAGGCGTGCCGCGAGTGGGATGAGCGCGCTGTCGCGGACCTCGCCGGACACGGTGACGACACCGGCGTCGACACGGACGTCGACCTGGTGGTGGGAGAGCGGGAACAGGTGCTCGATGACGTCTCGGCGCACCTCGGCGGCGAGTTCGTCGTCGGCGCGGAGGAAGACCTTGAGCAGGTCGGACCGGCTCACGATCCCCTGGATCGTCCCGCTCGCGTCGACGTCCGGCAGCCGCCTGACGCGATGGGGCCAGGGGTTCCGCGCCGACGCGCGGCATGAGGTCGTTGCGCGTGCCTGCGGGGAAGCTGACCGGGTGCGAGTGCTCCAGGAGGTGGTCGCGTGCCTCGGGAGTGAGTTCGTTCAGCAGCGTCCGCGTAGTGCTCATGGTGTCCTCCGGCCCTACCTTCACAGGCTCCCGCGCGGAGGCCGGTCATGGGGAGGGCCGCGCAGGGCACACCGGGGGCCGAAGTGCCCCCGTCAGCGGACCAGGACGGCCTCCCCGGAGCGGGGCACGACGGCCGTCCAGCCCAGTTCGCGGTCGATGCGGTCGCGCAGCGCCTCGGAAGCGGCCGGTTCGCCGTGGACGAGGCAGGTGGTGTGCGGGGGAGGGGCGCCGCGCGGCCAGTCGATGACCTGTCCGGCGTCGGCGTGTGCCGAGAAGTGGGGAACGTCGGCGACCTCGGCCCGTACGGGCACGTATTCGCCGGACATCTTGAGTGCCCGGGCACCGTCCAGGAGGTCCCGCGCCCGGGTACCGGCTGCGGCGAAGCCGACCACGACGACCGCGTTGCGCGGGTCCGGGAGCAGCCGGTGCAGGTGCAGGACGCGGCCGCCGGTGGCCGTGCCGGCCGAGGAGACGATGACGGCGGGTCCCCTGACCTCGTTGATCTCGATGGACTCCTGGACTGTACGCGCGGCGAGGAACGGCGCGGGGCTCAGCGCGGCTGCTCCCTCTGCGAGGATCTCCGGCCGCAGCTCGGGGGAGCGCTCGCGTACCGCGTCCTGGTGGACGTCGAGGGTGGCCAGGGCCATGGGGCTGTCCACGTACACGGGGACTGACCGCGGTAGGATGCCCGTCTCGCGCAGCAGTGTTGGTTCGTGCGGGACAACCTCGGTGCGGTCGATCGTGAAGGCGGGGATGACGACGGTGCCGCTCCGGACGGCGGTCCGCGCGATCACGGCGGCGAACCCCGACCGGGCGGACTCCTGGTCGTGGCGGCGGTCGCCGTACGTGGACTCCATCAGCAGCACGTCGGCGCCGGAGAACGGTTCGGGCGGCGGCAGCAGTGGGTGTCCGGGCCGCCCCAGGTCCCCGGACACGGCCAGGGTGTGGCCATCCTCCGGCGTCAGGCGGGCCCACGTGGATCCCAGGATGTGCCCGCTGTGGTGGAGCGTCAGCCGGGTGCCGGACACGATCTCCACGTCCTCGCCGACCGGGACCGGGTCGAAGAACGCCAGCGTCTTCTCCACATGGAGTCGTCGTACAGCGGCTTGGCCGGGCGGTGCTTGGACCAGCCGTGCTCATCGGCGTGCCGGGCCGTGTTGGCGCTGGTGAGGATCGGTCCGCGGAAGCCCTGCCGGACCAGGCGGGGCAGACAGCCGCAGTGGTCCAGATGGGCATGTGTGACGACCACGGCGTCGACGTCCGCGGCGTCGCGGGCGAACCGTTCCCAGTTGCGGCGCCGCAAGGTCGCGAAACCCTGGAAGAGACCGCAGTCGAGGAGGATCCGCGCATGGTCGCTCTCGACCAGGAACTTGCTTCCGGTGACCGTTCCCACGCCGCCCAGAAAACTGAGCAGTGCGGGTCGCGGAGCGGTGTTCGGGGTTGCCCCGGACATGGTCAGCCCTCTTCGGAGTGGACCGGTCTCCACCTTCGCATCCGGACCGGCCGGGACCGGAGGGTCCGAGCGGGCCCCTTTCGGGGCCGACCGGCTCATGTGCCGCCCGAGGGCTCCGGGGAGCCTGGTGGACGAGGACCGCGGCGACGCGCGACAGGAAGCAGGTGGGCGCCATGAAGGCACTCGTCTTCCAGGGACCGGGTCGGATCGCCTGGCAGGACGTACCCGACCCGGGCATCGAGGACCCCGCCGATGCGGTCGTCAGGGTCGACGTCGTCACCATCTGCGGCACGGACCTGCACATCCTCAAGGGGGACGTGCCGGAGGTGATGCCCGGCCGGGTCCTCGGACACGAGGCGGTGGGCGCCGTGGTCGAGACCGGAGGCGACGTCCGCACGGTGCGGCCGGGAGACCGCGTCCTGGTCTCCTGCATCTCCGCATGCGGCAGGTGCCGCTTCTGCCGCGAGAACCGGTATGGGCAGTGCCGTGGCGGAGGTGGCTGGATCCTTGGCCACACCGTCGACGGCACGCAGGCCGAGTACGTCCGTGTGCCCTTCGCCGACCTGTCCGTCCACGCGCTGCCGGACACCATCGACGGCTCCGACGCGGTCCTGCTCGCCGACATCTTCCCCACGTCCTACGAGGTCGGGGTCCTGAACGGTGCCGTGCACCCCGCCGACACGGTGGTCGTCGTCGGCGCGGGCCCCATCGGTCTCGCCGCCGTCGCCACTGCCGGCTTCTATCGTCCGGGCCGGATCGTCGCCGTCGACCTGGTCGAGTCGCGGCTGGCCGCCGCCCGTGCCCTCGGCGCGGACGCCACCGTGAATGCCGAGGAAGGCCCCGAACAGCTCGTCGCGGATCTGACTGACGGCCTTGGCGCCGACGTTGTCATGGAGGCGGTCGGCGTCCCGGAGGCGTTCGAGATGTGCACCCGGATGGTCCGACCAGGCGGCAGAGTCGCCAACATCGGAGTGCACGGAAAGCCCGCGGCCCTCCACCTCGAAGACCTGTGGATCAAGGACGTCACGATCACCACCGGCCTGGTGGACACCTCGTCCACACCCATGCTGCTGCGCATGATGGCCGCGGGGCGGCTGCCGTCGGCAGCACTGCTCACCCACCGGTTCGAGCTGGGGGAGATGGAGGAGGCGTACGACGTCTTCGGTCGCGGGTCCGAGACCGGCGCCATCAAGGTCGCGCTGGGCGGCCCGCAGCACACGGTCGTGAGCCTCCCCGACACATCGGCGGCCTGATGAACGGCCGAGGCCCGGACTCTCGGCCGCCGGAGAGCGTCGTCCTCGACACCGACGGTGTACTGCTCGACTCCGCCGTCGTGCACGCGGCGGCGTGGAAGATCGCCTTCGACGCCTGCCTCGACCGACTGGCGCCCGGCAACGGGAGACAACCCCCCTTCGACGCGGACGCCGAGTACCGCCGACTCGTCGACGGAAGGTCTCGGTACGACGGCGCCGTGGCCTTCCTCACCGCCCGCGGCCTTCACCTCCCACCGGGAGATCCGCACGACGACCCCGGCCACGCCACGGTCTGGGCCGTCGCGGCACACAAGGAACGGGCGTTCGTCGATCTGCTTCGTACGGAAGGTGTCACGGCCTTCGCCGACGCCAGGCCGGCTCTCGCGGCCCTGCGCACGGCGGGAGTCCCGTGCGCCGCCGTGTCTGCCTCCCGGCACGCCCGGGCACTGATCCGTGCCGCGGGGCTCGCCGGTCTCCTCGCGGTGATCGTGGACGGCGAGGACGCCGCACGACTCGGCCTCGCCGGCAAGCCGGATCCCGCGCTCTTCCTGCGGGCGGCGGCCCTCCTCGGCAGCAGCCCGCAGGTGACCGCGGTCGCCGAGGACGCTCTCGCCGGAGTCGAGGCAGCGCGTCGCGGCGGTTTCGGTCTCGTCGTCGGAGTCGACCGCACCCCGCTGCGATGCACCGCCGCCCTCCTGCGAGAGCAGGGTGCCGACCTGGTGGTTCCCGATCTCACGACGCTGGTCCGGAGCGTGTGGGGTGAGCGCGGATGACCATCGGCTGGACGTGGAGTTACGACCGGTATGACCCGGAGCGCGAGCCGCTGGTCGAAGCGCTCTGCACCCTCGGCAACGGCCGGTTCGCCACCCGGGGCTCCGCTCCCGAGTGCCCCGCCGGAGGCGCGCACTATCCGGGGACCTATCTGGCCGGCTGCTACGACCGGCTCCCCTCGGTCGTCGCCGGCGAACGGGTCGACAACGAGGACCTCGTCAACCTTCCGAACTGGACGCTTCTGCGCTACCGCTGCCTGCCGGACGACGGGCCGGCAGGCGACTGGCTGACGCCCGACGCCGGGGAGCTGCGCCACTACGACGTCCGTCTGGACCTGCGCGCGGGCGTGCTCACCCGGCGCTTGTTCTTCGAGGACGCCCGCGGGCGGGGCCTGCGCGTCAGCCACATCCGCGTCGTACACATGGGAGACTCTGGTCTTGCTGCCCAGTGCACCCTGTTCCGCGCTTACGGATGGAGCGGTTCCGTCGAGGTGCAGTCCGTCCTCGACGGCACCGTCACCAACGCCGGAGTGGAGCGCTACCGGCACCTTGACGGGTGTCATCTCACGGACCACCGGACCGGATTCGCGCCCGACGGTGTCTCCTGGATCTTCTGCCGTACCGTCGACCCGGGCATCAGGATCGCCATGGCGGTGCGTACAGTCACCCGCCCCGCGCGGCCCGCGCGGGAGGAGGCCACCAGTACCGGCACCGTGCAGACGTACCACCTGCCGGTCGTTCCCCGCCGCTCGGCGATGGTCGTGAAGACTCTGGCACTGCACACCTCGATGGACTGGCCCGCAGCTGACCCGCTCTCGGCAGCCACCGACGTGATCGCCCGTGCTCCTTCCTTCCCGCAGCTGCTCTCCGCCCACAAGGCGGCCTGGCGGCGAGTCTGGGAGCAGGGTGAGTTGCACGTGCCCGGGGAGGCGGGCCGCATCCTGCGGCTGCACGTGTTCCACCTGCTGCAGACGCTCTCCCCGCACACGGCGGACCTCGACGTGGGCGTTCCCGCGCGTGGGCTGCACGGTGAGGCGTACCGGGGGCACGTCTTCTGGGACGAGCTCTTCGTCCTGCCCTACCTCGACCTCCACTTCCCCGAAGTGGCCCGCGCGTTGCTCATGTACCGGCACCGTCGACTGCCGGCCGCCCGCGAGGCCGCCCGCCTCGCCGGCCAGCAAGGGGCCATGTATCCATGGCAGAGCGCGAGTTCGGGCCGCGAGGAGACACAGGCCCTGCACCTCAACCCCCGCTCCGGGCGCTGGCTGCCCGACCACTCCCGGCTCCAGCGCCATGTGGGCTCGGCCGTCGCGTACAACGTCTGGCGGTATGCGCAGTCCACCGGCGACCGCGGATTCCTCCACGCCGCCGGAGCGGAGATCCTCCTTGAGGTCGCCCGCTACTGGTCCGGGGCCGCCACCTTCGACCCGGCGATCGGCCGCTACCGCATCCGCGGGGTCATGGGACCGGACGAGTACCACGACGCCTATACCGATGCCACGAGCCCAGGCATCGACGACAACGCCTACACCAACGTGACCGCCGCCTGGGTGCTCGCCCGGAGCCTCGACCTGCTCGGCGAATTGCCTGCGGCCCGACGCTCGGAACTGTCGGAGCAACTGTCGCTGGACGACAGCGAGATCGCTCGCTGGGAGGCCGTCTCCCGCCGCCTGTACGTGCCGTTCCACCAAGGCGTGGTCAGCCAGTTCGAGGGATACGGAGACCTGGCGGAGCTCGACTGGGAGGCGTACCGGGCCCATTACGGCGACATCCGCAGACTCGACCGGATCCTGGAGGCCGAGGGCGACACGGTCAACCGCTACCAGGCGTCGAAGCAGGCCGACACCCTCATGCTGGGCTACCTCTTCCGGCTCGATGAGTTGTACAGCCTGTTCGGTCGGCTGGGCTACGGGCTGGACGACGAGATGTGGCGTGCGACCGTCTCGTACTACCTGCGGCGCACCAGCCACGGCTCGACGCTCAGCAGTCTCGTCCACGGCTGGGTGCTGGCCCGGCAGAAAGGCGCTGAAGCCTGGCGCTACTGCGAGGGGGCGCTGCTCGACGACGTGGCCGATGTCCAGGGCGGAACGACCGGCGAGGGCATCCATCTCGGCGCGATGGCCGGCACGATCGACCTCGTCGAACGCGGGATCACCGGCCTGGCAACGGGACCGGAGGGGCTTCGGGTGGCTCCGGTGCCGCTGGCGGAGATCCCCCGGTTCGCCTTCACCCTGTGCGTCGGCCATCATCGAGGGGTGCGCCTGCGGATGCTTCCCGGTCGGCTGGCCATCCGGGTCCCCGCCTCGCCTGCGGGCCCGCTCGCCGTCGCCCTCCCCGGCGACCGGCGGGTCACTGTTGCACCCGGACAGGAGCGTTGGTTCCGTCGGTGAGAAGCGGTTCAGTCGAAGGCGAGCACCTCGGAGACGGGACGGCGCGGTGTGGCCCGACCCTGGGGGCCGTAGCCCAGGCGGATCACCATGTGAACGAAGCTGACCATCGAGCCGGGACAGCGTGCTTCGGAACGGAGTTCGGGCCATTCCAGCGGTTGGGACATCAGGGAGGTGGCAAGGCCGTCGAGGGTGGCCTGCAGGAGGACTCGGTGCATGGCCTGGCCGGCCTTCAACCATTCCTCCCGGGCGTCCTCGACTGTGCCGAGCAGTGCGATCTGAGGATTCTTCTCGAAGCGTGCCGAGGTGCGGGCGGGCACCTGTCGGGGGGCGTCGAAGTCCCTGACGGGGGAGGTCACGTCGTACTGCCTCGGGCCGAAGGCGTACGAGGGGATGCCCTCGGTGCCGGGGCCTTCCCCACCCGCACCGGTGCGTGTCCAGGCGGCGATCTCCGCGCGTACGGCCTCGTCCGCCGCCTCGAACAGCTCAGAAGCGTGGACGAGACCCATGACGGTGTCGGTGTGCCACGCTCCCGGTACGACGAGTCGGCAGCCCTCGATGAGGGCCGCGGCACGGAGTCCGTCGATCACTTCGGAGGGGATCCGTTCTTCGGTGAAGGGGAAGCGGCTGGTGTGCCGACGCGACAGGGCGGCATGGAGTATGCCCAGTTCGCTGTCGGCGTCGTCGGGATCGTCGAACCGTACGTCGGCGAGGTGCCAGGGATCTTTCGGGGAGGGCAGCAGCCGGACCACGGGATGCAGGGCCCGGTGCGCGGCGGCGACCCGCAGACCGAACAGGGCGGCGCCGCAGCCGAGGTGGAGGGACCGGTGGTCGGGGTCCCCGCGCGGCATGCCGCGCAGCGGGTCGCCGTGTAGTTCGACGACCCCGGTGCCCGTCGTGCAGACGAACTTCCAGGGCTGTGCGTTGTGCATCGAGGGAGCCATGACAGCGTCTTCGATCAGCGACGTCACCAGTGGTCGGGTCAGCGCGGTGGTAGACACGGTTCGTCCTGTCTGAGGTGAGTCACCAAGAGATGTCGTGCGGAGTCCGGGTGGCGGATGCGAGATGTGTGTCGTCTTCGTGGAAGGACAGCCGGTCCACGACGGCGACGACGCCATCCACGCGCTCGGCGAGTCCGACGAGCATCAGGGCTTGACTCCGCCACCGGACGCGTCCCCCCAGCGTCACCACGCCGTCGAGGACGTGCACGTCCACCGCATCCCCGGGCAGGCCCATGGCATCCGTGAGGACGTCCTCACGGATGCGGCGCCGTATCTCCGAGTCCGGGCGGAGGTAGACACAGAGCAGATCGCGGCGGGTCACGATGCCTACCAGTCGTTCCTCCTCGTCGACCACGGGAAGCCTTTCGACTCCGCGGCGCACCATCAGCCGTGCCGCGTCCGCCACCGTCTCCTCGGCGTGAACCGTGACGGCCGGCGTGGTCATCAGGTCTCGCGCAGTCAGCTCGTGGCGGGCCAGGAGGTCGCTCTCGGAGACGACTCCGACGACATGGTCGTCCTCGTCCAGGACGGGGACCCCGGTGATGTCGTGCTCGGCGAGCAGCTTCGCCACGTCCCTGAACGACGTCGTAGGAACGGCGGAGACCACGTCGTCGGTCATCAGACCGCCGACCTTCATGTGCTTCATCGCCGCGCCTCCTGTTCGAGGGTTCGGACGGTGCTGTCCCGCATCACCACCCTCCGACAAGCGCTCGGGGTCGGCGAGGGCCGAATGGCCCACCCTCAGGACCGAACGGGCTCGTCACTGCCGCGTCCGGGCTCCGCCGACCGGGGGCGGGACCTTTGGTCCCGTTCATTGCCCCCAGCGGCCCTGCGGTCATCGGGACCAGCTGCCAGGGTGGAAGGAGGTCCCTCGGCCTCAGCTAGGCCGTGTATCGAAAGTGGATCTTGGGGCGTGAATGATCACGGTTCATGGGTCGGGGAGATCTCACGGGCGAACAGTGGGCAACGCTGGAGGCGTTGTTGCCGAAGGGGACGAAGGCGGGGCGGCCGCCCGTCTGGCCTCGGCGGCGACTGATCGACGGCATAC
>NZ_JBITUB010000018.1:0-136886 GCF_044542225.1 Streptomyces sp. NPDC079020
TTTCCGGGGAGCAGCCATGGTCGATGTTCCTCTCATGAGTCCCATCTGACCTGCTGTCAACCGACTCCGCATCTCGGGGGAACCTCACCGGTCCGGTCCGGTCCGGTCCGGTCCGGTCCGGTCCGGTCCGGACGTGGTGCCGTTGTCCGTCACGGCAGCAGGCCGTCGTGACGTCACCGGTTCCGTCGCTCTTCGCGCTGTGGGCGGTGGCGCCTGCGGCAACGCCAGCGCGGCGCGGGCCGCGCGCGGCGCGCGGCGATAGTGGACGCGTGCGCACCCACCCCCTAGACCCTCACTCACAGTTTCCACGGCGTCACCTGAAACGGACAGGCCGGGCGGCACGGGCCGAGCAGGACCGATCAGGAACGACATGCCGCCTCCCCAACCGCCCGGGGACCGCGAATCTCTGCGACGGCTCCTCGCAGAGAACACCTTCGTCCACGCGGCCGATGGTCACGACCTGCGCGGTCACTCCGGCACCCAGGTTCCGTGGCTCCACTGCGGGGCGCGGTGAGCCTCCCCCCGCGAGGTGCGCGGCTGATGGCCGCAGCCGTCCTTGACCGGCTCGGCGGGTTCGAGGCGACCCAGCTCGCGGCCCCTCGGGCGGGCCCTCGTCCGGAGGTCCCTCATCGGGCGGTCCCTCGGGGAGCACGGCGGGGTCGCGGAGCGTGTCCCGCTCGGCGGGCGTCAGGGCGTACGGAGCCAGGGCCGCGTCAGGGCCGGACCGTACGCCAAGGCAGAAGTCGACGTCCGACTGCGCGCGATCGACAGCGTCGTCAAGAGCGCCCACGCGAAGCACCTTTGAACGGGTGATCGCTCCTGCGACCGGCGGCGGATGCCGGCGAAGGCCCCGCCCGGCGCCGCCGATGGCGAGACGACAGGCCGCGGCCGGCGACCGAGGGGGCAATCTCCTCCAGGAGCGTCCAGACAGTCGGCCGGATGAGCTCCTGACAGTCCTCGATCAGGTCTTCTGCATCGCCGGACACCAGATCCGACAGGAGCTCCAGGGAGCACCCACACGCGCGGCGCAGCAGGGGCAGCGCCACCATCAGGATCTCCGCGACCCGGCCCCGACCCCGACCGCCGGCGCGGACGGCGGACGGCGGACGGCGGACGGCGGACGGCGGACGGTACCGGAACTCCCCGCTGACGGCATGGCCTTCCATCCACCTCCGCTGGCCGCGGAGGCCGGCCGTCGGGATCCGTGGCCAGCACCTCGAAGGACCCGTCGAACACATGGAGAGCGCTCTACTCACCGCACTCGCAGCGGAGCGTCGTGATCCCGCTGTCCTCGCTCGCGGCGCGAATCAGACCGTTCTTCGGCATCTCCCGTCCCGCCTCGGGGGGGGCGGTCACCATGCCCGGCCATGCGGCGGCACGTACGACGAGCGGACCGAGCGCCGGCTTTCTACCATGGAAATAGGCGGACCCCTGGCTCGACATGGCCGCCCGCACTCGCTCGGAGCGGAGGACACACCTCTAGGAATCTCTCTTCCTCCCTGGCTCTGCCTCCTCGCCTCGACGGGGCCTCCGGCAGCATGCAGCGCGACAGCCAGGATTCCGGTGGCCAGGGGGCCGATCTCCGCAGAACGGAGGGCCGACCATCATGCGTACCGCGGTGCGCGACAACTTCTCCGCCTTCTCCACACGGTTGGAGGGGCGGGTCAGACACATGTATCTGGACAGCCTCGGCAACGTGACCATCGGCATCGGCAACAAGATCGACCCCGTTGCGGACGCCCTGGCGCTCGCTTCCCTCGGCGCGCCGTTGCTCCGCGACAGTGACAACACCAAGGCCTCCGACTTCGAGATCGCCGCCGAGTGGACCGTCGTCAAGGCCGGCGGCACCGCCACGACCCTGCATCTCAGCGACGCGGGGATCGACACCCTGGTGACGAAGCGGCTGAACCAGAACGAGGCCGTGATCCGCACCCTCTTCACAGGGTTCGACACATGGCCGGCCGACGCCCAGCTCGGCGTCCTCAGCATGGCCTGGGGCCTGGGGCCGAACGGCCTGGGCCCGTCCCAGTTCCCGAAGTTCCATTTGGCCGTCGGCGCCAGAAATTGGTTCGCCGCCGCACTGCAGTGCAACATGGGCGGATCGGGCCTGGGGAAGCGCAACGCGGTCGACCGGGGCCTGTTCCGGAACGCGGGCGTTTCGGAGGAGCCGCCGGCCAGCGACCCTGACATTCTCTTCCTTCCCGTCCCCGGCAATCGCCCCAATCGCCAGCTCGGGGACATCGACCAAGCGGGCGCGGACGATATCGGCGTCATACAGAGGATGTTCGGCCCGACGCGCCTGAATCTCCTGGTCCCTGGCACCTTCACCCCCGGAACCTTCGACGCGGCCACACTCGTCGCGGTCACCGCCTTTCAGACCACCGAGGCGGCTCTGCCCAACTCGGGCCCCTTCCCCGTCACGGGCGTGGTGGCCCAGCTCACCTAGGCATGCCTGGGCGAGCACGTCCCACAGGCCTGAGACACGGGACGGCCTGCGGCAGGGCCGGCCTGGATACTGCCGAATCGGCGCGCGTGCCGCCCGACATCCCAACGTCCCGGCCGCCCGGCAGCCTCCGCCCGCTCGCCGTGGCCGCCTGATCCGTCAGGATGCACGTGTTTCCTGCGGTGCCCGCCACCGCGGGGAACAGACACGGCACTCCCTGACGGCGCAGGTCGGACCACCTGGTTCCCGCGCCGGGGGGGTGCTACGTCGTGGAGCAACGCAGCGGCCGGGACGCGGCGGGTTACCGAAGGGAGGTCCTGTCTCGGCGTCGATGGCCACGCGCGTGGTCCAGGCTGGCGCCCCCGAACAGCGCGTTGCCGAGCTGCGGCGATGACATCCGTGTCGGGTTCCTGTCAACGGTGCCCCGATTTTGCGCGCTGGGTTTGTCACGTGGTCCGCAGTGTCATCCCCTGGCGCTGTGCGGCACCTCGGGCGCACGTCGGAGGTAGAGGCCAACGTCAACGATGACCGAAACGGTTTCCGCGACGGCCGGCCCGCAGAACCCGCCCCTCGCAGGGCGTCTGCTGAATCGCCTTCGCCCTGCGGCCCGGAACTCAGAGTGCGGGATGTGGCGTTCTGTCGGTCTTGCCATCGCTCGATGGTGTGACGTTGAGGCATTGCTGCCGGTCAGGCGTTCGGGGTTCGCTCGGGTTATGGCATGAGCATGCGCAAGCCGTACCCGAGCGATCTCACCGACGAGCAGTGGAAGCTCGTCGAACCCGTGATCACGGCGTGGAAGGCCCGGCATCCGTCGGTCAGCGGGCATCAGGGCAAGTACGCGATGCGGGAAATCGTGAACGCGATCCTCTACCAGAACCGCACCGGCTGCCAGTGGGAGTTCCTGCCGCACGACATGACCCCGCCCGGAGCGGTGAAGTACTACTTCTGCCTCTGGCGCGACGAGGGCACCGACCAGGACATTCATGACCTGCTGCGCTGGCAGCTGCGGGAGAAGCGGAAGCGATTGGCCGACCCGAGTCTGGTGGTCCTGGACACGCAGAGCATCCACGCCGTCGTCGGCGTCCCCGCCACGACTACCGGCAAGGACGCCGCGAAAAGGGTGCCGGGCAGGAAGAGATGCCTGGCCGTGGACGTACTGGGCCTCGTCGTCGACTGCGTCGTCCTGCCCGCCTCGGCACACGAGGACACCGCCGGCATCGCCCTGCTGGACGGTGTCGCCGGGCAGTGCGACACGGTGACCAAGGCCCTGGTCGACCAGGGCTTCAAGAAGAAGGTCGTCGAGCACGGCAAGAACCATGGCATCGACGTCGAGATCGTCGAGCGCAACCCGGCCGACAAGGGCTTCGTCCCGCAGGCCAAGCGGTGGATCGTGGAGCAGACGAACGGGATCCTGATGTGCTACCGCCGTCTCGTACGCGACTACGAACACCGCCCCGCATCCTCCCGCTCCCGCGTCCTGTGGGCGATGACCTCGGTCATGGCGCGCCGCCTCACCGGTGCCACCCTCCCCTCCTGGAGGACCACATGAGCGAGAACCCACAGGTCAAAGCCATCCTGGAACACATCGAGACCCGTGAGCGCGAACTGGCCGACCAGGCTGAGCAGTTGAGGACCAGTGCCGAGGAACTCGCCGCACAGCTCAGCGAGTTCGACGCGGAGTGCGAGAATCTGCGCATCACCCGCAAGACGCTCCTCGCCCTCCCCATGCCTCCACCCGTTGCCGAGCCCGGAGCGTCCCGGCATCCCGGACCACCCCGCCTACCAGCAGATCCTCACCGCCCTGACCGACGCGGGCCGGCCGATGCGCGCCCGCGACCTCTGCCAGGCCCTCGACCTGCCGATCCTCCCGAAGAACACCGAAGGCATCCGCTCCACACTGAAACGCCTGGTCAGCCGAGGCATCCTCGTCGAAACCGAACCCGGCTTGTTCGCCCGCCCCGAAGCTTGAGGGCCAGCCTCACTCCGTGACCAGCGCTCCTTCTCCAACCTCAATCACGAAACGGACAAGAGCTTACGTTCCACACTCTCAGAGGGCGTTTACGTAGATTTATTCCGGAAAGCCGCTTTCGCTACTGCCCCTTTTTGCTCAATTTTAGGAAGTATAAGAACTTCATCACATCCCGCCGCACAGGGCCTGCCGTCCGTTTCGCTCACTTCTGCTGCCGGGATTCCGTCTGGTTTAAAGATGTGACAGAACCTCCTGGTAGTCAGAGGAACGGCACCTTCCGGCCCTCCCGTGTCAAGGCTGCGGCGTGAGCCAGCCGAAGCCGTACCCCAGCGACCTGTCCGACGCCCGGTGGGCCTTGATCGAGCCCACCCTGACGACATGGAGGAAAGCCCGACTTGACCGCAGACCCACCGGCCAGCCGGCGAAAGTCGAACTCCGCGACGTGTTCAACGCGATCCTCTACGTGAACCGCACCGGAATTCCCTGGAAATACCTCCCGCACGACTTTCCAAATCACGGCACCGTCTACGCGTACTACGCCGCCTGGCGCGACGAGGGAATCTTCGCCCAGATCAATTACGACCTCACCGCCCTGGCCCGCGTGAAGGAAGGCCGCAAGCCCGAACCGACGGCATCCGTCATCGACACCCAGAGCATCAAGACCTCCACCAACGTGCCCGTGACCAGCCAGGGAACGGACGCCGCGAAGAAGATCGTGGGCCGGAAGCGAGGCATCCTCACCGACACAATCGGTCTGATTCTCGTCGCGACCGTCACCGCCGCGAGCCTCTCCGAGAACGCCTTGGGAATACGCCTCCTCGACCAGGCCAAGAAGACGTACCCGACCATCGCCAAGAGCTGGGTAGACACCGGCTTCAAGAAGTCCGTCGTCGAGCACGGCGCGCAGCTCGGAATCGACGTCGAAGTCGTCAACAGAAATCCCGGAGTTCGCGGTTTTCACGTCGTGAAAAGGCGCTGGGTAGTGGAGCGGAGCATCGGTTGGATCATGATGCACCGCCGCCTCGCCCGCGACTACGAGACCCTCACCGCCAGCTCCGAAGCCATGATCCACGTTGCGTCGATCGACAACCTCGCCAAGCGCATAACGGACGAGACCACACTAACCTGGCGAGGAACCTACTAGGGCATAAGCGGCAATCCACTCACGCTAAACGCCCTCTCAGAGCGACCCAACGCCCCTCCCCGAGCCAACTCAAGCACCAGAGGCCACATCGGCTACTCAGTCACGGATTGCGCCGGCACTTCGACTCTCATCTGACACCCAGCCACGCACCCAGAGAAACGCATGCACTTCACCTACAGGGACATCGTCACCACGGAGAAGCAGGGCTCGAAGAACAACGCAGCATTGAAGGAGTCCGGGTTCGGCAAGGCCTGACCCCTGGGACGCAGCTGCGTCCCAGGACCGAGAACCCCGTCCCGCCCCTACGCCGCCGTCACCGCCAGACGTCTTTGACGTAGCGTCAATTATTGGCCGCAGAAATGAAATTGGCCGCATCTTGTCTGCCGTCCCACGACCCCCCACAGGCTTAATGATGCTCCCGCGCCGCGCGGGTGGTTGTGACGACAGCACGGGGGGACCATGGATCACACAGGCGGCATCGGCGTACCACCGCCCGGGAAACCTCCCGGGCCTCCGCCACAACTTCCGCCCCGGCCGCCGTCTCAGCCGCCTCAGCCGCATCCGCAGATCCCGCCGATGCCGCTGCCTCCCCGCAGGGGCAAGCCGCTGGAACTCAGGGTCCAGCGGCAGATCCTGTGGGTGGGGTCGGCGGCGGTTCCATTGCGCAATGTCAGCTGGATCGAGGTGTTCAGGCTGAAGCCCGCCTGGGGCAAGGCCGGCTTCTACTTCCTGCTGTTGGTGGTCTTCGCCTTCGTGGTCTCCGCCTGGCTCGATTCCGCGGACGGGGGCGGCGGGGGCGGCGGCCCTGCCCCGGGCGTTCTCACCCTGTTCACCCTGGTCGTTGTCTGCGCCGTCCTGCTCGGGTCGAGGAAGCCGGTGTTGGTCGTCGAGCTCAACAGCGGTTCCAGGGTGGTCCTGACCTTGCCGACCATGGATGAACTGCGGTCGATCGCCGGGCAGATCGTCTATGCGATCGACCACCCGGAGTACGAGTTCTCCGCCGTCGTCGAGCAGCACAACACCACGAACAACTTCGGTTCCGTCGTCAACATGAACGGCGGCAGGGGAAACACGGGGATCAAACTATGAGCGACACGTCGAACTACTACGGAGACGTCGTCAACGTGAACGGCGGCGAAAAGGTCATCGGCATCAACCACGGCACCATCGTCCACAACGACGGCACCGCTCAGGACGCCGAGCTCCAAGCCACCTTGACGGACCTCACCCGCCTTCTCAAGGAGCTGCGCCCGGAGCTCACCCCGGACCAGGCCCGGACCCTGGAGAACGCGCTGCCCGCGCTCACCCCCGACCGGGCCGCCCTGCGTGAGCGCGGCATGATCCTGGCGTCCGTCTCGCAGATCGCGGCGACCGTGGGCGAGGTGGGCAGGCCCGTCACGGAGGCGCTGGCGCGGCTGCTCGCGCTGCTGGGCTGACGGGCCTGCCTTGGTGGGTACGGTCAGGACCTACGCCGTAGGCGAAGCAGCGAACCCGGGCCTTGAGATTCCGGCCGCGTTCCACGAAGGGAACGGCAAGGACCCCGCGGACCTGACCGAAGCCCACGCCGCGTCCGCCGTCGCCGTACGGGCCCGCCATCCGCGCCCACAGCAGCGGGTACGGATGCAGGGCCCAGCCGGTGCGGCAGTCGATGTCGCGGCCGTCGCCATCGCTGTACCAGCCGTCGCCGACGTACCAGTCGTCGGTCCGGTCGAGGCCGCCGCAGATGCCGGGCTCCAGTGTTCCGGTGGGATTCAACCGCGAAGCCAGGACCCGGCTGCGGCTGCCTTCGGCCAGGCTGCCCAGGAGTTCGTGGCCGGTGCCCTCGTGGAGAGTGCGGCGCTCATCGGTGGCCTTCGAGGCTGGAAGACGTACGGATCTCCACCTCGCGCTGGAGGCCACGCAGGACGGCCGTGACGACCTGGCAGCCCTCCCCCGGCGCGGCGGCTGAACCTACCGCCACCTGTCATCTCCGCCGATACCTGAGAGCGGTTCATCTGCCGGTGATGACCCTGTCCAGGCGCTCGTCGAGTGGTAGTCCGGCCGTTGCGCCGGGTGCCCACGCCTCTGGGGACGGGCAAGGCCGTGGGCCGAGCGCATGGGCCTTCACCTGCGGTCGAGCGGCCCCTCGCCGAGGTGTACCTGGGCGAGGGGCCGCTTGTGTGTGCGGGTGTCAGATGTAGACGGCGCGGACAACAGTGAGGGTCTGGACGGACTGACTGACGTAGTAGCGGATGACAACGCCCGCGACGACGGCCTGGCGGCGGTCGGGGACGTCCGTGACCCGAGTGGAGCCGGTGCCGTACGGGTCGGTGGCGGGGCGCTGGATACCGGCATCGAACTGCGCCCGCCGCGTCGGCGTCATGGCGTAGCGTGCTCGGTCGGCTGGTGCTGCGTATTGGATGCGGTAGCGGCTCACGCCACCTCCGGGCGGGCGGTGACGGTGCGGGCTCCGATGTCTTCGCCGCAGGCGAGGCGGTCGAAGAGGGCCTCGTCCTCATCGTCGGCGGCAGTGCCGGCCAGGGCCCAGTGGACGAGCGTGACGGGCAGCTCGGGGGCGGGGACGTGGTCGATCTCGCGGTCGAAGGCGGCGGCCTGGTCCGGGGTCATGCCGGCACGGATCGCAGCGATGGTGCAAGGCAGTTCCACGAGCTCGCCGTCGATGACGGTTCTGAAGCTCGCGTCCACGGATTCTCTTTTGCTCCTGGTTGCTACGGTACGCCGCCGGCCGGGGCCGACAGTGCGGGTTCGGGAATCACACGGTGAGCTGTGCGCCGGCTGCGGCAACGAGTGCACCACAGCGGCGAATCGCGTGCTCGCGGGCCGTGTGAAGGCTGGTGTCGGTCGGGGTGTGCCGCAGTGCGTAGCTGGCGGTGGCCTGCACGGCGTGGGCGAGGGCGGGCACCAGGACCGAGACACGAAGAGGCTCGGTGCGGTGACCGCGGAGCGGGTTCGGTGGGAGGCGGACAGGGCAGCAGCCAGTCCTGCCCGCGCAGCCGAGTCCCTTCCCCGGTGGCCATGGTGTGGCGGTGGCCGGCGAGTGCGGTCACAAGGTCGGTGACACGTCCAGGGCCTGGGTGCGGTGGGCGATCTCGGCAACGGCGCGGCGGACCCGTCAGGTGGTGTGGTGAAGGGTGCTGATGGTGTGGCCACAGCGGTGACGAGGGTGTCGGCGGTACGGATCGCGTGTTGCAGGGCGGCCTGGAGGGTGGTCTCGTCGGTGGCGGACCGCAGTGCGCAGGCGGCGTCGGCGTCGGTCTGTGCGGCCGGGTGAGGGTGCTCGCCACCGGCGAGGCATACAGCCGACCCGCGCACCACAAGGCCGGCACCGAACCCCGCAGGACAGGCTGACAGCGACGGTGAGGATCAGCACACTGAGCGCATGCGATACGAGGAGAAGGCGAAGCTCACCGCCGCGAGAGCCCTGGTCCCGATGGCCATCCTTATCGCCTCACCGGTGCTGCTGATAGCCGGAACGCCGATCCGCCGCCGGTACCTTCGCTACGTCTACCGGGATGAGGCACCACTGATCCTGGAGAAGGAGCTGGGCCGCATCAGTATCCACTGGTTCGTGGTCACCAGCCCTCTCCTCGACTGGCTCTGCTGGCCGACAGAATTACTCGCCCGACTCATCTCGCGCCGAGGTTAAGCGGCAAGCTCAGAGGTCGTTTCAGAATGAGATCTTGAGCTGACCTCTTGACTGGGACGGCGCTCAGTGACGTGACGGAACCGGTCGCATTGCTTGCGCGTTGACTCGACAGGACTTTGAGGGGAGAGAACCTTGTCGGGTATGAGTTTCCCGCCGACGCGGGCGGTCGGACGTGGGCCGGCCTGGTACCGCGGGGATTGCCATGTCCACTCCATCCACTCGGACGGGGAGCTCACTCCTGAAGAGCTGGCCGTTCGGGCGCGCGCTGCCGGGCTCGACTTCATGGCGACAACGGAGCACAACTCAGCTGCGAAACCCGATGCATGGGAGAAACTGGCTGCCGATGACTTCTTGATCGTTCTCGGTGAGGAAGTGACCACGAAGACCGGGCACTGGCTCGCGCTCGGCATCAACCCCGGCGAGGTCGTCGACTGGAACCACCAGGTCGGGGACGGACTGATCGATCATTGCCTGGATCAGGTCCATCGGGTGGGGGGCCTGTGCGTGGCCGCCCACCCCCACGCGCCCTACCCGTCCGGCGACTTCATGTTCCCCTTCCGAGGCTTCGACGTGGTGGAGGTCTGGAACGGATTGTGGATATCGGACCGCCCCTGGAACGCTGACAACGAGGCCGCCCTGGCGGAGTGGGGGCAGGGCCTCGCAGTGGATGTCCACACGGGCTCGTGGCGGCCGGCGATGGGCAACAGCGACACCCATTTGGAGGGGCAGATCGGGATCCCCCACACCGTGGTCTTCGCCGAAGAGTTGAGCACCGAGGCGGTCCTGACCGGAATCCGTGCCGGCCGCAGCTGGATCGCCGAGTCGGCCGACGTGGAAGTATCGTTCACCGTCAATGCCGATGGTCGCACTGCCGGGGTCGGAGAACAGCTCACAACTCATGGCAGGCAGGTCGAAGTGCAGGCGGCAGTACGAGGTGCGCCGGTCGGCACCATCAGCTTCCACACCGATCGAGGGACGGTTCACCGGGCGTCACTCCCCAGTGACGGGGCAGGTGTGGTGCAGTGGGACACGACAGCAGCGGACTCAGCGTTCGTCCGCATCGAGGTCCGCCATCCCCATGGGCACGTCGCCGCACTCACCAATCCGATCATCCTCATCTGACTCCTCGCTTACCGTACGGTGCGCAGGCGACAAAGGCAGATGACGCTGCAGGCGAGTTCGAGCAGACCCTCATGGAGGTCGGCGCCACGTTCGTAGCGGATCCGGAGTTGTTTGAACTGGTGCAGCCAGGCGAAGGCCCACTCGACGGCCCGACGCACCTTGCCGAGCCCCGCGCTGTGGGCCACGCCGGGTCGGGCGATTATCGGCTTGAAGCCGCGTTTCCATAGTAGGCGGCGATACTTGCCGAAGTCGTAACCCCGGTCGGCATACAGGTTCCGCGGCTTGCGGCGAGGCCGTCCCCGCAGTTCGGCGGCGTTCTGCGCCGCAGGGGTGGGTGCTTCGGTGCCGGATCATCCTTGCCTGGACCCAAGGCGCTTCCAACAAGGACGTCGCGGCTCGGCGCGACTCCTCATGCGGTGGGCCGCCGGCGGGCGAGGTCCGTTGAGCATCGGATCGCCGGCCTGGGAAGGAACCTTCACCATGAATCTCCGGATGGCCCTCACAGTCCCGGTCGTTTGCCCTGGCACTGGGCTCCGGCCTGGCAAGTGCTCCTGAGCCGGCTCGTGGCCTTCGTCCGGATCAGGCCGGATCAGGCACCGTGGCACGCGAGCCCGCTACGAGCCGTGTGAGCGGCGCGGTGGGGCACGTGAGGTCGGGTACGTGGCCGGCGAGTGGTCCGGCCCGAGGCTACCTGCCGTGGGGATCTCCCCCACGCTCAGCGACACCGGACAGGTCACGCCCACGGTGATGTCAGCGCTGCGATGTCAGCGCTGCTCGGTCGCGCCTCGTGCGGCGCCGGCCTCGCCGCGACGAGCGGGCGTGAATGCCTTCTGCCCCGCAGGGACCCGGCCCCGCCTGTGGGGCCAGGCATGGACGATCACGCCCTGGCGATTCTCCAACTCGTGCCGCAGGAACTCTCCGAACCCGGTCCGGCAGGCTCCACCACGGAGCCCTGAGTACGGGAGTATTCCGGCCCCACCGCGGAGCCCGGAGTGCCCCCGCCCGGAGTCGGGGGCTTCGCCTTGCGCTCAGTCGTTCAGCCTTCCCGCAGTCGGTGGCGCCGGTCTCAGACTCCGCCACCGAGTCCTGCACCGCCGTCACCGTTGATGTCGCCGGATCCGCCGCCATCCATGTCGACGAACGCGAACACGGCGGCAGCGATCGCCCCGATCGTGAGGTAGATACACAGGGTCAGCCAGGCTGTGCCCCATGTCAGGAGAGCGACGGCGGCGTCGGCGGCGGCCAGCCCGGCTGCAAGCAGGAGAAGCCCGGCACGATCGCTCATCGTTCTCCTCCAGCATGGTGCGGTGTCCGGTGTGTGCCCTTACGGCACGGCCGGAACACCTCCGTCCGCCGTGGGATGCCGAACGCACCCGTGCAGCCACTCCTCCACGTCCGGGCCGATGGGGATCCATGCCCCTCCCGCTTCTTGGGCTCCTGGGCGCACGGCGCTGTCCCAGAAGACCTGCGCTGGGAGCTCGCCCAGCACAACCACACCGCCGGCAACAGCTCAGACCTCGAGTCCGACCATGTGGCCTCACGTACCGGCCGGTCTGAAGACGCCGGAGCACAGGGTGACTCCCACAGTCTTCCGCTCAACCGGCAGACGGCCGGACTTGGCTCCGCCCCTTCCAGGACCGGTTACTTGCACGGCCTGATTGTGGGCCCCGCGGCGGGGTTCCTCTCCCCTGCCTGGGGCCCGGCCGGGGCTCGGGGGCCGGCCGGGGCATCCGCCTGCAAGTTCTCAGCTCTCGGATGTCACAGTGCGGCCTGCCGGCAGCACTAGTCAGCGTGGCGCCCGTTCGGACGCCACCAATGCTCGAAGAGGCGGGAGCGCAAGGGTGGATCCGGTGTTGATCACGAGCGCAGCGATCGTGTTTCTAGGGGCTGTGAGCAGTATCCTGCGGTTCGCTCGGAAACGGCTGAAGCGTGAAGTAGGGCTTCATGTGTCCCGGCTGCTCGCTGAGCACGCTCGGAACAGCCTGCTTTCACGCTCTGCGGCCTGCGGCTCCGGCTGCCTGGCGGAGGCCGGGGTGAGCCGTCATGGAGGACGCGGCCGAGGCTGAACTTCGGGTGAGTGACCCGATTGACCGGTTGACTCCTGTCGATCTGCAGGGGAGGGACTTGGCCGAGGATCTCCACCATGCCGAGTTTCCGGGCCTTGTGCGTTTTCTGCTGCTGCACGGGGCGTCCTGGAGTGAGGCACAGGACGCCGCGCAGGATGCGTTCACGCAGATGTGCCGGCCGGGAACGAGTATTCGCTACCCCAAGGCGTGGCTGCGCACGGTGGCCTGGCGCTCCTGGTTACGTCAACAGGTGCGGGAGGAGCCTTGCGAGGAGGTTCCGGACCGGCCGACCGCACATTGGGATTCGCCTGCGCATGCTGTGGAGCTCGGCGTCGAAGAACGGCGCGTGATCGAGATGCTGCTGTTGTTGCCGTCCAAGCAACGTGCGGCGCTGGCCTGGACTCTGGACGGATTCACCACACAGGAGAGCGCCGAGGCGATGGGTATCTCGCCCGAGGCCGCCCGTCAGAACCTCTCCCGGGCGCGGGCGACTCTCAAAGCTCGGCTGGGACTCGAAGGGCTGGGCCACGAGGCTGCAGAGGAGGAGCGATGAACCGCGACCGGACATCCGAACAGCTTGAGGCTTTGCTGGCAAGAGCACACGCGCAGCTGGGGATCGCCGTCTACGACGGCCTTATGAGTAGCGGTGGGCCGCCGGAACTGCGGGACCCCGATCAGACGCTGGGGCGCCTGCTCGCGGCGGCGTATCGCCAGACAGGGGATGCGGTGGCGGTGCGTCTGGCCCGTACGGGGCGCAGAGCGCCTCGCGAGCGTGCCGTAGCCGACAGGGAAGGGTCTTCCGAGGGGCTCTTGATACAACGCCCTGCGTTCGTACGGCTCAAGTACCGCAAGCAGGCCTTGAAGTGTGCCCGGCGGTACTGGCCCCTGGACGCTGTTCGGGTCATCCGGGATGCAGTGGACACCGTGCACCGACTCATTGCCGGTCTGGAGGAGGAAATACTCCCGGACACCGCCCGCGACCAGCTCCTGCGAGTAAGCAGCGGCATGGGCCACGTGCTTACCTTTCCGCAGTCGGCCCAGGCTCCCCAACCTGCTCTGGGCGGATTTGACTACATGGAAGAAGTGGAGGACTTCCTGGCCACGTGCACGTGGCGGCTCGTGGCAGAGGCCCGCCGCTCCAAGCAGTTGATCGACAACGAGCTGCTACTCCATTTCCGCTGGACGGACATGTCGTGGCTCGGCGTGCTCGAGGTGTCGCAGGACCTGGCCGACGACCTCGACCTGGCCTACCGGGAGGCTCTGGCACTGGCCACGGCCGTGACAGCAGTCGAAGAAGCCAGCACCGACTTTCGGGGGGCCGACCTCCAGTCGGTCGACCTGGACGGAGTCGATCTTGAGGGCATCCGGTGGGACACCACGACCAGCTGGCCCCCGGAGTGGAAGGAACGGATCTGGAGGGCTTCGTTGGCCGCCGGCACTGGACACGGGGAGCTGATCGTCGGCGCGGAACCCCGCGACAGCACGGTCCCGGTGGACATCTGAGCGGGCGCAGCCAGCGACTGAACGAAGCAATGAGGGTGAACGCCCAGAAACTCAGGGCTGCGGACAGCGCTGGCGGTGGTTTCGGAGGACCAGCGTGTGGCTCTACTCACGAGTGGTGCCGTTGGTTGTTCACGGGTTGGGCAGGCACCCAGCTCCACGGTCGGGTGATGTTCAGGAGTTCTGCCCGACTCACCGCCTTCTGCAACACGCTTTGGGCGCCGGAGCCGTACGGGCACCGCTGACGACTACCGCCTGCTCGTGGGCTTCTTGCCCCCAAGGACGCGCACCGCCGGGGACGCCATCCCCGTCTCCGGCGGCATGGGCTGACGCCACTCGGTCTTCGCCGCTGCCCCCGGAACCAGCCGGAGTCGTTGCTCAGGATCAGCGTGGCGTGAGAAGGCAGAACTCGTTGCCTTCCGGGTCGGCCAGAACCGTCCAGGAGATTGCGGACTGATCGATATCAGGGTCGGTGGCACCCAGGGCGCGCAGTCGGGCTGCCTCTGCGGCCAGGTCGTCACCGGGGTAGGGGCGGACGTCGAGGTGGACGCGGTTCCACACACTCTTGCTGTCGGGAGTGCGGAGGAATTCCAGGTAGGGGCCGACGCCTTTGGCGGAGCGCATGGTCGCGTGGTCGTCGGTGACTTCGTGCAGCGTCCAGTCCATCGCCTCGCCCCAGAACCGGGCCATCCGTCGTGGGTCGGTGCAGTCGACCACCACCGCGGCGATCGGCCCGGTGTCCTGGTAGATCGGACGGGGCTCCAGGACGCAGAACTCGTTGCCTTCCGGGTCGGCCATGACCGTCCAGGGGACGTCGCCCTGCCCCACGTCGGCGAGCGTCGCGCCGAGACGCTTCGAGCGCGCGACCAACTCCGCTTGATGAGCGGTCGAGGTGGTGGCCAGATCAAGGTGCACGCGGTTCTTGACCGTTTTGGGTTCCGGGCGGACGACAATGTCGATGCAGACGGCCACGGGGTCGGGATAGGCGAACCCCACGGGTTCGAGGTTGGTCACGCCGGGTCCCTCGCTGTCGACACCCCAACCGAGTACCTCCGCCCAGAACCGGCCGAGCGCGGAGTCGTCCTGGGCCTTCATGTTGATCTGCACAAGTCGTGTTGCCATGCCGCAGATCCTAGAAGCTCCGCCACCCCAGGCCGCCGCGATCAGACATGTGCTCGACCAGATGCTCATCGTGGTCGCGCTTGCCGAGACTTCCAACCGGAGCGACAGGGGCGAGTCCTTGTGAACGAAGGCAAGCCCCGACGCCAACACCGCTGACCGATCGAATGCTGCTCAAGACTGCGCCAGCCCCTCGGCCTACACGCGCCACGCGCGGGCGACACCGCCCGGCCCGGTAACGCGGCGCGGCACCCTGATCGGTCGCGAACGATGTCCCCGCCGCGCACACCACAGGGCATGGCCCGGAATGGGGGACGCCGTGACAGTTCCGTCGTAGCAGTCAGTGATTGCTTCCGAGACGGCCAGTGCGTCGAGGATCTGTCCTGGGGGACGTGTCCACGGCCCTGCTGGCGTCGGAATGTCCGTGACGAACGTTCCGTTGCCGAATCTCACGACCGGTGGCCACGGGAGTGGCAGTCCGGCCAACTGCCGGTCGCCGGGACGTTTAGATCACCCCATTCACTCGAACGAGGGGGCGAAGCCGGTCCCTCCTCCGCTGTGATCACCGCGCGGAGATCATGACGTTGTCACTTCGACACTCCCCTGCCACAGAAGGCGGCCACAGTCATGCCCGTTGACGACAACTCGACGAACCCGTTCGCGATCAGCGCCGACGACAGCGCCAAGCTGGAAGCGATCGAGCAGGCGCTGCTCGACCCGTCGCCGCGCCGCATCGGCCGGCTCGACCAGTGGGGCCTGGCCGACACCTACGAGACGTACACGGAGATCGCCGGGTACCAGGAGCTCTCGATCGCCATGGCGGACGGGACGCTGATCGACGCGTCGCTGAGCGTCCCGCGCGACGTCCCGGCCGAGAAGTGTCCCGCGCTCCTCATGCCCGCCCCGCTGTCCCCGCTCGGCCGCCTGTCCTACCTGGCCATGCTCCCTCGCTGGGCGCGCGGCGGATACGTCGTGCTGACCTACAGCCAGCGCGGCCTGGCCAAGTCCGGGGGCGAGATCCACGTCGCCGGACCGCAGGACGTCGAAGACGCCATCGAGATCGTCACGACGCTGTCCGAGCTCGACGCCGTCGACCCGGACCGGATCGGCTGCTTCGGCGCCTCCTACGGCGCCGGAACGAGCCTGCTGCTCGCCGGGAACGACCGCCGGATCAGGGCCGTGGCCGGCACCAGCGCCTGGGCCGACCTGTTCGCCTCGCTGTACGAGAACGGCACACGGCACCTGGCGGCCTTCGAGGCGCTCGTGAAGCTGTTCAAGGAGGACCGGTGCTCGGAGGAGTTCCGGGACGTCATCCAGAAGATCCGCGGCAACGTCATCGACGACGTGGTCAGGGAGTTCGCCGAGGTCAGGTCGCCGAAGAACTGCCTCCAGGCGTACAACGACAACCAGATCCCGATCCTGATGACCACCGCCTGGCACGAGACGATCTTCTCGGTACCGGCCGTCGTCGACATGTTCAGCCGGCTCACGGGCCCCAAGTCGCTGCTCGTCCAGGTCGGTGACCACGGCAACGGCGAGCTGCCCGGCCTGGCCGGCCTGGTCTCCAAGCCGACCGAGATGGCCTACCGGTGGATGGACCACCACCTCGGCGGCAGGGCGAGCGACGGCGCCACGCCCTCGTACGGGGTCCGCTCGGAGTACATGCACAACCTGCTGTCCGACCTCCACCACCCCGACTGGCAGAGCTACACCCTGCCCCCGAAGCGGTTCCACCTCGCCGACGCGGCCGTCGGCGAGCGCGACGGGCGGCTGACCGAGGGTGCGCCGCAGACGGGCTGGACCCGCCCCGTCAAGGCCTCCGTCCAGAACACCGAGGTCGTCGTCGCCCCGAAGCTCATCGAGACCGGCCTGGCCGAGCGCACGGGCTTCCCGCACGTCTACCAGACCGCCGAGGTCGAACGCGGTCTCACGGCGATCTGGACCACGGAGCCACTGGAGCAGCCCATGCGCGTCCAGGGCGAGCTGGAGCTCCGGGTGACCGTGACACCGCAGGCCCCGGAGGCCACGATCGTGGCGTACCTGATGGACTGCGACCCGGCCACCGGCAAGGCCGCGATCATCACCAACGCCCCCGTCACCGTCGCCAACGAGCAGCCGGGCCAGGCCACCACGGTGACCGTCCCCCTCCAGCCGGCCCACTACGTCCTGAACAAGGGCCGTCAGCTCCAGCTGATCATCGACACCCACGACCCGTTCTACGCGGACGCCAACCGCGCCCCGTCCGCGATCGAGCTCAGCTCGTCCCCGGACGCCCCGTCGTACATCGCCATCCCGATCCACCCCCTGTCGTAACACGCGCACCCGTGAGTCCACGCCCTGCCCCCGACGGGCCGGTCCGCAGGCACGACTGCCACCTGCGGCCGCAACCGTCGAGAGCGACAACCGAGCAGTCATGCGGCAGGAGTCCTTGGATGACCACTGCGCACGGGCACCAGGACGAGGACTAGGAAATGGCCACGCTCCTGAGACAGGGGCGTGGCCGTTGGTGTGAGGCCGGCCGGACATCCACAGGCACCAAATCCCTTTCGCTGTCCCTGGGTTGAACGCACACAAGCGGATCCGAAGGACGCACACTGCCCTCTGCTGGGGAGCGATATCGTGTCCGGATGACCCCCAATCAGTCAGACAGCGGCCGCCGGACGGGTGTTTGCCAGGTGACCCTCAACGGGCACTCCGACGCTGTCCGGAGCGTGGCGTTCAGCCCTGACGGGCGGACGTTGGCCACTGCGAGTGACGACGCCACCGTGCGGCTGTGGGATCTCGCCAGCGGCTCGGGTGTTCTTCTGGCCGGCCATGACATCGAGGTCTACAGCCTTGCCTTCAGCCCCGACGGGCGCCTTCTCGCGACGGGTGGACTGGATCACACGGTGTGTCTGTGGGCAACGGACACCCACGAGCGCGTCGACATTTTCACCCCGGACGCAGACGAGATCTACCGGGTTGCTTTCAGCCCCGACGGGCGCCTTCTCGCGGCCGGAGGCAACGACGACCGGGTGCCGATGTGGGACGTGGCCAAACGCGAGCCGGCTGTAGCCACCATCAACCGCACCGGCGGTCGCATCCAGGCTCTGGCGTTCAGTCCCGACGGGAGGACACTCGCGACCGGAGTCGACGGATGCGGCTGTTGCGGCGACGAGCCGGTGGTCCGGCTCTGGGGCGTGGACTCGGGCGAACTGGTGACGACCGTCATCGACGCCGACCACCCTGCCGAGGTTCACGCCGCGGCATTCAGCCCGGACGGACGGCTCCTCGCCACCGGCGGCAAGGGAGGTTACGTTCGCCTGTGGGAGGCGGAATGGAACGCGAGCGGAGCGCTCGCGACGCTCCGAGCCGGCGCGTTGCTCGTCGGGCACGTCGGCCTGGTGGGCGAGTTGGCGTTCCGGCCCGACGGCCGGATCCTCGCCAGCGCGAGCCGGGACGGTACGGCCCAGCTGTGGGACCCGGCTACCGGTGATCCGACGATCACCCTTGCCGGACACGTCGGCGAGGTGCACAGTGTGGCGTTCAGCCCCGATGGGCAGACCATCGCCACAGCGGGCAACGACGGCTCCGCACGACTGTGGACGCTGCCTTGACCGTGCGCGAGTGGATGGAACGGCTGGGGGCCGAAGCAGGTTCGTGACGCCCCTTGGCGGCGGCGCAGCATGCTGGTCACGCCTGAAGGAATGACACCGATCCGAGACAGCCGCTGGCCGACACGTCGTGAGACTGGTGAGGAACGTCCAGGTCACAGCGTCGGCAGATGACACTGAAAGTGAGAACCTGCACCTGTAGGTCTCAGATCTCGCGGCACAATCTCAGCCCCGATGACACATCGGTGGCACCTACGCCGTCTCCTTGAGGCTCACTGGTCGAGGAGTTCACTTTTTCGGGTGAGCGCGATTCCGGCCTGCTCCTCCCGCCAATGTTCCGCCGACGCCCTTGGCTGTGCGGTGCAGTTGCCCATCGGCTAGGGCCTGCTGCGAAAGGCCCGCCCTTCACTCGGTCGAGCGACGGGATCGTCGCATCAGGCGCCAGGCGTACCGGGCAACCCGGCGGGGCCGGTCAGATCGTGGTCGGCAGCGCGTTGGCCAGGAGGAGCTCCGCCGCCGTCCGCGCGTGCCGGCCGTAGTCCGCCTCGCCCAGCACCATGGCGCGGCTGGCGGCGCCGTCCGCGAGGGTCACGAGTTGCTCGGCGAGGACAGCGGGCTCGCGACAGCCCAGTTCGGCTACGAGCTCGGCGACCAGTCGTACCATGAGCAGTTTCCGTTCGCGGGCGTAGGAGTGGACCGCGTTCTGTGGGTCGGGGAACTCCACCGCGGCGTCGATGAAGGGGCATCCACGCACGGGATCCGCGCCCGCCGGGAGCGGGTCGAACAGCGCGAGGATTCGCTCCCTGGCGGGGATGTCCTCGCGCACCAGCGTTCCCTCCAGGGTGTGCCCCGTCGAGGAGAGGTCCTTGAGGTGGGCGAGGACAAGCTCCTCCTTGCTCCGGAAGTGCGCGTAGAGGGTGCGCTTGGACACAGGCGCCCGCTCCGCGATCTGTTCCATGCCGGTCGCGTTGATCCCCTGGACCGCGAACAGTCCGGCCGCGGCGGCCAGGATGCGCTCCCGTCCCCCGCGCCCCTGTCGTCGAGACGCCGTCGTCACCGTTGCCATGACGTAAGTATACGTTCCCGTTTACTTCGCAGGTGCTCGCTGACTACAGTGCTCCAGGTAAACGATTCTGTTTACTTAATCGATCCTGAGGAGAGTTCCATGAGCGGTCCGGCCTTCACCCGGACGCGCACGAGCGAGGCGCCCACAGGCGGAACACGGACGGGCGGGACGCGAACGTGGGAGTACGCCGAGCAGTTGATCCGCGGGCGCCGCGCGACCCGCGCGTTCCGTCCCGACCCGGTGCCCGAGGACACTCTGCGCGCCGTCTTCTCCCTGGCCGGCGCCGCGCCGTCCAACTCCAACGCACAGCCGTGGCGGGTCGAGGTGGCCGGCGGCGCACGGCGAGACCGTCTGGCCCACGCCCTGCGAACGGTCCACGCCGAGCGACGCATCACGGCCGACTACCCGTACCCCGAGGACATGTACGCCCCCGTCCACCAGGAACGGCGGGCCGCCTTCGGTGCCGATCTGTACGGAGCGCTGGGCATCGGCCCCGAGGACCACCCGGCCCGCGCGGCCTACGACGCGGAGAGCCTGGGATTCTACGGGGCACCCCATGCCGCGTTCCTGTTCGTCACCGGCGACGGGGGGCCGCGACTGGCCGCCGACGGCGGCGCCTACCTGCAGACGCTGCTGCTGGCCATGACCGCGTACGGCGTGGCCAGTTGCCCGCAGGGCCTGCTCAGCTTCTACGCCGACACCGTCCGCGACCAACTTGGAGTGGACGAGGGGAAGCTGCTCGTGGGGATCTCCTTCGGCTACGCCGACGAGAACGCGCCGGTGAACCGGGTCGCGACCGGCCGGGCGACGCTGGAGGCAACTACCACATTCCACGTCTAGGGCCTGGTGTGAAAGTGCTGGTCACAGCCACCGGGGATTGCCCAACTACCGGCTGGTCCGGTATGCGGATGATTTCCTCGTACTCGTCTTCGGGCGCCGTGAGCATGCCGAGGAACTACGCGACGAGGTCGCGGAGGCATTGAAGCCGATGGGCCTTCGCCTGTCGGTGGAGAAGACAAAGATCACACACATTGACGAGGGCCTTGATTTTCTCGGATGGCGCATCCAGCGCCACCGGAAACTGGGCACTGACCGGCAGTACATCTACACCTATCCGGCACGGAAATCAGTACGCTCCGTCACGGGCAAGGTGAAGGAACTGACCGGACGGCAGAACGTCGGCTTGTCGCTGGAGTCCTTGCTCCACCGACTGAACTCGGTGTTGCGACGATGGTGCGCGTACTTCCGCCCCGGAGTGTCGAACGTCGCTTTCTGTTACCTCAGCCACTACACGTGGATGAGGGTGACACGATGGATCCGACGCAAGCACCCCGGGATCACTTGGAAGCAGCTCCGTCGACGTTATTACGGCGGCGGCTGGTGGCCGGTCATGGAGGAAGCGGAACTGTTCAACCCGGCAAAGGTAAGCACGACCAGATACCGATACCGGGGAACACTCATACCGACCCCGTGGCCCACTACGGCATGAGGAACTGAACACCCCGAAACGGGATTTGTGGAGAGCCCGGTGCTCGGAGACGGGCACGCCGGGTTCGGGAGGCGGCTCGGGGAAACCCACTGGTGGAAACACCAGCAGGGCGCCCCGAGTCGACCTCACCGACGGCCCGGTGGCGCTGGAGCCGGTTGATCCCGCACTCGACCGCGTGCCGCTGCCTGTAGTCGTCGTTGTCGAATCTCGACGGCCGTCCGCCACGCGATCCATGCTCGAGGCGGTTGCGGACACGGTCCGCCGGTACCGGGATGGTGGCTTTGATCCCGCGTCTGCGCGGGTAGGAGCGGATTGCCGCGGGAGTCGTACGCCTTGTCGGCCCGCACCCGGTCCGGTCGCTCGCGCGGCCTGCCGGTCCCGGCCTCGGAACCCGGATGGCCTCCAATACCGCTTCGAACTGCGGGAAGTCGCCCCGCTGCCCGCCCGTGACCACGACGGACAAGGGCTTCTGCCCCTGCTCGACCGCGAGGTGGATCTTGCTGGTCGGTCCTCCGCGCGAGCGTCCGAGGCCATGGTCGGCGGGCTCGACGAAGATCCCGCCGGGCGGTTCCTTCTGAAAGTCCCCTCTTTTCGCTGCCCCGGCAGCGTGCTGGTGGGCCCGGCAGACAGTCGAGTCGACGCCTACGTCCCAGGCGATCAGGCCCGTTACGTCCGCCTCGGCGTGGAGCCGGGTGAGGATCCTTGCCCAGGTGCCGTCCCGCTGCCTGCGTCGAAACAGGTCATGGACCCGGACCCACGGCCCATAACGTTCGGGCACGTCCCGCCAAGGCGCACCGGACCGGGTCCCCCACCGGATGCCGTCCATCAGCTGCCGCCGCGTCCACAGCTGCGGCCGCCCCGGCTTGATGCCCCGCGACAGCAACGGCTCCAGCCGGACCCACTGGCCGTTCGTCAGATCCCCACGCCCCACAGAACGTGATCACCAACGAACGAGATCCACTTTCGCAACAGACCCGGCTGCGCGATGGACGGCGCCACTGCGACGGTCGGCATCCGCCAGCAGCATGGTGTTCACGTGGAAGGCCGGGACCGGAGTACGGCGCCTGTCGACCATTTGCAGTCGGCTCGTCCGTGGCGAACGCTCGGTTGGGCTGGCTGGTGGGCCTTCATGAGAAGTCGATCCCGAAGCCCGACGGCACAGCGGCGCGCAGCGCCTCCTTGAGGGTCGGCGGTCGGGCCGGCGGGTGGGAGCGCTGAGGTTCTGCTGCCCGCACCGCTGCGCACATCACTTCGCGACAGCCCCCAGCGCGTGGGGGCTGCTGCTCAGCGCCTCGTCTCGTACCTGGTCAGGACCACGCCGCCGGGAAACGTCCGCGTCTCCACCAGGTTCAGGTTCACCCAGCTGTCCAGTGCGGTGAAGAACGGCGTGCCGCTGCCCACCAGGACCGGATGGGCGGCGATCACATACTCGTCGATCAGCCCGGCGCGCATGGCCGCCCCGGCGAGCGTCGCGCCGCCGATGTTCATCGGACCGCCGTCCTCGGCCTTGAGCCGGGTGATCTCGGCGATCGCGTCGCCGGTGACCAGGCGGGTGTTCCAGTCGACCGTGTCGATCGTCGAGGAGAACACCACCTTCGGCGTGTCCCGCCAGTTCCGCGCGAACTCGATCTCCGCCGGGGTGGCGTCGGGCTGCTGGTCGCCGGTCGGCCAGTAGGAGCTCATCGTCTCCCACAGCTTGCGCCCATACAGGGACAGGCCACTCGCCTGCTCGTGGTCGAGCCACCACTGGAACAACTCGTCGCTCGGCGGTCCGCTCCAGCCGATGTCGTCGCCGACCGCGGCGATGTAGCCGTCCAGGGTCAGGTTCATGCCGTAGATCAGTTTCCGCATGGCCCAGCCTTCCGTCCGTGGATGTCCGCCGTATGGACCAGCGCGGCGCGGGAAACTCATCGGTGCGCGATCCGGGCTCGCCGGCAGTCCTCGTGCTCGGAGCTCAGCGTGGCGTACGCGGCCAGCTCGGGCAAGCCGCCCGATCTCGACCTTGCCCTCGCGACGGAGAGCCACGGTTCTGAGACTGATCATGGGTGACAAGGCCGTGAGACGGCCAAAACGCCCAGGTCACACACGATCGACAACTCACGAGCGGCGAGGTGCTCCAGGACCGGGAAACAAAACCAGAAAGAAAGGAATCCGGCCGCCACCCGTACTCCGATCCTCACGCGCCACCCAGACCACCGCATCCGGGCCCGCCGACGGCCCGCCCCTCCTCGGCCGGCACAAGAAGAACACCCACCGGCAAGCGCTACAGCATGCCCAGCTGTATGTCCGCACGGCAGTGAGTACACACCCGGATACCCTCCGCCAGAGCGCCCTGCGCCTGCTCCCGGCTGATCACCTTGAGCCGGTCCCCCGCCGCGCAACACCCTCCGATGTGGACCGCCGCTACCGGAGCACCGACACCGATACCGTGCTCCATCACCCAGTCGGGAACGGGAGGACGCGCCTGCTCACCCCGCCGCTCCTCCCGCTCCCGCAGTTCAACCACTGCGATGACCCTGTCGATCTCGGCGGCCCACAGGGCGTGCCAGGTCCGCGGTGTCCGCAGCCGCGGCAGGTCGGCCGGGAGGACGGGGATGCCGGAATCGGGCACGGCTGCGCCGCCCCCATCCCTGGCCTGCCCCTGGGCGTCCTTCAGCGCGGTACGGGCCTTCCCCGGTCGGGGCCGCTCAGCGTCTCCCCGTACGGATGCGTGACCACGGTGGTGCCGAGCTCCAGCAGACGGCGCCCGTACCCGGCGAGCCGCTCCGCCTGCCCGTCGGTGTAGCCAGAGCGGTCCTCCTTGGCGGACCGGCAACCGCTGTGGAGCTGCTTCTCCGCCTCCCACCCGGGCATCGACGCGGGACTCCGCCCAGCGTCCGCAGGGCGTGGACATGCCCTTCGAAGAACGCCTCCAGCGGAGCCTTGCCGGACTCGACCAGGAGATCGGGCTTCCGGGCCGCGATGCAGTAGCGGCCATCCCGTAGGAGACGTCCGCACCGTGCTCCTCGACCAGCCGGGGCACAGATCGGATCAGACGCGACACGGCGGTGGGCCGGCCAGGACAACCGTGGCGCACTGGGTGCCCGGGCGCTGCCACGGTCCGGTCGCCGGGCCCGATGGCGTCAGGCCGTCTCGGGATGCCCGCATACCGGGCCGACAACAGCTCCATTAGCTGTCGACCATGCGGTCCAATCACCTACCGGCACTCGGAATTAGCTTTATTGCTCACAGCTCCGGCGGGAAGTCAAGCGCATGCCATACAGCGCTTCCCACCCCTTCAGGATCAGCCTCCATTTCCTTTGCTCACACAATTGACTTTCCTGTCAAGGGCGATCTTCACCACAGCGGAACGGGGATGAACAACGGCCACGACCAGTAATGTTGCGGTGTTACGGTTGGCCTCGGACAGCTCTCAACACCTGAGGTTCACGAAATGAGAAATCGACTCGTCGTCAAGGGCGCCCGTCAGCACAATCTCCGTGACGTTTCCGTCGATCTCCCCCGAGCCGCGCTGATCGCATTCACGGGTGTATCCGGGTCCGGAAAGTCAAGCCTGGCGTTCGACACCATATTCGCCGAGGGCCAGCGGCGTTATGTCGAATCCCTTTCGGCATATGCGCGGCAGTTTCTCGGGCAGCTCGACAAGCCCGACGTCGACACCGTGGAGGGCCTGTCCCCGGCGATCGCCATCGACCAGAAGACGTCGAGTCACAACCCGCGCTCCACGGTCGGCACCGTCACCGAGGTCTACGACCGCCTGCGGCTGCTGTACGCCAGGATCGGACACCCCCACTGCCCCGAGTGCGGGGAACCGGTGAGCCGGCAGACACCGCAGCGCATCGTCGATCTACTGCTGGACGAAGAGGAGGGGACCCGTTTCCAGCTGCTGGCCCCGGTCGTCCGCGACCGCAAGGGCGAACATGCCGACATCTTCCGACGGTTGTCCGCCGACGGCTTCAGCCGGGTCCGGGTGGACGGAACGGTCTTCGCGCTGGCCACACCGCCCGCGCTGGACAAGCGCAAGAAGCACAACATCGACGTGCTCGTGGACCGGCTGGTCGTCAAACCGGGTGGCCGACAGCGACTGACGGAATCCGTGGAGACCGCCCTGGGCCTCGGCTGCGGTGTGCTCCGGGTCCAGTTCGTGGACCGTGAAGCCGGTTCCACCGGGCGCGAGCTGGTCTTCTCCGAGGCAATGGCCTGCCCGCACTCCCACGACATCGGCGTGGAGTCGCTGGAGCCCCGGCTGTTCTCCTTCAACGCGCCCTGGGGCGCCTGCCCCACCTGCACCGGCCTCGGCTCGGGCATGGAGGTCGACCCTTCTCTCGTCGTGCCGGACGACACGAAGTCTCTTGCCGAGGGAGCCATCGCCCCGTGGACCAACACCAGCGGCGCCGACTACTTCACCCGCCTGCTCGAAGCCCTGGCCGCCGACGCCGACTTCAGCACCGCCACCCCCTGGCGCGAACTCCCCGTCAGCATAAGGAAGATGGTGCTGTATGGCGCGGATCGGCAACTGCACCTCGCGTACCAGAACCGGTTCGGCCGTGATCGCTCGCACCTGGCCCGCTACGAGGGCGTGATCCCGCACATCGAGCGGCGCCATGCCGAAGGCATCGCGTCCGGAACAGCCACCCGGTTCGCCGGGTACATGCGCGAGGTGCCCTGCGGAGCCTGCGGGGGCGCCAGGCTCGCCCCGGGGGTGCTGGCGGTCACCGTCGGCGGCCGCAGCATCGCTCAGACCTCCGCGCTGCCGCTCGGTGAACTCGCCTCATTTGTCGAGAAGTTGGAGCTGAATGAGAGCGAGCGGCGAATCGCCGAGGCCGTGCTTTCGGAGATCGGTGAGCGGCTGCGCTCCCTGCTGGACGTCGGCCTGGACTACCTGTCGCTCGACCGGCCCGCCGCCTCCCTCTCCGGCGGCGAGGCGCAACGGATCCGGTTGGCGACCCAGATCGGAGCGGGGCTGACCGGTGTTCTCTACGTCCTGGACGAACCGTCCATCGGCCTGCACCAGCGCGATAACCAGCGGCTCATCGAGACCTTGAAGCGGCTGCGCGACCGAGGCAACACGGTGATCGTGGTCGAGCACGACGAGGAGACCCTTCGGGTCGCCGACTGGGTGGTGGACATCGGTCCCGGCGCCGGCACGCACGGCGGCCGGATCGTGTGCTCGGGCACAGTGCAAGAGCTGTCGGAGCACCCGGAGTCCGTCACCGGTGCCTATCTCTCCGGGCGCCGCACGATCCCCCTGCCCGCGCAGCGCAGAGAGCCGACGACGGGCCGTGCCCTCACTGTGCACGAGGCAACCGAGCACAACCTGCGCAAGGTGACGGTGTCCTTCCCGCTCGGGGTGTTCACCGTGGTGACCGGCGTCTCCGGCTCCGGTAAGTCCACCCTGGTCAACGACATCCTGCACACCGCCGTGGACCAGCGCATCCACCGCGCCCACAAGGTGCCCGGACGGCACCGCACCCTCACCGGCATCGAGCACATCGACAAGGTGGTCCAGGTGGACCAGTCGCCGATCGGCCGCAGTCCCCGCTCCAACCCGGCGACGTACACGGGCGTCTTCGACCATCTGCGCAAGCTGTTCGCGCAGACCCCGGAGGCGAAGGTCCGCGGCTACCAGCCCGGCCGGTTCTCCTTCAACGTCAAGGGCGGCCGCTGCGAGCACTGTTACGGCGACGGAACCATCAAGGTGGAGATGACTTTCCTCCCCGACGTGTACGTCCCGTGCGAGGTCTGCGACGGCGCCCAGTACAACCGCGAGACCCTCGACGTGCACTACAAGGGCAGGTCCATCGCCGACGTCCTCTCCATGACCGTGGCCGACGCCCTGGACTTCTTCGGCAGCCATCAGATCATCTCCCGGCATCTGCGGTCCCTGGACGACGTCGGGCTCGGCTACGTGAAGCTCGGCCAGGCCGCCACCACCCTGTCCGGCGGTGAGGCACAGCGCGTCAAGCTCGCCGCCGAACTCCAGCGACGTACCCGCGGACGAACCCTCTACGTCCTGGACGAACCCACGACCGGCCTCCACGCCGCCGACGTCGACCGGCTGCTGACCGCGCTCCAAGGCCTGGTCGACGGCGGCAACACAGTCGTCGTCATCGAGCACAACCTCGACATGGTCAAGTCGGCCGACTGGCTGATCGACATGGGGCCGGAGGGCGGCCTGCGGGGCGGACAGGTCATCGCCGAAGGCACTCCGGAACAGATCGCGGTCGATCCCCGTTCGCACACCGGACGATTCCTGCGCCCCCTGCTGGAGCCGCGGTGAACGCCACACATGTGCGGGCACAGGAGGAACTCCTGCTCGCGGAGGACGACGAGACCGATGCCCCCGCTCCCCGGCTCACCTCCGGTGGCGGCACGATCGACCCGGTGAAGGACTATTTGCGGCTCATTGCCCGGGTCCGGCTGCTGACTGCCGAGCAGGAGGTGGAACTGGCCAAGCGCATCGAAGCCGGTGTGTACGCCGAGTACCTCCTTGCCGAAGCCCCCACGCCGGACCCGCACTCGCGCCGGGAACTGGTTCTGCTCGCCGAGGACGGCCACCGCGCGAAGAACCACCTCACCGAGGCCAACCTCCGCCTGGTGGTCTCGGTCGCCAAGCGCTACACCGGACGCGGACTGCTGTTCCTGGACCTGATCCAGGAAGGCAACACGGGGCTCATCAGGGCGGTGGAGAAGTTCGACTACGCCAAGGGCTTCAAGTTCTCCACGTACGCGACCTGGTGGATCAAGCAGGCGGTGACCCGAGCGCTCGCCGACAAAAGCCGTACCATCCGCATTCCGGTTCACGCCGTGGAGATCATCAACCGTGTGGCGCAAGTCCGGCGCGAGCTGATTCAGGACACCGGGGCCGAGCCCACCCCTGAGGAACTGGCCGAGAAGGCGGGCATCCCGGTGGATCGGCTGGCCAAACTCAATTCCTACACCAAGGAACCGGTGTCGTTGGACAGCGAACTGTCCGACGAAGGCGATACCTCGTTCGGTGATCTCATCGTGGACAGCGACTCGCCCTCCCCCTGGGACGTGGTCACCTTCGGCCTCCTCCAGCAGACGATCCAGACCGTCTTGGCGGGGATGACACCTCGCGAGGCCGGCATCATCTCCCTGCGGTTCGGCCTCTCCGGCGGCCGTCCGCGCACCCTGGAGGAGATCGGACAGGTCTACGGAGTGACCCGCGAGCGCATTCGTCAGATCGAGGCCAAGACGATGAGCAAGCTGCGCCACCCGTCGCGTTCGCAGCTTTTGCGCGATTACCTCGGCGACGGGTGACAGGAGTGTGCTCGTCGGCCGGCCGACGCTGGCCGGCCGGCAAGCCGGTCGCTCCGCTTCCTGGCATTCGCGCAGAGTGCGCTGTCGTTCGCGCCGGGCAGCATGCTGATCGCGCGGCCGACGGCTGTCTGAACCGAGCACCACGGCAAGCCGCTCCAGGATCGCCGGCCCTCACCCCTGATCCGGAACGCATACGAACCCCACGGACAGGAACACCCACCTCGAACTGTGTCCGGACCGAGCCGCCGCCGACGATGGTGCCCGGCCCGCGCACCCCCGAGGACCAGTCGGCGGCGGCCCGCACCTGACCGGGGCACGGCGCTGTCGGTATCTGCCGTCGCGGCCCGGCGTGGCCGCTCACCAACACTGCCGGTGGAGTGAGTGAGCGCCCGGGAGCGGTTCACGCCTGTCGGCGCAGGTGGTCGATGCGAGTGAGCACGTCGTCCACGTGCGGGCGCACCTGGGCCTTCAGCCCTTCGCTCCAGACCTCGTCCTGATAGTGACAGGTGAGGTACAAGTTCCTGGCGTGCTCCAGGACAGTACGGTGTTCCGGGGGCAGACGGGCCATGGCCCAGTCGGCGGCGGCGTCCTTGGTCCTGATCTCCCCCGTGGCGAGGGTGGTCCAGACGCGGGCGAGGGTCAGCAGGACGTTGCGGGTGTCATCGTCCAGGCCGGCCAGGAGTTCGGGGATTCCCGCAACGCTCGCCCGGACGAGATCGGCGTGCGGTACCGGATCCAGGAGCTCGGCGGGAGGCGGCCCGGTCAGGGGGTGATCGCCTGCCAGGGCCGCCGTGAGAACCAGGGCCAGGTCCGGCACCGGGCCGGGCTGCGGAGAACCGCCCGTCCGGAATTCGTCGCGCAGCCACTCGCCGTAGAGGAAGTCTCCGGTCGGCGGGAAGCTCCAGGGGCGGACCTCGGACTGAACGACGACAGTGAGTTCGACCGGCCGGACGGTGGGCGTGAGGCCGGAGATCTCCAGCAAACCCTCAACGAGCGCCCGCCTCTTCGGCTCTTCAAGACTCCGCCGTGTGACGGCCAGAACGTCCAGGTCGCTGGCCGGGGCGAGACCTCCGAGCACGGCGGAACCGTGGAGATACGTCCCCAGGAGCTCCGTCCCCACGACGTCACGGACGAGTCCGACGGTCTGCTCAAGCTGATCCATCACATGAGTATCGGACACCCCCCGCTCGCAGGCACGGCCACCGACGTACCTGCTCAACGATGCTCTGCCGCAAACGCCGGTTCAGCCCCGCCGGGCCGGCCGGGGCCTACTGGACGACGCGCGGCGACCGCGTCGACGCCCGAGCGGCGGACTCATACAGCGACTCCCTCGCGTCTTCTTCCGCAAGGTGCCGTCCAAGCGCCACGGAGCAGCGGCCGGGTTCTCTACGAGGACCTCGGTACGGTCCGGCGGCGCCGACTGCCGCTCGGTGCCGGCTGTCGGATCGCATGCGATCCAGCAGCAATCGATACCGACCGTCACTGGACGTGCCGGTACTGCCCGATGGCGCGGGTCCGGCGAGCGGGACGGAGAGGTGTATTCCTCCTGTTCCCTGCCGGACGGCGGGTCACGAGACAACCGACCGGAACAGCCCGTCCGGCCGGCACATGATGATGTGGCGGCCGGGCGGAAGGGGTCAGGCGAGAGTGAGGAAGAGTTTCTCCAGCTCCTCCTGCGTCATGGGTGGAGTGTCCGAGTCGTCGGCGAGGCACTGGCGCATTCCGCTCGCCACGATCTTGAACCCGGCCCGGTCCAGGGCCCGGGACACGGCGGCCAGCTGGGTCACGACGTCCTTGCAGTCACGGCCGGCCTCGACCATCGTGATCACTGCGGCCAGCTGTCCCTGCGCCCGTCGCAGACGGTTCAGGACTGGCCGTACGGTTTCTTCGTCTACCTGCACGAGTTCCTCCTCAACCCCCTCACAAGAATACCCCAGGGGGTATAAATCAGGACTTTACCGCGTGGTGCCCGTGTCCCTCCCTCCGCGTGGAGGGCTGCGGCACGGAGACAGCCTCTTGCGGGCGCGGTGAGCGTCGGGCCCGCCGGAGCCGGGCGGCGAGCGCGGCGAGCAGGGCGGCGCCGAGCGCGGCCCAGGTGGCCGGGTGGGCCCAGACGGCGGTGTCGAGCTGCTGGGCGAGGACGAAGACGCCCATGACCACGACGAACCAGCCGAACACCGTGCGCAGCGCGTCCTGCGGGATGCGGTCGGCGAGTCGGCCGCCGACCAGGCTGCCGACCACCGCGGCGGCGGTCACGATCAGGGCGAGTCGCCAGTCGATCTCGACGCCGGAGAGGTGCCCGGCGAGGCCGGCGAAGGACTTCATCGCGATGACGAGGAGCGAGGTGCCGACCGCGATGCCCATCGGCAGCCCGCCGAGGATGGCGAGGGCGGGGACGACGAGGAATCCGCCGCCGGAGCCCACCAGCCCCGTCACCGCGCCGACGACGAGCCCCTCCACCGCGATGTGCTTCAGGGGCAGATCGTGGTGCGCGGGCCGCGCCTTCTTCTTCTCGCCGTTCCGGGGCTTGCGGAGCATCGCGACCGCCGTGGCCAGCATCATCAGGGCGAAGGCGACGAGCAGGACCGTGCCGGGGATGTACTCGGCCAGCCGGCCGCCGCCGTACGCGCCGACCATGCTGAAGGCGCCGAAGAGCAGGCCGGTCCGCCAGCGCACCCGATGCGCCCTCGCGTGCGGGATCAGCGCGGCGAGGCTGGTGACGCCGACCACGAACAGCGACGTGGCGATGGCCTCCTTGGTGCCCTGTCCGGCCAGGTAGACCAGGATCGGTACGGTCAGGATGGACCCGCCGCCGCCGAGGATGCCGAGGCTGACGCCGACGAGCAGGGACGCCGCGAGGACCAGGGCGGTCACGAGGTGCTCCGCAGCCCCGCGATCACCGTACGGATGTCGGTGCGCGGCCCGCGGTTGTAGGGCAGCTTGGACAGCAGGACGCCCATGGCGCAGGAGTTGCTGACGGCCGCGTAGGTCAGGCCCGCCCCGACCGCGGTGCCGATCAGGTGGGCACCCGGGACGAACACCCCGACGAGGCCGGTGGCCAGGACGATCGAGCCGGCCACGAGCCGCACCTGGCGCTCCATGTCCCATCGCTCCGGCCCGCGGTTCACCGGCGCTCCGGCCGCCTCCCAGGCGACGATGCCGCCCTCCAGGACGCGCAGGTTCGGCAGCCCGGCCTCGGACAGGGCCTTCTCGGCCTCCGCGGCGCGCTGCCCGGAGCGGCAGACGAGCACGACGTCCTCGTCCAGGTGGGCCAGAAGCTCGGCTCGGTGCTCACGCAAGGTATTCAGGGGCACGTTGTACGAGCCGGGGATGTGCGCCGTTCGGAACTCGCCGGGCGTCCGCACGTCGAGCAGTCGCGGCGCGTGCCCTTCCTGGACAAGCCGGTGCAGCACTGCGGCACTGAGGGAGGAAGCGGGGGCGGGGGTGGTGCTCATGGGATTCCTTCTCATGGTCCACATAAACCCAGGGGGGTATATGTGAGAGCTGGTGGGACCCGGGGGGATTACGGGCCCCGGGGGTCGGACCGCGCCGGTCAGACGCTCGCTGTCTCGGCCGCGAGGGCCCAGGCGGCGTAGCCGCCGAGGATGTCGGAGACGTCGGCGAAGCCGCGGTGGCGCAGGAGACTGGCGGCGATGGAGGAGCGGTGGCCACCGGCGCAGTGCAGGACGAGGGGCCGGTCGGCGGGCAAGTCGCCGGTGCGGGAGGGCAGTTCGCTGAGCGGGAGGTGCAGAGCCTCCGGGATGAAGCCGTTGGCCTCGCGCTCGCCGCAGGTGCGCACGTCCACCACGAGCGGCGGGTTCTCCCCGGCCAGGGCGGCCTTCAGGTGCGCGGCGGTGACCCGGCTCGCGGGAAGGACCTCGTCTGCCAGGGCCTCCAGGGCGTCCTCGGGGTTGCGGACGTAGCCCACGGCGCGGTCGAAGCCAATGCGTGCGAGGCGGGTGACGACCTCCTCCTCCCGGTTCTGCGGGGCCATGACGACCAGTTCCCCGGCCGGGTCCAGTACGGTGCCGGCCTGCTCGGCGAACCGCCCGTCGGCGGGCACGTTCACCGCTCCGCGCAGGTGACCGGCCGCGAACTCCTGCGGGTCGCGGGCGTCCACGACGATCGCGCCGGCGGCACGCAGTCCGGTGAACTCGGCGAGCGTCAGCGGCCGGGGGGCCGTCGTGGCGTCGTAGCGGGCGCGGTCCTTGCGGTTGAGCTCGGCGTCGTAGGCGAAGTAGCCCGGCGCGGCGGACTGGCCGGCGGTGACAAGCGCGACGAACTCTTCGCGGGGCATGGGGGCGCAGGCGTAGTTGGTGGCGCGCTGCTCACCTATGGTGGACTGCTTCTCGGTGGACAGGTTCTTGCCGCAGGCCGATCCTGCGCCGTGTGCGGGGAAGACCCGCACCTCGTCCGGCAGTCCCATCAGCTTGTTCTGCACACTGTCGTGGAGCATCGCGCCCAGCTCCTCGGCGGTCACGCCCACCGAGGCGAGCAGGTCGGGGCGCCCGACATCGCCGATGAACAGCGCGTCGCCGGTCAGGACGCCGTACGGGACCATGTCGTCGGCCCGCTCGTACACGAGGACGCTGATCGACTCCGGCGTGTGCCCGGGGGTCTCCAGGATCTCCAGGGTGACGTCACCGAGGGAGATCCGCTCCCCCTCGGCGAACGTACGGATCGGATACTCGGTCTCGGCCCGACGGCCGTACCCGATCCAGGCACCGGTCTCGTCCGCCATCTCCAGGTGCCCGGCGACGAAGTCCGCGTGGAAGTGCGTATTGATCACGCCGACCACCGTCAGGCCGTGCGCGGCGGCGTCGGCCAGGTACTCCGAGACGTCCCGGCGCGGGTCGACGACCACCGCCCGGCCGGTCTTCTCGTCGGCGATCATGTACGACGCCTGGGAGAGGCAGTCGAGGTAGTACTGGGTGAAGAACACGGCAATCCCTTCATCAGGAACGCACGCCCCGAAGTGGGCGCGAGTGCTGGGGTGTGGGGCGCCGGCCGGCCGCGATGGCAGGTCCGGGCCCCGGGGCAGGGTTCAGGCGGCGTGAGCGGCGTTGCCGCGCACAAGCGGCCGACCGGCGCGGGCCCAGGCCGCGGTGCCACCCGCGACGGAGACGGCGTCCACGCCGAGAGCCGCGAGCTGTTCGGCGGCCCGGGCGCTGCGGTTGCCGCTCGCGCAGATCACGTACACCGGCCGGTCGCCCGGCAGCTCTCCGAGAACGGACCCAAGGCCTGACAGCGGGGCGCTGAGTGCTCCCGGCACATGGCCTGTCGTGTACTCGTCGGGCTCGCGGACGTCGATGACGAACCCACCGTGAGCGAGCTTGGCCGCGAAGACGTCCACATCTGCTTCACGCATCGTTGTATCCCTTGCTTCAATACCCCCCCGGGTATTTACTTACTCGACCGTAGGACGGTTCGCGAGGGAAGTCAAATACCCCCCTGGGTATCCCGGATCACCAGGGGCATGCACGCAGGACCGCTCGATCCATATACGGGTGGGGGTATTCTGAAGTGCAGGTTTGAGGCGCGCAACAGCTCAGGGCGCGCCCAGCACCTTCCCCACCTCGTCAAGGCACGGAGGACATCCGCTCGTGAACGCCCTGCCTACGGCCACCGTGCCGACCGACGCCTCAGGGCGTCCCGTCCGGCTCGGCCTGCGGGAGAACCGGCTTCAGTTCTCCCTGCTCGTCGTCGTCAACGTCGCCGTGGGCGGTCTGGTCGGTCTGGAGCGCACCACGGTGCCACTGATCGGCACCGACACCTTCGGTCTGACGAGCGACCTGGCCGTCTTCTCCTTCATCATCGCCTTCGGCCTCACCAAGGCCCTCACCAACCTCGCCGCCGGAACACTGACGGCCCGCTTCCGCCGCAAGCAGCTCCTCATCGCCGGCTGGCTGATCGGCATCCCCGTACCCTTCGCGCTGGCCTGGGCGCCGTCCTGGGGGTGGGTCGTCGCCGCAAACGTCCTGCTCGGCCTCAACCAGGGCTTGACCTGGTCGATGACGGTCAACATGAAGATCGACCTCGTGGGGCCCGCTCGCAGGGGCCTGGCCACCGGGCTGAACGAGGCCGCCGGCTACACCGCCGTCGGTGCCACCGCCCTGCTCACCGGGTACCTCGCCACCTCCTACGGTCTTCGCCCCGTGCCGGAACTCATCGGCATCGTCTTCGTCGTCGCCGGCCTCGCCCTGACCCTCGTCGTCCGTGACACCGCCGCCCACGTAGCCCTCGAACTCGCCCAGCACACCAAGCCCCTGCCCAGCAACGAGGACACCGGCCTGAAGGCCACGTTCACCCGTACCTCCTGGCACGACCGCTCCCTGCGCGGCGCCAGCCAGGCCGGACTGATCAACAACCTCAATGACGGCCTCACCTGGGGCGTCTTCCCCCTGCTCTTCACCGACCACGGCCTCGGGCTGGCGGCCGTCGGCCTGATCAAGGGCCTCTACCCGATCCTGTGGGGTCTGGGGCAGATCCCCACCGGCCACCTCGCGGACCGCATCGGCCGCAAACCGCTCATCGTCTACGGCATGCTCGTCCAGGCCGCGGGCTTCGTCCTCGCCCTCGCCCTGCTCGACCGCCCGCTGCTCGCAGGCGTCCTGTCCGCGGTCTTCCTCGGCCTCGGCACCGCCATGGTCTACCCAGCCCTCATCGCCTCCATCTCCGACCACGCCCACCCGGCCTGGCGGGCCAACGCCCTCGGCACCTACCGGTTCTGGCGCGACATCGGCTACGCCGCCGGCGCCCTCGTCGCCGGAATCCTCGCCGACGCCCTCGGCCTGAACGCCACCGTCATCGCCGCCGCGGTACTTACCGCCGCTTCCGGGCTCCTCGCCGCCCGCTGGATCACCGAGCACCGGCCCGACACCCGATGAACGAGCAGCCCGTCCCGGCGGCTACCGGGCAGGTCTGGGTGACCCGCCACAGACACCGCGGCAACTCCCCCTCAGCCAGAGAAAAGCTGGGCGCTGTGGGTTCACAGGCATGCCCGAGCTGAGGCTGATACAGCGTTCAAGCGTCTCCGCATCCGCTGGAAACGGTGCGCAGACGTCCACGAAGCCCTCCTCTGGCTCGCCCGCTGCCTCATCACCCACCGACGGACGACTCATGGTGTCTGGTCCACAGTGGGTTGGTTGCCCGGACCTCATGGCAGGGCCCCCTGCGGAAACTCCGCGACGCGCGCACGCACGCGTGTGCTCAGTACGGCGGCTGCGGGCTCGAAACCGTCAAGGCAACAGGCGAAGCACACACCTCGCGGGCACCAGCTCGAATCGCCATGGTCGCGTCTCCGCCGGGTGGTCAGCGGGTGCGGCCGTTCGTCGGGGCGGCGCGGCACCGCGTCGGCCGAGAACCGTGGTGATCCCCGTCCGTACCGCCCGACTCGGGTGTGGTGATGCTCCGGCTGCTCACGCCTGCGTCTCCGGCGCTGCGGCCAGGCTCGCCTCGATGGCCTCCTCGTTCGACATCCCGCTCCGCGTCAGGTCGCGCGAGTGCCACGGATTGTCGCTGCTCGTCCAGGTGCGGTTGATTGCCTCCTGCAGTCGGGACAAAAAGGCCTCACCGTCGCGTTCGTACTGCCGCACCTCGGCGGCATCCAGGCGGATCAGTATCGACCGCTCCACGGCGCTGTACCAGCAGCGCGCGTTCATGAAGAGATGCTCGTCCCTGGAGAACAGCACCCAGGTGTTGCCGTCGGTCGCGATCTGTTCCGGGCGCTGCGCTTCCCGCGCGATCCGGGCGGCATCACCCCACCGCTCCACCGACGGGACCCGCTCCGGGGTTCGCCGACAGGTGTCGTTGATCGAGACGTATGCGAAAGTCGGGTCCGCGTCGCGATGCAGCGCGAAGAAGATGTGCCGGTGACAGACCGTGCATCCCAGCTGTGCCACGACGCGTTTCATCAGTCGGGAGTCGTACAGGCTGAGCATGTCGTCCAGCGCCACCCATTGGTGCGCCTGGCGGAGACGGCCTGCGGCGACCCCTTCGCGCAACGCCGCGATCGTTGCGTTCACGTCAACTCTGTCGGACGCCGATGCCGTCCTGATCAACATGCCCGCGCAGCCAGGGCAACGCTCGTCGGCAGGATCGGTCTTGGCGTACGTGTCCTCCGCTGTCATCTGGATGAGCTTCAGATGACCCGGCGCATCCTTCTTGGCCCACCCGTCGTAGAAGACCTTCACGAACCCGCCCCCGACGGGGTGGGTCGGGTTCGGGCCCGGGCGTCCGGCCATCGGCTCGCCGAGTGCCTCCTCGACCTGACTTCTTGAGGCGTCCCGGCTCAGCCCGGGGATCAGGGTGCCGAGCCCCGCGAAGCCGCGCGGCGCGGCCGCGGTGGGCTGGACATGGAAGAGGATCGCCGTCACCACCCCGTCCCGGAGCATGATCTCGCCGCCGGAGCCGAACGTGAGATACCGGTCGTGATGTGCGGGTGCACCGACCCCGAACTCGCTGATCACCGGGTTCGAGCCGAGCAGATCGATGGCACGTCGCACGGCCTCGTCGCGCTCGGCCATCAGGAGAGCTTCGCTGTACGGCCCGAAGGCCTGCCGCACCGCGGTTGCCCTGGCTGCTGCCCCGTGTTCCGCCTCCTGCGCACGCCGGGAGCGTTCCGCGTCGTTGATGATCAACGACTCAGCGCCGAACCACAGCCGCTTCTCGAACGCCTCACGGTCCCGGGAGCGTGTCAGATCCGCCTCGCACAACAACGCCAGTGAATCCCGGAGACCGCCCAGGAAACGCTTGTTCATCATGGTCAAGTACCGCTCGACCTCGGAATCGGTGCCATCGAGGATCGTGTCGATCACCCGCCGGCACTCTCCCGGCGGACGTGCCGGGGCGGCATCGGGGTGGAAAACAGCGAGTTCACCGAAGAGTACTGCGAAGACGGCCCAACGCCGAAGTGCGCTGCGGTCCGCAGCGGCGATGTGCCGTGCGGTCAGCGCGAAGCAGAAATGATCGTGCCGTCCGTCCCGGGCGACCCACACATTCAGCGTCCCGTGACCGTCCTTACGGACGTCGATGAACGGCTCGTCCTCACCCGGGTCGGGCAGCAGCCACATCCGCCGTACGCCCTTGGCGGGCGCCTGCACCTGCGGGCTTCGCTTGCTACTCATGGCTCCTCCTGGTGCATTTCACGCTCGCGCCGCTCCCTCTCCCCCGCGAGCTCCGGCCGCCTTCCTCGCGAGGTCCCGCCGCGTGCTTCGCGAGGAAGGCGCCTGCTTCGCGAAGTCCCGCCGCATCTCCGCGTCTCGACCCTAAGCGCCGGCGCCCAGACAGTCGCCGCTGGGCTCGGCATCGTGCCGGCGCGGCTCTGTACGGTTCGACGGCATCCTCGGTTGTTCTCGTCGATGACCACCGGAACACGGTCGAGTTCGGGTCGGCCGCCGGAGGCCCTCAGGAACACGGCAGAGGCGGCAGTGGCGTCGCACCGGTTGTGCGTGCGTCGTGCGCCAGCGCCTCCGCCAGCCGGAATCGGCCCTCCAGCCGGCCGGGACCCTGGTCGCTCAGGCCGTGGTGGGGGCGGCGTTCCTGCGGCGTCAGCGCGTGTCCCGGAACCCGATGATCGATCTCGGGCTCTTCCGCACCCGCCGGTTCAACGTGCCCCTGTTCATCGACGCCCTGGCCACGTTCGCCCTGGTCGGCTTCAACCTCTTCTCCTGGCAGTTCATGCAGCTCGTACTGGGCCTGGACCCCTTCGAAGCGGCCCTGTGGTCGTTGCCCACCTTCCTCGTGATGCCGCTCGGCATCACCCTGGCCACCGTGCTCGCCCCGCGTGTCGGCAAGCCCAACGTCATCGCCGCCGGCCTGCTCGTCGCGACCCTCGGTTTCGTCGTACTGGCCCTGATCCGGGGCGATTCGGGGGTCGTCCATCTGGCCGCGGGCCTGACGGTCGCCTCGCTCGGCATCGCCGCGGTCTCCGCGGTGGTCACCGAAGTGATCCTGTCCGCCGCCCCGCCGGAACGGGCCGGGGCCGCCTCCGCACTGGCGGAGACCTCCGCCGAGTTCGGCGGGGCGCTGGGCATCGCCGTCCTGGGCAGCATCGGCACCGTCGTCTACCGCGCTCAGATGGCGGCCGACGCCCCCGCCACCCTCACCAGCGGGCAGTTGGAGGCCGCGAGCGACACCCTCGGCGGCGCCCTCGGCACAGCCGCGAAGCTCCCGCCCGAGACCGCCGAGGCGGCGCGGGACGCGGCGTTCGACGCCTTCGCCCGGGAGACCCGGATCGCCGCGGTGGCCAGTGCGGTGCTGATGGCGGGGGGCGCGCTGCTCATCACGACCCTGCTCCGCTCCACACGCACCCCGTCCGCGGTCCCCTCCGGAGCTCACGAGGCTGCGCCGCAGGGCAGCGAAGGCCGGGGAAGCGACGACCAGCAGTCATCCGGAATCACACCTGCTCCCTCCTGAACAAGCCCTCGCAGGGGCAAGGCCTCCACCCGGAGCCGGGCCCCGGTCGGCGCGCGCTGCGGCCGGCACGGCCGCGGCCGTGCCGTCGTCCCGCACTGCGGTGGGTCCGTCGCCCCGGTCGCCTCGCACCGGTCCAGGAACCCCTTCGGTCATCCCAGGGACCCCTTCGGTCATCTGCTGCCCGAAGTGCTTGACTGTGAGTTTCCGAGGGTGCAGAACTTCTCTGCCGCCACCACATGCCGGTGCGGCCGGACCGTGTCCACCCGTACCAGGAGCCGTCCGGGCGCTCCGCCCGGTTCAGGACCGGGCAGCGCTGGTGCGGGAGGAGAAAGCCGTCGCGGTTTGCCGAAGCTCCGCAACGCCGCTGCGACCCGGGGCCGGCGCTTCCGCGCGCTCCCGGGCTGACGGCCACCACGGGGCCTCCGCGACCTCGTCCCGGCCTCCTCGAAGCGCGCGGGTTCGCGGATTCCTGTACTGGAGAAGCGCCGAAACGCCCCGCTACTGCCTTGGGCAGCCGTTCGCGGACGGGTTCGTCACGGACCCGGTGTGGGTCCAGCCCGGTGCGGTGGAGGAGACGGCTACCGCCAGCGGGCGGCCACACGGCGGATGCCGTACACGGCGGCACCGACGATGAGTACAGCGGTTCCGGTGGCCACGGAGGGCAGTGGGAGGGCGAGGGCCACGACGAGGCAGCCGACGAGGCCGACCGCGGGGATGATCCGGGCCGGACGGCCTTCGGCGGGGCTCAAGGTCCAGGCGGAGGCGTTGGCGATGGCGTAGTAGGCCAGCACCCCGAAGGAGGAGAACCCGATCGCTCCGCGTACGTCGGCGGTCGCGGCCGCTGCGGCGACAACGGCGCCGACAAGGAGTTCGGCCCGGTGAGGGACCTTGGACTTCGGGTGCACGGCGGCGAGGGCATGGGGCAGGTGGTGGTCGCGGGCCATGGCCAGGATGGTCCGGGAGACACCCAGGATGAGGGCGAGAAGGGAACCGAGGGCGGCGACGGCGGCGCCGATGCGTACGACGGGGACGAGCCGGTCGGCGCCGACCGCTCGCGCGGCGTCGGTCAGCGGTGCGCCCGCCGCGGCGAGACCGCCCGGGCCGAGGACCAGCAGGACGGAGACGGCGACGGTGGCGTAGACGAGGAGGGTGATGCCGAGCGCGATCGGGATGGTGCGCGGGATGGTGCGGGCCGGGTCGCGGACCTCTTCACCGAGGGTGGCGATGCGGGCGTAGCCGGCGAACGCGAAGAACAGCAGGCCCGCCGCCTGCAGCACCCCTCCGGCCGTCGCGTCGGAGCCGATGTCCAGGCGGGCCGCGTCCACGGCGCTGGAGCTGAGAGCGGCGACCACCACGGCGGCCAGCACCACGAGGACGATCGCCACGATGGCGCGGGTGAGGAGCGCGGATTTCTGGATTCCGGTGCAGTTGACCGCGGTCAGGGCAACGACGGCGGCGACGGCGATCGCGTGGGCGTGGCCCGGCCAGAGGTAGGTGCCGACGGTCAGGGCCATGGCCGCGCAGGAGGCGGTCTTGCCGACGACGAATGCCCAGCCTGCCAGGTAGCCCCAGAACTCGCCGAGGCGTTCCCGCCCGTAGACGTAGGTGCCGCCGGAGGCCGGGTAGAGGGCGGCGAGCCGGGCGGAGGCGGTGGCGTTGCAGTAGGCGATGACAGCGGCGAGGGCGAGGCCGAGCAGCAGGCCGGAGCCGGCCGCGCGGGCGGCCGGGGCCAGGGCGGCGAAGATGCCGGCGCCGATCATCGACCCCAGCCCGATCAGCACCGCGTCCGGCACCCCCAGGCGCCGCTGAAGCTCGTCCGGCAACCCGGATACGGGTGAGGGTGCGCTGCTCAAGTTCGTGGCTCCTTGCCGGACGCGCCCGCGGACATGTTCCACGGGCCGCGGGCACCATAAGGGACTGAATTGAACACCACATGGCTCGCCGGGCCCGCGGGACAGGGCCAGGTGACCGGCTGAGTGTGGGCGTTGACGGCGTTTCACTCGTCGTGGCGTCCGGCGCGGACGCGGCGGGACGGCTGGACGGCGTACGAGTCGAGGACGCCGGGCGGTTCGGCCGGGCCGGGGCCGCCCGCGCGGACCCAGGCGGTGATGCCGGCGGCGCCCATGGTCGTTGACCTGGCCGATCCGGACCGGGCGGCCGCCGGCCGCGTGTCCTTCGGCGGAGGGCTGGATGACGATGACGCCGGCGCGCTCGCAGGCATCGAGGCAGTCGGTGCGCCGGACCGCCGCGACGCCGGCGGGCGCGTGGCGCAGATGGGCGAGTTGGGCCTCGTGGTCCGGGCGGGGCACCTTGGGCGGGGTGCCGCAGCAGCATCCCCGGCAGACGGTGACGGTGCACCGGGCGGCGCCGACCGCCCCGGCGGGGGCGGAGACCGTACGGTCGCGGCCGGTGCGGCCGCTCACACGGCGTCCTGGCCGAGCGGGTTCGTCCAGGCTCGTTCGCGCAGCAGGCGAAGGCCGTTGAGGCCGACGACGACGGTGGAGCCTTCGTGTCCGGCGACGCCGAGCGGCAGAGGGAGCGTGCCGGTCAGGTCCCAGATCACGAGCCCGGCGATGAAGATCCCGGCGATGACCAGGTTCTGGATCACGAATCGGCGGGCCTTTCGGGACAGGTCCACGACGCCGGGGATGGTGGCGAGTTCGTCGCGGACGACGATGGCGTCGGCGGTCTCCAGGGCGAGGTCGGAGCCGGCCTTGCCCATGGCGATACCCGTGTGTGCGGCGGCCAGGGCGGGGGCGTCGTTGACGCTGTCACCGACGACCAGGACCCGCCGCCCCGCCGCCTCCCACTCCTTGACTGCGGTGACCTTGTCCTGGGGCAGGAGTCCGGCGCGGACGTCGCTGATACCGACCTGGGCGGCCAGGTAGCGGGCGGCGCGTTCATTGTCGCCGGTCAGCAGGACCGGGGTGCGGCCGGTCAGCTCGGTGAGTGCGGCGACGGTGGCGGCGGCATCCGGCCGCAGCCGGTCGGCGATGCCGATCACGCCGACGGGGGTGTCCTCGCGCAGGACCAGCACCGCGGTCTGCCCGGCCTCCTCCAGTTGCTCCACCGCTTCTGACGCGGTTTCGGTGGCGACCGGGAGGCGGCCGGGCGATCCGACCTCAACGGTGCGCCCTTCGACGGTGGCGCGCACACCCAGGCCGGGGGTGGAGGCGAAGTCGAGCGCTTCGGGCAGGTGCAACCGGCGTGCGCGGGCGGCGTCGACGACGGCGCGGGCGAGGGGGTGCTCGCTGGGGTGCTCGGCGGCGGCCGCCAGCGCGAGCAGCGCGTCCTCATCCAGCCCGGAACCGGGCAGAGGGCGGACGGCGGTGACGCGGGGGGCGCCCTCGGTGAGGGTGCCGGTCTTGTCCAGGGCGACGGCGTCGACCTGACCCAGGCGCTCCATGACGACGGCGGACTTGGTCAGCACTCCGTGGCGGCCCGCGTTGGCGATGGCGGACAGCAGCGGAGGCATCGTGGACAGCACCACCGCGCACGGCGAGGCGACGATCATGAAGGTCATCGCCCGGAGCAGGGCGGGCTGGAGTGCGGAGCCGAAGGCGAGGGGGATGGCGAAGACGGCGACGGTCGCGAGGACCATGCCGATGGAGTACCGCTGCTCGATCTTCTCGATGAACAGTTGGGTGGGGGCCTTGGTCCCGGAGGCTTCCTCGACCATTTTCACGATCCGCGCGATCACCGAATCGGACGGATCGCGCTCGACCCGCACGCGCAGGGCGCCGGTGCCGTTGACGGTGCCGGCGAACACCTCGTCCCCGGCTTGCTTCGCGACCGGCAGGGGCTCGCCGGTGATGGTGGCCTGATCGACATCGCTCGCCCCTTCCAGGATCAGGCCGTCGGCGCCGACCCGTTCGCCGGGCCGCACCAGGACGATGTCGCCGACTTTCAGGGACTCGGCGGCGATGATCTCCTCGCCGCCGTCCGGCAGCATCCGGGTCGCCGTGGAGGGCGCGAGGTCGAGCAGACCGCGCACGGAATCCGCCGTCCGCGCAGTCGCCATGGCTTCCAGGGCGCCGGAGGTCGCGAAGATGACGATCAGCAGCGCCCCGTCCACGACCTGCCCGATGGCCGCGGCGCCCAGGGCGGCGACCACCATCAGCAGATCCACGTCCAAGGTCTTGTCCTTCAGCGCCTTCAGGCCCTCCCACCCCGGCTCCCAGCCGCCTGTGATGTAGGTGGCGGCGAACAGCGGCGCCCACAGCCACACCGGAGCGCCGAGCAGGTTGAGCGGGAGGGCGATCAGGAAAAGGACCAGCGCGGCCAGCGCCCACCGGGCCTCCCGCAGTGCCAGCACCCGCGTACGCCGGCTGGAGGCCGCCGGGCGCGGCCCGGCCGCGGCCGGGGCGGGCCGCCGATCCAGGACAGAAGACATGACAGAACGACCCTTCGCGGTCGGACGGGGCAACAGCCCACCACACAGGAACACCTGAACAGTTCTTCATGTGTCATGGGTATGATGTCCGCATGGGCCACGGAACCGACACCGCCAGCAGCGCCACCACCCGCGAGCGCCTCGACGCCGTCGGCACGGCCGACGTCGCCGCCACCCTCCAGGCCCTCGCCACGCCCTCGCGGCTGTACATCCTGGCCCGGCTCCAGGAAGGCGCCTGCTCGGTGAGCGAGCTCGCGGAGGCCGTGGGCATGGAAGCGTCCGCCTGTTCCCACCAGCTGCGCCTGCTGCGCAACCTCGGGCTGGTCACCGGCGAGCGCCACGGCCGCTCGATCGTCTACGCCCTCTACGACAACCACGTCGCCGAACTCCTCGACCAGGCGCTGTACCACGTCGAACACCTGCGCCTCGGTGTCCGGGACGCGCCCGCCACCATGCCCAAGGCTGTCGCCGCTGATTGAGGCGACCGGCTCAGCCGGCCACCGGGGCAGCTTCGCGGTGCGCTCGGGGTGGGGTCGGGGTGGGCTTCGGTGACGTAGCGCATGGCCGCCTTCTCCTTGACCCCGCGGAGCCCGTCAGCCTGAGCGGAACGGTGGTTTCGGCCGGCTCATTGAGAATGCGGTCCTGGCGCAGGCCGCCCAGGTTCAGCCCTTGCGGACCCTCTTGACAGAGCAGGGTCTTCCCGACGGTCGGATGGTCGGGGTCGAGCGCTGCTCTCCGGCTGACGGTCGGCCACGGGCCGGCCGCGGCGGACCGGTGGCGGTGGCTGGCTGGCTGGCTGGCTGGCTGGCTGGCTGGCTGTTGATGAAACTCCGGACCGGGAATCGGTCCAGCAGTTCCGGATTCCCACAACCATCGGTGTGACGTCCGCGAGCGACGGTGGCAGGACGGGGACAGGACAGGGACAACGTCTTCCGCCCCGACCACGACAACGCCCGCTGTCCATGCTGCGGTACCTCTTGCGGGACGTGCGCCCATGACTGCCTGAGCCGGCTGCGCGACACGCAAGGTGGGCCCTGGTACGAGCGTGTCGGCCGCAGCGTCACCATCGTGCCGGTGTTCGAAGACTGTCTCCGGCGGTACGAGTACCGACGCAGGGAGACTCTTCCGCAGGAAGAATGGTCCGCTGCTGAACTTCAGTGCCGCTACGGCTGCTCGACTGCCGTCGGCAGGTGGTGCCATGCGTGTCCGCAGGTGCCCTTGCAGTACATCTCCCTGCGACGGGTATCGGCGACGGCGAACACGGAGACGAGTACACGGAACGCCTTCACGTGCTCGTCGGCCGGGAGGTTGGCGAACCCGCTGCGGGGCGGGTCCATGCAGATCATCACCGAGGGGTTGGCCGTGGCCTTCACCTCGGAGCGGGCCACGCCGGTGCGGCCGTCGGCGACAGTGATGTGCGCCTGCATCGCGTAGCCGCCGGCCTCCCGCAGCGCGTCCTGCCGGCCCGCCGGCGAGAGACCGGAGAACCAGGCTGCCCCGTCGTCCAACGTGCGGAGCCCCTGGGCGATCTCGTTGACGACCTGCTCCGTCTCGCGCCGGACGACGCGGCCGTCCTCGCTGCTCGCTTCGGTCATCTCCTGCTCATTCCACGCTGCCGGTTCGGGGGCGGGGGCCTGGAAGGCGACCGGCTTTGCCGCGTCGCCCGGACCATGTCCGCCGACAACAACTCTGCGCCGTACTGACATTCGCCCTGCGGCCAGCATCCTCCTGAGCACACAGGCGACTCCGCATTATCGGCGCCGGGGGTCACACCGGTGTACGGAGCAGGGCCCGGCGATCGGCCGGAGGATCGGCCCGCCCGCCAGGAAGAGCAGCCCTTCCTGGCGGAGCAGTAGCTCGCGCGCAGCCCCACTCACGGACCATTCCTCGCGGTCAGCCGTGCCAGGGATGCCTCCGTTTCATCGAGCTGCCCCGCCGCCGGGTCGTCGAACGCAGCCCCGTGTGGATGACGCACGCACGCCGCCGCGCGAGGACCACGAACAACTCGTCCAGCACTCCAAAGTGTTGATCTTGCGCAAACCGCCTGACCGATGTCAGTGGTTCATTCCGAGAGCGCTGGCTCCAACACCGTCGCGAAAGAGAGGGAGCCCCCTCCGCACCGTCGGCTCAACCTTGCGGCTATCCACACCTCGCTCCTCGTCGATCAATTCCGGCAGGAGCAGGTCGCTGAGCGTGCCTTTCCCGTCGACTTCCATGCCTTGGTCGGTAATGTCGACCGGATGGGAGAACAATCCAGGCATCCCCGCCAGGGTTGCCTGGGGCCGGGTGGCAGCGCGTAGACGGAAGTCGTCCAGGAGGACAATGGTCCTTGCCTGCGTTTCTCCGAGAACGGCGAGGTAGCCGCCATCGTCACCGAGGCGGCCCAGCACGGTGCCCTCCACCGCCAGGTTTCCCCGCACGACAACGGTCGGGTTTCCGCGCAGAATCAGGTTGCGGACTCGCAGGTCGCCGGTGACGAGCAGGAAGCTTCCGTACCCCTCGTCGCTCCACTCCAAGTTGCCGTCGGCCACGAGATCGCCATCAACGATCACGTTGGTGTAGCAGAAGTCGTCCTCGTCGGTCTCGGCCGTGAAGTCACCGTTCAGCCGCAAGCCACCCAGGTACTGGCGGATCTCCTGTTCGTCGCCGTAATCCTGATATGGATAGTCGACGTGGTCGGAGACGCTGAACCGCGCCTCAGCTTCTGCGGGCTCAAGGATGTCGTAGTGACCGGCCACCGATCCACCTTCTTCTCCCCTGACGGGTCCACTGCTCGATGCGGAGTCGGCACTGCTCATCCGGACGCCCGGCACATCAGGAGGACTACGTGAGCTTCACGCAGGGCAGGGCCCAGGCGCTTGACTGAGAGAGCCTCCCACACGCCCTCCGCAAAAAACACGCTCTGAGCCCCTCCTGGACTGAGGCGAACCGAGGCGCTCAGCGCGCCCTCGCCAGTACGGTCCGGGAACGGCAGTCCGCATCGCGGCTGCAGATCACCCCCAGCCGATCCCCACACACTCCGCAGCGACCCACGCCTCCCTGCCGTTGGCCTTCACTGTCATCCAGCCGTTCCCGCCACCACAGGAGGAGCAGCTCCGACCGCTCGTCACCGTGTCCTTGTCGACGCCACAGGGCAGCTTTCCGCCCTTCGCCATGGATGGATGCTTCTCGGCCGAACCCCGAACCGGGCGGTCGGCCCGGTCGTCGGTGCGGCGGGGGGCAGCGATGACCAGCACATCACCTGGCTCGGGCCGGAGTTCATCCCGGGTCCATCATGGAGGGCCGCCCGTCCCAGGCCAGTACCGCGGCGTGCGCCGCATTGGTCCCGGCCCGGGGCGGCGGCGGGCTGATGGTCCATTCCCTGGCCAGGTCGAGGAACTCATCGCCCAGATCGGCGAACAACGGAGGAGTCACTTCCCGCCGCATGGCGCGCCACAGGGTCCAGGCCGCGTGACTGGAGGCGTGCATCGCCGCAGTGGCCATCGGGTCCAGTTCGCGCCCACCGCGCCGCCGCAGGGCATCCAGCCGCGCCACGACCCCCAACAGCTCCGTGTACGTCTGCTCATACCCCTGCCTCTGGTCATCCACCACATGCTCCCAGCCGTCGAACAGCCGCCACGCGGCCCGGTCAACGCCATCTTCGCCCCGGGCGACCCCACGGGATCCGAACGACACCAACCCCCAACCGCCGGATAAACATCACGACCGGGGGAACCGGGTCTCGAATCCCCCAACACCCTGGAGGGATTGGGGGATTCGGTACAGCACGACCGGCCGGATGAAGATGAGACGCTGACGCGTTCGAGGCGTCAACCATGTGCCCCTCACGGGCCAGGGTGCCGCCGCGTGTTCACCCTCGGGCCGCCTTTCACGCAAGGGTCCGACAGAGCAGCGGCGCGGGTCACACCCAGACGTAGAGGTCGTACATGCCTCCGGCGTTCCGGACGCACTTGGCCTCGGGACTTGTCATTCCGCGCAGGAGTGTTGACGATTCGCGCACGTCCGGGGAGGCAGGTTTCCGTAGTCCTGCGGCGGTATCCCGTGGGTGGCCCGGAACAGGCGGCTGAAGTGAGTGGGATCGGTGAAGCCCCAGCAGGCTGCGATGGTCTGGATCGGGCGGGTGTTCAGGCAGGGGTTGCCCAGATCCAGGCGGCAGCGCTCCAGACGGCGGTGGCGTATCCAGGCGGCCGGCGATGTGTCGTCCTCGGCGAGCAGCTGCTGGAGATGGCGCAGGGAGATGTGGTGGGCGTCCGCGATCGTCCGGGGAGTCGTATCCGGGTCGGCGAGGTGCTGCTCGACGAACGCGTTGATCTGGGCTTTCAGGGCACTGCGGCGGGTCTCCGGCGTCAGCGTCTTCTCCACCTCCAGGCAGCCGGCGAACGCGGACGCCAGAAGGCCCACGGCGACCGAGGCCAGGGTGGGGATGTCGTCCGGGGTGAACTCCGTTGAGCGTGTGGTGAGGTCGGTCAGCCGGCCGGCGAACACCCCGGCCATGCCACGGCGCCCGCTGATCGGGACCGCGATCAGGCGCTGAACCAGCTTCTCCGGCAGCGGCAGCAGTTCTCGGGGGAGCCGCACGGTCACATGCGACCAAGCACTCGGGGCGGCCTGGACTTCGCCGCGGCAGGGACGGCTGCTGCCCAACAGCAGGAGGTCGCCGGGCTGCAGCGGCGTGTCTCCACCCGCCGGGGAGACAGTCCCCCTCCCATCGAGAAAGTAGTTGATCTGGTAGACCTCTGGGTCGAACTGCCGTATCAGCTTTGCGGTCCGCGCGATCTCCAGATGCGGGTAGGTCGGCGCACACACCTGCGCCTCCCCCAAGTCCAGGCCGCGCGTCCTGGCACGGAAGTCGTTACTGTCGTTGCTCCGCAGCCGGTTGCGCATGTGTGATCGCGCTGTGACTTCTTCCCACAGCGCGAACTGCTCCGCCGCCGCCACAACCTCCGTGCTGAACTCCGTCACCAGCATCCTTGTCCCCCGTAGCCGGTTCCCCCCGCGACTTCGAACGTGGCACGGGAGAGCCGCACGGTCCAGCAGCGCTTCAGCCACATGCGCCGCCGCACACCTCATCGAAGGCAGCAAAGCCGGGCAAGGCCACAGGGACCGGTGGGTCGCCAGGGAAGACCCGGTCCTCCGTGCACAACCAGGAGCAGGTCCCGGCCATGCGCCGACTGCGTCTGACGGCGACTTCGTAGATCTGCGTGGATCGGCCGCCGCGTCGCCGGTCGCGGGCGACGGAAGACGAGAGACAGGGGGCGGGAGGCAGGATGCGGGAGACGGGAGGCGGGAGGCGGGAGGCGGGAGGCGGGAGGCGGGAGAGCCTGTGGCGCTCGATCCACTACCGCGGAAGATGGTCTGTTCCATGGCGGACCAGAGGATTCACGGGACGCACTGTCGTCGATGACTTCGTCGGACGCCATCACCCGAGAGCTGCTGACGTGATATCAGATCGTGGTGGTCGAGCTGCCCGACGAACGCCTCACTTTGGAGCGCTCCTGTACGGGAGCGGAACGAGCCCGAGCCCGGAACTCCCGCACAGACCGAGGGCGAACCGAACTCCGTCGCCGTCCGGAGGTCCAGTCGCACCACCCCAGGACTCGCAGCCGGGGACCGGACGTTGGGGAAGCACGTCCGCAGCCGTTCTCGCCAGTTGCGATCAGCCACACAGGCAAACACGCTGGAAGGTGAGGAGCGAGGAGCGCACCATTCCTCATTCAACCCTGACAACAGGGGGCGACATGCAAGAGGAAGCAGAAGAAATTCCGGTCACCAGAATCTCATTGGACGAGGTCAAGACCTTCGCGATCGGCCCGAACTCCTTCGGCGGGCGAATCTACCTGGGTGGCGGACATGGCGTGCAGGACCTGGAACTCTTCACTGGCGCCGGTCAGAGAATCCGCACAACGTCACTGGTTTTCGCCTCCATCGGAGAATACCCGCCCACCACTCCGGGGGCGCCAAAATTCATGGTCGCCGCGAAAATGAGCGTCCTCAACCTCATACCGTATGACGGCGGCGTCTTCACACGAGTCTTCATCGACTGGCCGGAATCCCTGACGGCCGCTGTCGATTTCCTGATCGTCAACGACTGACTTCGGCGACGGTTGGCTGGCTGGCCGGCTTGCCAAGGACGCTGTCGGCGGTGCGGGATGACGAGTCCGGTACGACTGGGGCTGCCCCATGCCCGGGTGCGGGTGTCCTCGTCGGGAGAGGCCAGGTCGCAAAGCTGGGTCGGGACGCCGGTCGCCGGACCGTAGCAGTGGGTGAGTTCTGCCCAGGGCACCTGGTCGAGGCCGGCGAAGGGCCGCGTGGCCGGTCGCGGAGAAGGTCCGGTTGTCATTGGCCGCCCGAGGATCCGGTAGATGCGCCGGGCTCGCCGCCGGTACGGGAACCTTGACCACGCCGCGATGTCGTTGGGGCCACTGAACAAGGATTCACTGGTGAGGACTTGGCCGGCCGCCCGGTAGGAACTATCCGTGCGGCCGAGAGCGAGCCGTACACCGGCCCGGGTGCATCGAGGGGACGAAGGTGTCACCCCCAGGCTGCCGGGGCTGCGGGCGGGGGGTGGCCACTGCTCCTCGTGGCAGCTGAACTCGGCGGTCGGTTCCGGGAGGGCGGCGTCGTACGCCGCCCATGTGTGCGTCTGAGAGCCTGTCGGGCGGCTGATCATGCGTGAGACGTGACGGTCGTGATCTGCCTCCCGGGCATGGCGACTGCGCGGGAATGAGCACGTGGTTGTGTGCCGGCACGACAACTCCGAGGCCGTCAGCGGCCCATGCTGTCCGTCCAGCCCGGCCGATGAGATGCGGGAGCTCATCCAGCCGCTACGTCCCGTACGTGACCTGCGAAAAGGCGGCGGGATGCGCAAGTACGGAGAACGGTGGCTGCTCGGCTCGGTGTTCCACGTGCTGCGGTCGGGATGCCGGTGGCGGTTGCTTCCGCGCGATCCGATGCCCTGGGACGCGGCCCACCGCTGGTTCACCAAGTGGCGCGGGACCGGGACGGCACTCGGGAGCGCATTCATGGGGGAACTTCACACCCACCCCCGCTCCCGGGCCTTCACCCCGGCCTGAAACCGCGTTCCCGCATCCAGCCTCCCCATCAACGCCGCCACCCGACGCGTCGCCGTACGCACACTCACTCCCGGCTGCCGGGCGATCGCCTTGTCCTTGCACCCGGCGTGCAGCAACCGCAGCAGCAGCAACTCCTTCTGGCTGGGCCCCTCCACCGGATCCGGACATTCGGTGAGCAGCGGCTCGGCCTGCTCCCAGTAGGCCTCGAACAGCTCCATCAGCCCGTCCAGCAAACCTGACGGATGCACCAGCACGATGGAGTCCTGGCTTCCCCCCGCCAACGGCACCACCGCAATTCGCCGGTCCACGATCCGGGCCTTGAACGGAAGATGCGGCAGCAACCGTGACCGTTCCCCGAGCGCCGCCAGATTCAGAAGCGTCTCCAGCCGCCCGGGCGGCTCCATCGACTCCAGGCAGTACATGCCCCGGATGTCCACCCCACGCTCCGCCCACTCCCGCGTCGTCGCCGTCTCCCGCTCGTGGAAATGCGGCTGTCCCACCGGCTCCAGATACGGCGTTTTTGTCCAGCGTCCACAGGTGCGTGGTGACGGACCGGTTCAACTCCTCGATCTTGCGGGTCATCACCTCCCGACCCGTCAGTACCTCCACCAAGGCGCCGGGATCCGAACGCAGTTGCCCGGCCCGGTGCAGGCGATGCAGATCGGCGAACTCCGTCTCCACCCCCCGTGAACACCGTCTCCGCCTCGGAGCGGCGCCGATTCAGCAGCACGGACAACGCGGACCGCGGACTCACCGCCTCCCCGTGGCCCCTCCCCACCCGCCGCACCAGCCCCAGACCGGCAAGACGCCTCAACGCCTGTCCTGTCCGCGCCACCCCGGCCCCCGCGTTCTCCGCGAGATCACGCACCGCACTCTGCGGTCGTGACAACACCGCCCGGTACACGTCCTCGTCGAACGCGCTCACGCCCGCTGCTTCCAGCACACTCAGCCTTCCCTGCCACACGTCTGGGACGTCCCCGGACAGGTACGAGCAGTCGCGTCCGGCCGACCGTCCCCTCACAGGTGGCGCGTTTGGCCATCAGACCAAAGACGCCAACAAATTATCTGGACATCAAGTGATCGCACAGCGTTCACTTCTCCCGAATCGCCTATCAACCCCCACGTGAAAGGCGGTTCATCCACCCCAGCCGTCGGCCCACGCACCCGCCGGGCGAGCACTCCTGCTCGCCACCGGCATGTCCGGACACCTGTGAGGAAACCCGTGACACCTCAGCCACGAAGAGCGTCCCGCACCCGACGCGGCGCCATCGGTGCCCTGCTCACCACTGCCCTCGCCGCCCTCAGCCTTCCCCTTGCCACCCCCGCCACCGCCACCGGCCGGACCACCCCGCTCGCTGCCGGCACCTACCTGATCACCCTTGCCGACCAACCCCTCGTCACCTACGACGGCGGCATCGACAGCCTGCCCGCCACCAAGCCCACCGAGGGCAGGAAACTCGACGTCACCACCACCAACGCCAAGCGCTACCGCACCCACTTGGTCGACGAACAGAAACACATGGCCAAGAAGGTCGGCGCCACCGTCCGCCAGCACTACGCCGTCACCACCAACACCTTCAGCGCCCAGCTCAACGGCCGCCAGCTCGTCCAGCTGGCCGCCACGGAGGGCGTCACCGGCATCGCCCCCGACCGATTCCACCACGCCACCGACGACAAGAACTCCACCGACTTCCTCGGCCTCTCAGGCCGGAAGGGTCTGTGGGCAGCCCTTGGCGGTACCGCCAAGGCCGGCAAGGGCATCGTCATCGGCGTCATCGACACCGGGGTCTGGCCCGAGAGCGCCTCTTTCCGGGCTCCCGCACTCACGGCCGAGAAGCCCACCGGCAAACCCGGCAGGAAGCCCGCCAAGGGCGACCCCTACCGGCCCTACCTCGACGGCACCACCACCGTCATGCACAAGGCCGACGGCACCACCTTCACCGGCACCTGCCAGACCGGCGAGAGCTTCACCGCCGCCGCCTGCAACCAGAAGGTCATCAGTGCCCGCTATTTCGGGGACGCCTGGCTCCAACGCGTCCCCGAGTCCAACCGCGCCGGCTACCTCTCCCCCCGCGACAGCGAAGGCCACGGCACCCACACCGCGTCGACCGCAGCCGGTAACGCCGGTGTCCACGCCACCGCCGACGGCAAGGACTTCGGTACCATCTCCGGCGTCGCCCCCGCCGCCGGCGTCGCCGTCTACAAAGCCCTCTGGCAGAGCAAGGACGGCACCCAGGACGGCGGCCTGACCAGCGATCTCGTGGCCGCCATCGACCAGGCGGTCGCCGACGGCGTGGACGTCATCAACTACTCTCTCGGCGGCGAAACCGAAAGCACGTACGACGACCCGTCCCAGACCGCGCTCCGTAACGCCGCCACCGCCGGTGTCTTCGTCGCCACCGCCGGGGGCAACGCCGGCCCCGAGGCCTCCAGCCTCGACAACACCGCCCCGTGGACGACCACCGTCGCCGCCGGAACCATCGCCTCCCACACCGGCACCGTGACCCTCGGCAACGGAAAGAGCTACACCGGCATCAGCACCAGCGTGCACAACACCGTCGGCTCCGCACCCCTCGTCCGCGCCGCCGCCGTCAAGACCGCCGACGCCGACACCGCCGACGCCAACCTCTGCTTCACGGGCACCCTCGACCCCGCACGGACCACCGGGAAGACCGTCGTCTGCGACCGAGGAACCAACGCCCGCATCGACAAATCCGCCGAGGTCGAGCGAGCCGGCGGCATCGGTATGGTCCTGGTCAACACCGCCGACGCGAGCACCGACGGCGACCTGCACTCCATACCCACCGTCCACCTGAACGCCGCCGACGCCACCGCCGTACGCGACTACGCCGCCACGGACAACGCCACCGCCACCCTCACCAGGGGCGGCGACAGCGCCGCCTACCCGCAGGTCGCCGGCTTCTCCTCCCGCGGCCCTTCCCTCACCGGTAACGGCGACCTTCTCAAGCCCGACATCACCGCGCCCGGCGCCACCATCCTCGCCGCCGTATCGCCGCCCGGTAACGAGGGCCGCGACTTCGACTTCTACTCCGGCACCTCCATGGCCGCCCCGCACATCGCCGGCCTCGCCGCCCTCTACTTCTCCGAGCACCCCGCGTGGTCCCCCATGAGCGTCAAGTCGGCCATGATGACCACCGCCACCCCCACCAAGACCGCCGACGGCAAGAACAGCGACGACGTCTTCGCCCAGGGCGCCGGTGAGGTCGACGCCCGGGCCATGCTCCGGCCCGGACTCGTCTACGACTCCACCGAGCGGGACTGGCTCGCCTACCTGGAGGGCGTCGGCATCGACACCCGGACCGGAACCAGGGCGATCGACCCCAGCGACCTCAACTACCCCTCCATCGCGATCGGTGAACTCTTCGGCACCCAGACCGTCACCCGCACCGTCACCGCCACCTCGGCCGGCACCTACCGCGCCAAGGTCGGCCTTCCCGGTATCAAGGCCACCGTCTCCCCGTCCGTCCTGCACTTCAGCCACCCCGGGCAGAAGCGCACCTTCACCGTCAAGCTCGACGTGACCACCGCTCCCTCGGGAGTCCTCAACACCGGTTCCCTCACCTGGACCTCCGGCCGGAGCACCGTCCGCAGTCCGATCGTCGTCACCCCACAGAGCGTCCACGCCCCTGCCGAGATCAAGGGCACCGGCACCAACGGCGAGGTCACCTACTCCGTCACCCCGGCCGCCACAACTCTCACGGCCACCGCCCACGGTCCGGTCTCCTCGCCCCCCACCAAGGGCAGCCTGACCGGAACCGCCGAGGTCTACTACGAGGCGACGATCCCGGCCGGCACCAGGGCTTCCCAGATCTCGGTCCACTTCGACCTGGCCGCAGGCAACATCGCCGGCGTCGTCTGGGGACCCCTGGTCGACGGTGCCCCGCAGGAACTCCAGATCGCCGACACCGACAGCAACGGAACATCCACCATCACCCTGCGCCGGCCGAAGGCCGGGAAGCTCTTCCTGGCTGTGGTAACCGTCGACGAGACCAGCGGCGACAGCGTCACCCCGTACACCTACCAGGTGAACAACATCACCGAGGACAGCCCGGCCAGGGGCACGGTCACCGTCACGCCCGGCCGTTCCCGTGTTACTCCTGGTACCCCGATCGACCTCACGGCCACCTGGTCCGGCATCCCGGTGGACGCCCGGTCCACCGCCTGGATCGAGTACTCCAACGGCGCGGGCACCTTCCTGACCCTCAACTGACCCCGGTGCACCGATGCGGTGGCGGCGCCGCCACCGCACAGCCATGCCCACACACCATCACCACCTCCCGGATTCGGGAGGCCGTCCACCGACTCGTCGCCGCAGGCCAGTGGCAGGTGGGTGATCCGGGCATCATGATCGTGGTCGATGCCTGCCAGGCCCCCCTGCTCTGCCCACCGGCCGACGGATGGCGGTGAGTTCGCCGAAGCCGACCGGTTCGCACAGGTTCAGCGGTGACCGGCACGTGTCGGGTCCGGTGGCGCATTCGGTGGCGCATTCGGAAGTGAGTGAGGCCGCCGGTCCTTCAAAGGTGTGCCCGCCGCAGCCCGGCCGGAGTTGAATCCGGCGCTCCGGCCACAGGGGCGACGAGTCGTCCCAACTGTGCCCGTTCGAGGCGGAGCCGGCATCGAGCCGCGCCGGCGGAGTGAAGGCGACGGCCGCCTATGTGACGACGATTACCGTCTAGTTCCCGTGGAGTCCTGTCCGGCACCCAACGGCGTGCGATGTTCCCGCCGGGTGCCGGACGGCACTCCGCGACGATGAAGCTCCTGGTGGGCGTGTTGCCGTCCGGGACCACCCGCAACCACCAGGAGCTTTTCCGCGCTCGGCCGCCCTGCGGCCCTGTCCGGTCGGCATCGGGCCCATGCAGAGGATCCACCCCGGCCCCCCGGACGTCACCACCCGCCTCGCATGCAAGCGGACGCCGCGTTTGGGACCTCGGCGACCTGGCCCTGGAGAATCGAACCGGCCCCAGCCTTCCTTCGCCTCGCGGCACCGCCCCGTCCCGTCGGCTGGCCGACGCGCCCTCACCGCCCACGGCCCCATCGCCCGGGAAGCAGGCCCCCGCACCGGCAGCCATCGGGCCGAAGAACGCCGGGACCCGTGGCGCCGCCGCTCCCCCCGGGGCCGCCAACGTATCGAACCCGTATCGCCGCCCGTTCCGGATGCCGGTGGGGGCGCGGACGAGTACAGGCCGAAGCGATGGCACCGAACGTTCCGGACAGTTCCTCGGGCGCCATGTGGTCATGCGGCCATGCGGGCGCCGGGACGCCGATCACGATGCCGGTGGTGGTGATGGTGATGGTGCGCCGTTTTGCTCATTGATCAGAAACTCACGAGTTCTCCTTCTTCTGACCAAGAGGTCGGCAGCACATTTGCGCCAAATATGCCCCTGCAAAAGTCCGCCAATCCGATCGACGTGGGGCGGAAGTGGCGCGGGGGAATACGCAGACTGCCCATGAGGCGTGGGAGACGATTCCGCTCTGCCCGCAGTCGGGCACGGTTCACCTTGGGTTTCCCAAGGTGAAGGTGGGGTGAAGGTGGGGTGTAGGCAATTCGGGAGCGGTCGATCGTGCCCTCTCGCGAACATTCGTCGTGGCCCATCAGGCCATGATGAGCCGGTAACGGGAGGGTGTGATTCCTGTTGACCGCCCGGAGGCGTGACGCTTCAATACCGGCAGCGTCAGGCGCACGGGGCAACCTCGTGTTCCCCCGGGAATTCCCCGTCCAACCGGCCGGGGGTATACCGGCGTCGGCGCTCCGGTTGTTCGGCCATGAGGTACGTGTACCACCGTGACGCAGAGTCGTGCTCGCACCCTGGCCTCGTAGCGCCGTGTGCCGACCCCGACTCCTCGCGTCCAACGGGCGCGTTCCCGGAAAATGGAGGAGTTATGAGAGCAGGCGATTCCAAGCGCTATCTCGCCTATCTGGCGACCATCGCCGCCGGGTTGAGTGTGCCCGTGTTCGCGGGAGGAGTGGCCCAGGCCGCCGACGAACCCGCGCAGACGGTCACCGTCTCCGACTCGGCGCGCACCGCCCTCGCCGCCCAGGCGGCGGAGGCGGACCAGGAGGCACAGTCCGCCGATGGCCTGTTCGGGCAGTTCAACGAGATCTACAACAGGGTCTACAACGAAGTGGTCAATCCGTACCTGCAGCGGGTCCAGCCGTATCTCCAGGGGTTCACGCCAACGCCGTCCGAGCGGACGTCCGCCGTCGCGCCGTTGAGCCGCATCCTCGACGACCTGGCCTGACGTCACCCGCCGGCGCTCCCGCGCCTGTTCACCACCGGCTCCGAACCGGATGCGGACCGTACGTCCCGGCCGCATCCGGTGCTCCGCAGTCCTGAGATCCCGAGATCCCGAAGCGCGAGGAGGCCCACCAGTGGCACGGGAAACGTCCAGGCAGGTTCAGTTCGTCATCAAAATATCCAAGTTCTGCAATTTGCGGTGCACCTATTGCTATGAGTTCGCCGAGCTCGGACAGCGCGAGCGGATGAGCCGTGAACAACTGCGCTCCATGTACACGCATATGCGTGACTACTACGTGAAGAAGGACCAGGAGGACGGGGTGCGCACGCACCTCCACATCGTCTGGCACGGTGGCGAACCGCTGATGATCGATCCGGAATACTACTGGCGCAGTCTGGACGACCAGCGTGAGATCTTCGGCACTTCGCTGAAGGTGAGCAATTTCGTCCAGACCAATCTCACCGTCCTCGACGACGAACGGATCCGGCTTCTCCGCGACGGTTTCGACCATGTCGGTGTTTCCGTGGACCTCTTCAGTGGGCTACGGGTCAATATCGCCGGCAGGAACCAGCAGAGGAACGTCGTCGCCAACATGGAACGGCTGCGTTCCGAGGGCGTTCCCTTCGGCTGTATCACCGTGCTGACCAGGAAGAACCTGGGGCGTGTGAAGGACACCTTCTCCTTCTACGAAAAGGCGGGAATCGGTTTCAGGGTCCTCCCGCTCTTCGACGGCGCCTATGAGGACCAGCACGTGGCGTACGACATCACCGTCCCGGAGATCGTCTCCGCCCTCAACGAGATGGCCGACCTCTGGCTGGAGAGCGACACCCCCGTGCAGGTCTCCCCCTTGGACAGCCACTTCCAGATCGTGCTGCGCCACCTCAACCCCGACGCGCCCCGTGTCTATTTCAACCAGCGCGAATGGCTCTCGGTGATGGTCGTGAACACCCCCGGGGACATCTACGCCTACGGTGACCCCTACGAGGACCCCGAGGCCTCACTGGGCAACATCTTCACCACCCCGCTCGACGAGCTGCTCTCGGGGCCGCGTTTCGACGCCTCGGCCACCGCCTCCGAGGTCCGGATGGCCGCGAACTGCCTGAACTGCAAGTATTTCGGAGCCTGTTCGGGCGCCCCCATCGCGAGCAATCGGGACAACGTGCACACGGTCGTCGAGGGAATCGCCGTCTGTGACGTCGAGCGGACCGTACTGGAGCACATCGAGAACCGGTTGAGGAGCAGCGATGTGCTGGACCACGACGGGCGGATCAGGGCTGCCGCGGCGCCCGCCGTCGATCCCGTCTCCTGACCCCGGTGGACGCCGGCACGGGGGACGCGCTCCGTCGGCCCCACGCGGGCTTCGAGGTGACGGTCACCGCCGCGGACGGCCCCCGCTCGCCCGTGCCCGACCCCCCGTTCCGCGATGCCGCACCGCTGCTCGGGGTGACTCTGGAGGCCATGCCGGGCGGTGACGGGCAGGTGCGCCTGCCGTTCCTGTACGTCGATCTGGACGGCCTGCCGGGGGCCGCGGCCGTCGTCCGGGGCGACCGCGGGCCGGTAACAGCCCTGAACACGACACTGACGCTCTTCGTTCACAGCTCCGGCAACGGCTACGTCGGTCTCACCGCCACGGAGAAGGACGTGTCGCCCGCCGTAGGCCCGGGCCCCGGCTCCGTACCGCGCGTCCTTCGGGTGGCCGTCGATCCGGTCCGGCACGCGGCGGGACTCGCGGCGGCTGTCCGCGGCGGACGGCTCGTGATGGCGCATCGCTGGACGTCCGCGGTGGGCGACCGCCACCGGTCGCTGCTGCCGGTCGACGTGGACCGCGGGATGCTCGAACGCATCGTGCGGGCGGCACTCACCCATCCGCGCCGCGTCCGCGTCGGTCTCGGGGGCGGGCCGGGGCGGCGCGGAACCTGACCCGGTCGATCGCGGTGACGCGGTGGGGGCCGCTGCTGAGCCACCGCCCGGCCGGGGACCGCTGCACCCGACAAAGGCGGTGCGGAGAATGTCGGGTGACCGGGACGGGTGCCGCCGCACGATGGGGGCATGGATGACACGACCTTGGTTTCCCGCTTCCTCCGCGACGGCTTCGTGAAGCTGGAGGGCGCCGTCGCGCCGCGCGTGGCAGCGGACTGCGCGCGGCTGCTGTGGCGGGAGACGGGCTGCGATCCGGAGGATCCAGCGACATGGACCCAGCCCGTGCACTGGGTGGCCGGAATGGCGCAGGGGCCGTTCGCCGCCGCGCCCAACTCCCCCTCCCTGCACTGCGCGTACGACCTTCTCGTCGGCGCGGGACGCTGGGAGCCGCGCTACTCGCTGGGTACGTTCCCGTTGCGCTTCCCGCACGAGGAGGAGCCGGACGACGCGGGCTGGCACATCGAGGGGAGCTATCTGCCCCAGGACGAGACCTGGTACTTCACGAATCTGCGCTCCCGGGGCCGGGCGCTGCTGATGCTGTTCCTGTTCAGCGAGGTCGGTGAGGAGGACGCCCCGACCCGGATCCGGGTCGGCTCACATCTCGACGTGCCGAAGGTGCTGGAGAAGTACGGGGAGGACGGGGCGAGCGGGCTGACCCTCGCGCCCGATCTGGTGGCGGCGTCCGACCACCGGCCGCTCGCCCTCGCCACCGGGTCCCCGGGCGACGTCTTCCTGTGTCATCCGTTCCTGGTGCACGCGGCGCAACCGCACCATGGGGTGCGGCCGCGCTTCATGGCCCAGCCGCCGCTGATGCCGGCCGCACCGTACGAACTGGAGCGGTCCGACGGCGCGTACTCACCCGTGGAGACCGCGATCCGCCGGGGCCTGGGACAGGACGCCCCCGGGCCGGACGGGGGCAGCACCGACCGCAGCGCCGGGTAGACATACGTCATCCATACCTGGAACGGGGCCGGAGGGCCGGTGCCCGGCGGCGGCAGCCGCGGCTGCCGCCGCTTCAACGTCCCTCACCGCCCGACGCACCATCAGCCGCACGTCGGGGCTGATGGTGCGTCCTCGCCCGGTGAGCGGGGCCCGCACCTCGCCGAACGGCCACGCCTCCGGTGGGAGGGCTGGGAGACGGCGCCTCGTACACCGGGCGGCCGGGATAGGGTCTCCCCCCGAGGGGGGAGCAAGATGTTGCAGGCATTGGGACTGGGCCGGGCCGAAGAGGCCGTCTACACCGCTCTGCTGCCCCGGTCCTCCGCCTCCGCGCAGGACCTTGTCCGGCAGACCGGACTGGAGCAGGCCGAGATCGCCCGCGTGCTGCGTGACCTGGCGGCACGCGGTCTGGTCGCGGTGGTGTCCGATGCGGTCGGCGAGACGCCCGGTTCGGCCGACCGGGTCTCCGACGACGGACCCGCCACCAGGTACCGGCTCACTCCACCGTCCGTGGCTCTCGCCCCGCTCCTGGTCGACCAGCGCAACGCGCTGCAGCGGGCCGAGACCGCCTTCTCGATGCTCACCGAGCAGTACCGGAGTGCCGCCGCGCACCCTGCGGGCAGTGTCGTGGAGGTGGTCGTCGGCGTGGAACAGGTCGCCCACCGGTTCCACCAGCTGCAGCTCGGCGCGCAGCGGGAACTGCTCGTGTTCCTTGTGGGCGCGCCGACCGCGTGCCTCGCGAGGACACCGACCTGGCGGAGAGTTCCGCACTCGACCGCGGGGTCGAATTCCGGGTCGTGGCCACCAGGGACTACCTCGACGGGGATGAGGTGGCGCGGGACATGCGCGCGGCCATCACCGCGGGACTGGAACTCCGTCTCGTCGAGAACCTGCCGCTGAAGATGGTCGTGTCGGACCGGGAGCGCGCCATGGTGCCACTCGATGTGACCGGTCCCTGTGGCGAGCCGAGTGCCATCGTGGTGCACCGCAGTGGTCTGCTCACCGCTCTGGTGCACCTGTTCGAGAAGGAATGGGACCACGCCCGGCCGCTGCACCCCACTCCCACGGGTGTACGGGTGCAGGCGGCAACGGAGCAGCAACCCACCGAGGGCGAACTTGAGCTCCTGGCACTGCTGTTGGCGGGGTTTTCCGACCGGCGAGCGGCTTCGCAGCTCGGCGTTTCCCTGCGGACCGTGGAGCGGCGGACGCGCCGCCTGATGGATCTTGCGGGCGCGGAATCGCGCCTGCAGCTCGGCTGGCACGCCGCCCGTGCCGGCTGGCTGTGATCTGCGCTCCGCCGTGACCACCTGACGGAAACCCGACATGCGGGAAACCCGCCACGCACGGGCACCCCTATGCCATCCGTACCTCTGCCAGGCTGCAGCCGCACCACGGCATCCGATGGCGTCAAGCAGGGAGATTCATGCGCCCCATCACACGTATAGCCATGGCCGCGGCCTCCGCCGCGGCCATGGCTTTCACTGCGGTCACACCGTCCGGAGCAGCGGATACGCCGCATGACGCAGGCTCGGGGAAGAAGCCCCTCGTCGGCAGGCGACAAGGTCCTCGTGACCACGGACAGGTCGGGCCGCAGCTCGGCGGCTGTGCTGCCCCACGAGGACGGCACACGGCCGATGTTCCAGACCTTTCAGTCGGGCAAGGACCTCTACGTCTATCCCGATGGTGTCCCCGCGGCCATCAGCGCGGGCAAGGTCGACGAGCAGCTGTTCAACGTCACCGGGCTCATCCGCCAGGGATACGACGACGGGCACACCGACACGCTCCCGCTGATCGCCGTCTACCGCGACAGCGTCGACGTCGCCAGGAGCGCCCCGAAGGCACCTCGCGGCTCCGAACGCGGCCTGCCGCTTCCCGCCGTGGGCGGCGTAGCGCTCACGGCGGACAAGGACGCCTCCGCCACGTTCTGGCAGGACGTCACCGACCCTCGCTCGCGTACCGGCTCCACGCTGAAGAAGCTGTGGCTGGACGGCAAGGTCGAGGCCACACTGGACCGGTCGACCCGGCAGGTGCACGCACCCGAGGCATGGGCGGCCGGCTACGACGGCAAGAACACCACAGTGGCCGTGCTGGACACCGGCGTGGACGCCGAGCATCCGGACCTCGTGGACCGGGTCACCGGCTCCGAGAACTTCACGGACTCCACCACCACCGGCGACCGGGTGGGCCACGGCACCCACACCGCCTCCACGGTCGGCGGGTCCGGGGTCGCCGGTGCGGGCCGCAAGAAGGGCGTGGCTCCTGGTACCTCCCTGCTCATCGGGAAGGTCCTCAACGACGCGGGGTACGGTCAGGACTCCTGGGTCATCGCAGGTATGCAGTGGGCTGTCGGCCAGAAGGCCGACGTCGTCTCCATGAGCCTGGGCAGCCCGTCGGCCGGGGACTGCACCGACCCGGTGGCACAGGCCGCGAAGCAGCTCGCGCAGAATTCGCGCACCCTGTTCGTCGTCGCCGCGGGCAATGCCGGCTCCGGCACGGAAACCGTTTCCTCGCCCGGGTGCGTACCCGATGTACTGACCGTCGGTGCCGTGGACCGGGACGACAGCACCGCCTGGTTCTCCAGCCGCGGCCCCGTGGCCGTCACGCACACGCTCAAGCCCGAGATCGCTGCCCCGGGTGTCGACATCTCGGCCGCCAACGCGGGCGGGCGCGGCGTCTACGCGTACCAGTCGATGTCCGGCACGTCGATGGCGACACCGCATGTCGCAGGCGCGGCGGCGATCCTTCGCCAGGCCCACCCGGAATGGACCGCACAGCAGATGAAGGCCGGCCTGGTCTCATCCGCCCGCACGGGCGGCAACGTCGCCGGCGCCGACCAGACCGGTGGCGGCGTTCTCGACGTGTTCGCCGCGGTGAACCAGAAGGTGCTCGCCGCACCCGCCGTCCAGGCCGGCAGCTACAACTGGCCTCAGGACGCCTCGGACCGCACCACCGTGAAGGTGCCCTTCACCAACACCGGCCCCAAGGACCTCACCCTTGACCTGAAGGTCAGCGGCGTTCACGGCAACGACGGCAGCACCGTCCGCTCCGGCATCATCAAGACCGGGCAGCGCAAGGTGACGGTCCCCGCGGGAGCCACCGCCCAGGTGCCGGTGCGGATCGACCCCACCGCCCGTCTCAAGGACTCCCAGTACGGTGCGGTCACCGGCCGGATCCTGGCCACCGGCGGTGACGTGCACGTCACCGTGCCGGTCACCCTCTACGTCCAGCCGGAGACGGTCACGCTCCGGGTCAGCGTGCTGGACCGCAACGGCAAGCCCGCGGCCGGGCCCTCCTCCGTGGACCTCATGAGCCTGGACATCGACAAGGGAGAGCGCCGCAGCAACGGCGGAGCGGCCGACCAGACCTACAGCGTCCGCCCCGGCAACTACTCCCTCAGCGGCTTCGTAGCGACACATGGCCTCGACGGCGCGCCCGAATCGATCAGCTACCTCGCGAAGCCGCAGCTCCGGATCACCCGGGACACGACTGTTGTCCTGGACGCCCGCCGTGCCCATCGGCTGAGCGTGCGCACCGACCGGCCCGCGCAGGTGAACAGCACCACGTTCAGCTACACCCGCACCTGGGATGACACCTGGCAGATCTCCGGCTCGCTCACAGCCGACGGAACCGTCCAGAACTACTACGCGGACGTCGACGGACGTGCCGGGAACGGCACCTTCGAGTTCCGGCCCACCTGGCGTGCGACAGGCTCGCAGGACGGAGCGCCCTACGCCTACAACCTGACGTTCCCGACCCCGGGACCGCTGCACAGCGACCAGGTCTACCGGCCCAAGGACTCCCGGCTGGCCAGGGTCACCGAAACGTGGAACGCGATGGGCAAGGAAGGGGACTACCTCGACGCCCTGTTCGTCCGCCCCGCCGGGGGCAGCGGCGGCTATGTGCCGGTGAGCTCCTTCGGCCCGGTGCATGTGCCCGCCATCCGCACCGCTTACTACACGACCGGCGACGACATCTGGTACCACGGCGCGATGACCAGCTTCCCGTTCGCGGCGTTCATGGGCGACCAGGAGCGCACCTACCGGACCGGACAGCGGAGTGCCGAGGAGTGGTATCGCGGCCCTCTGCGGCCGGCGGCCGCGCGTGACCTCGATGGCAAGCCGGTGCTGGCCGCCGAGCGGCAGGGCAGCATGATCGGAATTCAGACCGCGCTCTGGCTCGACGGATCCGGCGACCACTGGTACCCCGGCGGGTCGTTCGGCGACCTCGGCAAGCTCGCGCTGAAGCGCAACGGTGAGCGGATCGCGACCAGCGCCTATCCCTACGGCGCGTTCCCGGTTCCGGACGAGGACTCCGCCTACGAACTCACCCAGATTCTGGAGAAGATCCCGAGCTCGGACCGGAACTGGCTGCGCTCCACCGCGGTCACCACCACCTGGAACTTCCGCTCCCACAGGGAGCCGGATGTCTTCTCGCGCGGCCTGCCGATCCTCTTCCCGGCATACGACCTGTCGGTGGACGGCCTGAATACCCTGCCCGCGCAGAGCGGCACCAGGATCGGTCTGTCGGTCGAGGGACACGCCGGATACGCCCCGGGCGCGATCACCGCGGCCGCGCTGTCCTATTCCTACGACGGCGGCACCACGTGGACCGAGGCGCCGACCGAGCGGCACGACGGCCGCTGGACGGCTGTCGTCGACCACGCCGGTGCCTCCGGCAAGCAGGTCACCCTGAAGGCGTCCTTCACCGACGCCAACGGCAACGCGGTCACCCAGACCGTCACCCGCGCCTACGACGTGCGGTAGCCACCTGGTCCGGGCCGTGGCCTGCGGCTGAAAGGGTGGAACAGCTCGGCAAGAGGGACCCTGGGCATCGCCCGGGGTCCCTCTGTCGGCACCGTCTCCGCCCGCGTACCCTCCCTGTGTTCTCCACGCCGAGGCGCTCAGCTGCCGACTCCCCTCCGTGGCAGAGGACCGGCCACATGCGCCGCCGCACCGGCACCGGAGTGAGGCACCATCACGGCGGCGGAGGTGGTGGCCGGCCCGGGGACTGTCCCGGATGTTCCGGGAAGGCCCGAGCCCGTCAGGCTGTCTCGGGAAAGTGGCAGGCGGCCTTGCGGGCGCCGGGCCCAACTATGTCGAGCAGTGGCCGCTCGGTACGGCAGACGTCCCGCGCCTTCGGGCAGCGCGGATGGAAGCTGCAGCCACTGGGGGGCGCGGCGGGGCTCGGCGGGTCGCCGAGCAGAAGAATCCGTTCCCGGTGCCGCTCCGCCGCCGGGTCCGGCAAGGGGACGGCCGAGAGCAGCGCCCGGGTGTAGGGGTGGGCGGGCGCACCGTACACCTCGCGCTTGTCGCCGATCTCGACGATGCGGCCCAGGTACATCACCGCCACGCGGTCGCACACCCGTTTCACGACGGACAGGTCGTGGGCGATGAAGAGGAAGGAGAGGCCCAGTTCGTGGCGCAGGCGCTCCATCAGGTTGACGACCTGGGCCTGGACGGATACGTCGAGCGCGGAGACCGGTTCGTCGGCGACGATCAGGCGGGGGCCGGTCGCGAGGGCGCGGGCGATACCGATGCGCTGGGCCTGGCCGCCGGAGAACTGGTGCGGATGCCTGTCGAGGTGCTGGGCACCCAGGCCCACCAGTTCCAGCAGTTCGGCGGCCTTGTCCCGGGCGGCGCCGGCTGTGCTTCCCTGCACCAGCAGCGGTTCGGCGATGATCCGGGCGACGGTCTGCCGGGGGTTCAGTGAGGCATAGGGGTCCTGGAAGATGATCTGGAGGTGGCGGCGGGTGGGCCGCAGCCGGCGCGGGGAAAGATGGGTGATGTCCTGGCCGTCGAACTCGACGGTGCCGGCGGTGGGTTCCAGCAGCCGGACCAGCATCCGGCCGGTGGTGGACTTGCCGCAGCCGGACTCTCCGACCAGGCCGAGGGTTTCCCCCGCGGCGAGCTCGAAATCGACGCCGTCCACCGCGCGGACCGGTGCGGCGGGGCGTCCCAGCACCCGGCGGCCGGGAAAGGTCTTCACCAGGTCACGTACGGACAGGAGCGGCGCCGTCCCACCTGCTGCGGCTACCGGGTCCACGACCGGCGCGGTTCCCGCCTCCCGTGAACGTGCCGACGGGTGGGCGGACTTCGGGAGCGTGGGTTTCATCGGGCCTCCTCGGCCGGTACGGGGGCCCCGCCGGGCGAACCGGAACTCGACGGGCCCGGTACGGCCGTCAGGGGCAGATGGCAGGCGACCAGCCGGCCGCCGTCGCCGGGAATCACCCTCGGCAGGGGCCTTTCCTCCGCGCAGCGGGTCCGCTCCGGCTCGGTGGCACCGGCCGCCTGTGGGCAGCGGGGCGCGAAGGGGCAGCCGGGTATCGGATCCGAGGGCGACGGCGGGCTGCCGGGAATGGCGCGCAGCGGCACGTCGTCGGGATCGTCCAGACGGGGCAGGGAGTCGAGGAGCCCTCGGGTATAGGGGTGCGCCGGGCCGCGGAACAGTTCGTCGGCCGTCGCCTGTTCGGCGCCGCGCCCCCCGTACATGACGAGGACGTCATGGGCCACACGCGCCACCACGCCCAGGTCGTGGGTGATCATCAGAACACCCAGTCCCCGTTCCTGCTGGAGACGGGCGATGAGTTCGAGGATCTGCGCCTGGACGGTGACATCGAGCGCGGTGGTCGGTTCGTCGGCGATGAGCAGTTCGGGTTCGCAGGAGAGTGCCATGGCGATCACGGCGCGCTGGCGCATCCCGCCGGAGAACTGGTGCGGGTACTCTCCCGCCCGGCGGGCCGGTTCGGGGATGCCGACCTCGCCGAGCATGTCCACGGCTCGTTTGCGGGCGGCGCGTCGGCCGCTGCCGAAGTGGTGGCGGTGGGCCTCCGCGATCTGCTCGCCGACCGTGTACGCGGGGTGCAGCGCGGACAGCGGGTCCTGGAAGACCATGGCCATCCGGCGGCCGCGGAGCCGGCCGAACCGGCGGTCGGTCAGGTCGAGGAGTTCCTGTCCGGCGAAGGTGATCGACCCGCTCACCCTGGCTCTGCGGTGCAGGCCCATCACGGCCAGGGAGGTGACCGACTTGCCGGAGCCGGACTCGCCGACCAGGCCCAGGGTGCGGCCGGCCTCCACCGTGAAGGAGACTCCGTCGACCGCCTGGACCGCTCCGGTGGGAGTGTCGAAGGCGATCCGCAGATCGCGGACGCGCAGCAGGGGTGGGGCCGGTTCAGTGGTGGTCCGCACGGTCAGTTCCTCACCCTCGGGTCGACGACGGCGTACAGGAGGTCGATGACGACGTTGGCCGCCACGATGAAGAACGCTGCCAGCAGGGTGACGCCGAGCACGACGGGCTGGTCGGAGCGTTGCAGGGCGTCGTAGAACAGTCGTCCCACACCGGGGATTCCGAAGATGGACTCGGTGATGACCGCGCCGGCGAGCAGTGCGCCGAGGTCCATGCCGAAGAGGGTGAGCACCGGCATCATCGCGGCGCGCAGCCCGTGTTTGACCACGACGACATGGGCGGGCATGCCCTTGGCGCGGGCGGTCCTGATGTACGGCTGCGCCATCGTCTCGATCATCGAACTGCGGCTCTGGCGGGCGTACATCGCGGCGTAGAGCAGCGCCAGGGCGGTCCACGGCAGCACCAGGTTGGTCGCCCAGCCCAGTGGGTCGTCACTGAGCGGGACGTAGGTGGGGTAGGGCAGCAGCCCGGTCAGCCTGACCAGGGCGTACAGGAGCATCACCGCGGTGAAGTAGACGGGCAGTGAGGCCGTGGCGACGGCGCCGACCATCAGTGTGCGGTCGAGCAGTCCCCCCTTCCGCAGGGCGGCGGTCACTCCGGCTCCCAGCCCGAGCACCAGCCACAGGCAGGACGCGCCGAAGGCCAGGGACGCGGAGACGGGCAGGCGGTCCATCAGCAGGTCCCACACCGGCAGGGCGTTCTCGTAGGAGTAGCCGAGGCAGGGGAAGCCGCACTGCAGCGCATGGGGGCCGCTGCCGAGCTCCCGGCCGGTGAAGATCCCGACGAGGTAGTCGCCGAACTGTCGCCAGACGGGCTGGTCGAGCCCCATGAAGTGGCGTACCTCGGCCAGACGTTCGGGGCTGCATGTCTTGCCGCACGCCGCCGCCGCGGGGTCGGCGGGCAGCAGGTAGAAGATGACGAAGGTGACGGCGCAGATGGCCAGCAGGACACCGGCCACGCCGAGTCCTCTGCGGACCAGGTAGGTGATCACGGGCGGCCTGCCTGGGGGTCGAGGATGTCGCGCAGGGCGTCGCCGAGCACCGTGAAGGCGAGCACCGCGGCGAAGAGGAAGGCGCTGGGAACGATGAAGTACATCGGGTCCGTCTCGTAGTACGTGACGGCCTCGGCGATCATCTGGCCCCAGGAGGAGGTGGGCGGGCGCACGCCCACTCCCAGGAAGCTGAGCGCCGCCTCCGTACTGATCATTCCGGGGATCAGCAGGGTGGTGTACGCGATGACGGGCCCGGAGATGTTGGGCAGTACCTGCCGGGTGAGGATGCGCCACGGCCCGCAGCCGCAGGCACGGGCGGCCTCGACATACTCGCGGTGGCGCAGGGAAAGGGCCTCGGCACGCACGACCCGGGCGATGCCGGGCCAGCCGAAGACGCCGATGACGACGGTCATCAGTACCACCCGGTTGACGTCCTGGGCCACCGACATCATCGCGATCATGAAGATGAGCGAGGGAAAGGACATGGTCAGGTCCATCAGCCGGCTCAGTACGGTATCGATGCGGCCACCGAAGTAGCCGGCCGCGATGCCCGCGGCGGTGCCGGTGACGACGACGATGGCGGTGGCGGCGAAGGCGATCGTCAGGGAGACCTGGGCGCCGTGGACCACGCGGGCGAACAGGTCGCGGCCGGTGACCGGCTCCACGCCGAGCCAGTGCTCGGCACCGATGCCGCCGAGCGGGCCGCGGGGCAGACCTCCGAGGTAGGGGTCGATGGCGGAGGTGTCGAAGGCGGTCGGCGGCCAGCCTCCCAGCCGGCTGAGCAGGGGCGCGGCAAGGGCGACAAGGATCAGCAGCGCGGCGGTCAGCAGGGCGAACCGGCTGCCGCGGTCGTTCCACAGGCGGCGCCAGGTGGTCCGCCACGGGGCGTCGGGCGGTGCCGGGGAACCGGGTATGTCGGCCGCCGGGGCGTCGCCCGGTGCGGCGGTCTGCGCGGTGGGGCTCATGATGATGTGTCCTCGCCCTCTCAGCCCTTGCTCCGGGACGGGTCCTTCAGACCGATCACGGCGAAGTCGAACTGGCCTGTCCAGGAGGGGTGTCCGAAGGCTCCGGCGATGTTGTCGCCGACGAGCAGCGGCTTGCGCTCCCAGAGCAGGGGGACGGCCGGGGACTTGCGCTGGATCGCCGTGTCCAGTTCGGTCCAGGCCTCGTTGGCGGCGGCCGCGTCGGGCATCCCGGCGATCTCGTCCATGCGCTGCTCGACGGCCTTGTCCCGGAACTGGGAGACGTTGCCCTGGTTGCCCTTGGCCCTGATGGTGCGGCCGTCGAAGACGAACGGCAGGAAGGTGGCGGCGGACGGGTAGTCCGGGCACCAGCCGCTGATGGCCATGTCCGGGGCGTTGGCGGTGTCGCCGATGGTGTCGTAGTAGACCGAGGGGTCGACGGTCTCGATCCGCAGCCGTACGCCGACCCTGGACAGGCTCTGCTGGAGAGCCTCGGCGCGGTTCTTGTCGCCCGTGGACACGGTGATCGTCGTGTCGAAGCCGTCGGGCTTGCCCGCCTCGGCGAGGAGCTTTTCGGCCTTCTTCACGTCACCGGTGGCCGACCGGCCGTGGACCGGCTCGACGGCCTGGCCGCCCGTGAGGGAAGGCGGCAGATAGCCGGTGGCGATGTCGTTGAGGGCGGGTCCGCCGTTGGCGGTCACCTGCGCCTCCTTGTCGACGGCGTACTGCATCGCCTGACGGAGCTTCAGGTTGTCGAAGGGCGGCCGGGAGGTGTTCAGCGCGAGCATGTCGGTGCAGCCGGTGCGCTCGGCGGACAGCCGCTTCCTGACCTCGGGCCGCGGAAGCACCTTGGCGACGCTGGAGGGCTGCAGGTCGGACCACTCGACCGCGGAGGCGTCGGCGCCCGCCCCCTCGATGATCCGGTCGTCGATCTGTCCGCCCTTGAGGCCCTGGATGACGACGATCCGGTCGGGGTACGCCTTGCGCACCGAGTCGGTCGCCGCGTCCCAGTGGGGATTGCGGACCAGCACCAGCTTCTTGCCGCGGGCGTAGCTGTCGATGCGGTACGGCCCGGAGGAGAAGGGCCGGAGGTCGTACTGGACCCCCTTCTCCCGGGACGCGGGCACGGGCGAGAAGGTGGGCAGCGTGACCGTGTAGGAGAACTCGGCGACGGGTCTGCGCAGCGAGAAGACGATGGTGCGGTCGTCCGGGGTGCTGATCGAGTCGAGGTGCTTGCCGCCCAGTGGGCCGTCGTAGCCCTCGGCACCGGCCAGATAGCGCTGGGCGTAGTCGGGGCCGCCGGCGAGGTCCGGGGCGAAGGAGCGTTCCACGTTGTACTTGATGTCACGCGCACGGATGGGGGTGCCGTCCTCGTAGACGAGGCCGGGCTTGAGGGTGAAGGTCCAGGTACGGCCGCCGTCGGAGGGCGTACCGAGGTCCGTCGCGAGGTCGGGCACTATGCCGGCGCCCTTCTCGCCGGGGGCGGCCCGGAAGGTGGTCAGGGTGCGGTAGAGCAGCCGGGTGCCGAAGTCCATGGTCGGCATGACCCAGTTACGGGCCGGGTCCAGGTGGGCGAAGTCCTGGTTGGACAGCACCGTCAGGGTGCCGCCCTTCTTCGGGGTGCCTCCGATGACGGTGCCGGTGGCCACGCCGGGCTGTCCCTTCTCCGAGCCGCCGTCGTCACCTCCCTGAGCGGTGCAGGCCCCCAGCAGGGCCAGGGAGAGCGTGGCGCTCAGGGATGCGGACAGCGCACGGGTGCGACGGGACATGGGGGCACTCCTCGGTACAGGTACGGGGAAGACACGGCAGACGCGGAACAGGCCGGGTGGAAGGGATGGTCCGGAGGGATCTCGTGATCCGGGGTGGCCGGACGGCCCGGGGCAGGCGCTGCGGACCGTCCGGCCCGGGGCAACCGCTGGGGCGTGTGGTGTGTGACCTGTAAAATAGTAATGTGACATTGCACAGCCAAGGAGTAGGTCACCCTGTTATCGAACCGTGTCCCAAAGCCCCGGCCCCTGAGGGCCCCGGGAGCTCCGCACCCCGGCGCGCACGGCCGGAGACACCCCGCGTCGGCCTGCGGCGGACGATGCGGATTCTGCGCAACGTGACATTGTATAGTGCGGGGACAAACCGCTGAAAGGGAATGCATGAGTGGGCTAACGTCCCGCAAACTCCTCTCGGTGCAGGAGCACCTGCGCGACCGGGTGGCCAACGCCCTGCGCGCCGCGCTGATCTCGGGAGATCTCCAGCCCGGCGTGATCTACTCGGCGCCCACGCTGGCCGCCGAGTACGGCGTCTCCGCCACGCCCGTGCGCGAGGCGATGCTGGATCTGGCCCGCGAGGGCCTGGTCGAGGCGGTGCGCAACAAGGGGTTCCGGGTCACCGAGCTCTCCGACCGCGACCTGGACGAGTACACCGAGATCCGCGCGCTCATCGAGATCCCCACCATCGGCCGCGTGGCCCGGTCCGCCACACGCGAGCAGTTGGAGGCGCTGCGCCCGGTGGCCGAGGAGATCGTGGCCGCCGCCGACCGGGGCGACCTGATCGCCTACCTGGAGTCGGACCGCCGCTTCCATCTCGACCTGCTCGCCCTCGCGGGCAACGCCCGTCTCGTGGAGACGGTGGCCGAACTGCGCAAGCGCTCCCGGCTCTACGGACTCGCCGATCTGTCCCAGGAAGGGTCGCTGGCGGGTTCGGCGCAGGAGCACACAGCACTTCTGGACATCATGATCGCCGGGGATGCGGCGGGCGCCGAGGAGCACATGCGCAGCCATCTCGCGCATGTGCGGACCCTGTGGTCGGCGCGGAAGCGGGAAGCCGGGCACGTGTCCCCGGCCCTCGGGCGCGGAACCCGCTGACACCGGGACACGTGCGGTACGACCGGTGGTCCCGACCGGATCATCGGGCGCCTACGGACCGGACGGTCAGGTCCGCTCCCCCGGAGTTCACCCCTTCCGCCCGTAGGCCGCGACGGCGACCACCAGGTCCTGCCAGGCCATCCCGCACGTCTTCACGACCAGCGGGCGGTCGGCCGGGGCAACGGCCCGCGAGGAGATCAGGTCCGCCATGCTCACCAGCGAGTCCGGGGTGAGCGAGCCCTCGCGCATCGCCATCACGACATCGCCCGCCTCGCGGAGGGCGGTCTCCCGGCTCTCCACGACGACCGTCGCACGGCCCATCAGCGCGCCGTCGAGTTCCCGTACATCCGGTTCGTGCGAGCCGACCGCCAGCACCACCGCCCCGTCACGCACCAGACGTCCGTCGACCACCGGTTCGCGGGCGGAGGTCGCGGTGACGACGACGTCCGCGCGGGACACCGGAGCAGCCGTTTCCGCGCCGTCCGCCGTCGTATGCCGGTCCGCCCAGCCGGGAACGGGTCCCCCGCGCCGGGTGACGACCGTGACATCGGCCACCGGGACGTGGGCCCGGACAGTGGCGACGTGCCCCTCGCCCTGGGGGCCCGCGCCGAAGACCACCAGACGCAGGCCCCCGCGGGCGTCCGCGAGCGCGCGCAGCCGGTCCAGGCAGGCCGCGACCGAGACGGCCGGGGTCCGCAGGGTCGTCAGCGCCACCCCGTCCAGGATCGCCACCGGGGTCAGGGTCTCGCTGTCGTGCAGCAGATACGTGGCGTTGATGCGCCGCAGCCCGCGCGCGGCGTTGCCCGGCGCGACGGTCGCGATCTTCACACCGAACCAGCCGCCGGATTCCGAGGGCATGAGCAGTCCCTGACCATGTGCCAGCGGAATGATCGCCCGCGGCACGCCGCCGTCCGGGTCGAGTCCCCCGGCCAGCGCTTCCCGGACCGCGGCGACCGCGCCGACCGGACCGAGCGCGAGCACGTCCTTCTCGTCGAGCATCGTCGTCATCGCAGCACGAACCCCGGCAGGAGGGTGTCGTCGGGGTCGACGGTGAAGCGGCAGGTCCCGGTGGCGTACGCCGTGCCCGTCACGGCCGGTACGACCGCGGGGAGGCCGTGGGCGGTGGTCGGGCGGGCGATCCTGGCGTGGAAGACCGATCCCACCACCGACTCGTGCAGCAGTTCGTCGCCGGGGTGCAGTTCCCCGGCATCGGCGAGCAGCGCGACCCGGGCCGCGGTGCCCGAGCCGCACGGGGAGCGGTCGACCTCACCGTCCGCGAACACGGTGACATTGCGGTGGTGCAACCGCCGGGTGCCGTCGGACCGGTGGGCCGGTGGGCCGGCCTCCTCGGTGAACACCGTCCCGTAGACACCGGACAGCCGGGGGTCCTCCGGGTGTTCGGCCGCGCCGGCCGCGTTCAGCGCGTCGCGGATCTCGCGGCCCGCCGCGATGAGCAGGGGAATGTCCTCCGGCCGGACCCCCAGTCCGAACCGCTCGGCCGGAAGCACCGCGTACATGGCGCCGCCGAAGGCGATGTCGACGGCGACGGTTCCGCGCGAGGTCGCCACCTCGACGCCGCGCGCGTGGACGTAGCCGGGGACGTTGATGAACGTCACGTCCGCGACCCGGCCGCCGACGGTGCGCACGCTCGCCGTGACACGGCCGGAGGGTACGTCGATCACGACGTCCGTCGTTCCGTCGGCGGACGCCGGGACCAGGCCCGAGGCGACCGCCCATGCGCCGAGGGCGATCGTGCCGTGGCCGCAGGCCGTGGAGAAGCCGTCCTTGTGCCAGAAGAGGGCACCGAGGTGGGCGCCGGCATCGTCCGGCGGCACCAGGAAGGCCCCATACATGTCGGCGTGGCCCCGCGGTTCGCCGCACAGCAGGGCCCGCGTCCACTGGACCTCGTCGTCGGCCATCGCGGCCGTGCGCCGCTCGGCGACGGTGAGCCCGGCCCGGGTCAGGGCCGGTGGGGCCTGCGGCACGATCCGGAACGGTTCGCCCCCGGTGTGCCAGTCCACCGTCTCGATCGGTTCGGTGCGCAGCGGCCCGCGCGTCTCCGGCGTCACGGTCGCCGTCGGATGTTCCGCCCTCCTGTTCACTTGCGGTGTGTCAGCCACCGTCGGACTCTCCCGTGTCACTCGATCACGCTCCCTGATGTGTCTCTGTCTGCGTGTTTGTGGGCCGTTCCGCCGTGCGGCGTCCGGGCGGACCTGCACGGCGGGCCGGCCGCCGATCGGCGGCCGGCCCGTCGCACACGCCCCTCGGCCGGTTCACATGGTGAACCCGGCCGGGAAGGGGTCCGTGGGATCGAGCAGGTACTGCGCGGTCCCGGTGATCCAGGCGCGGCCGGTGACGGAGGGCAGTACGGCGGGCCGGCCGCCGACCGTGGTCTCTCCCAGGATCCGGCCGGTGAAGCGGGAGCCGATGAAGGACTCGTTGACGACGTCCCGCCCGGTCGTCAGCAGCCCCCGCGCGTGCAGTTGCGCCAGCCGGGCGCTGGTTCCCGTCCCGCACGGTGAGCGGTCGAACCACCCGGGGTGGACCACCATGGCGTGCCGCGAGTGCCCGGCGGTCGAGTCGGGCGCCTCCAGATAGACGTGATGACAGACGTCTATCGCGGGGTCCTCCGGATGAGCCACGGGGTTCTGCGTGTTGATCGCGTCCATGACGGCCACGCCCGCGTCGAGCAGTCGCTGCTTCTCCACCCGGGCGAAGGGGATGCCGAGGTCCTCGGTGCGCACGAAGGCGCAGAAGTTGCCGCCGTAGGCGATGTCGTAGCGGACCGGGCCGAAGCCCTCGACCTCGACCACCTGGTCCAGCGCGTGGCTGAAGGACGCGACGTTCTCCAGGGTGACCGACTCGGCGCGGCCGTCCCGCACGGCGACCCGAGCCGTGACCAGCCCTGCGGGTGTGTCGAGGCGGATGAGGGTCTCCGGCTCGACCACCTCGACCATGCCCGTCTCCACGAGCACCGTCGCCACGCCGATGGTGCCGTGCCCGCACATGGGCAGGCAGCCGGAGACCTCGATGTACAGGACGCCGAAGTCGGCGTCCGGCCGGGTCGGGGGCTGGAGTATCGCCCCGGACATCGACGCGTGCCCGCGCGGCTCGCACATGAGCAGGGTGCGCAGCCGGTCGCGTTGCTCGACGAACAGCTGCCGCCGCTCGGCCATCGTCGCGCCCGGCAGGACGCCGACCCCGCCGGTGATGACCCGGGTCGGCATCCCCTCGGTGTGCGAGTCGACGGCGTGGTAACAGGCGACCGAACGCATCTCAGTTCACTCCGGCGTCGATGAGGGCCTGGGTGGCGGCGCGCACGAAGGCCTCGGTCTCGGGGGCCAGCGCCTGCCGGGGCGGACGGCAGGCGCCGCCGGTCCGGCCGATCATGTCCTGGCCGAGCTTGATGGCCTGTACGAACTCGGTGTTGCTGTCCCAGCGCAGCACGGAGTGAAGCCGGCGGTAGAGCGGGAGCGCGGTGTCGAGATCGCCTGCCAGCGAGGCGTTGTAGAGGTCGAGGCACGCGCGCGGGAAGATCTGGGGGTAGCCCGCGACCCAGCCCTTGGCGCCGGCGAGACCGACTTCCACAAGGGTGTCGTCGGTGCCGACCAGGAGGTCGAGCCCCGGGGCCAGCTCACTGATGGCGTAGCAGCGCCGGACGTCGCCGGAGAACTCCTTCACGCCTACGATGTACCCCTCGGCGTGCAGCTTGGCCAGCAGCTCCGGGCGCAGGTCGACCTTGGTGTCGATGGGGTTGTTGTAGGCGGTGACGGGGAGTCCGGCCGAGGCCACCATCCGGTAGTGCTCCAGAACGGCGCGGTCATCGGCTCTGTAGGCGTTGGGCGGCAGGCACATGACGGCCTGGCAGCCGGCGTCCTTGGCGAACTGTGCGTGCCGCTTCGCCTCGACCGCGCCGTAGGCTCCCACACCCGGCATGACGGTGAAGCCCTCGGGAGCGTTCGCGACGGCGGTCTCCACGACGCGGTCGCGTTCCTCGTACGTCAGGGTCTGGTACTCGCCCAGCGAGCCGTTGGGCGCGACGCCGTGCAGGCCCTGTTCGGCGAGCCAGGCGACGTTGTCGCCGAAGGCACCGTGGTCGACGGCGAGGTCTTGGTCGAACGGAAGGCTCGTCGCGACGATGACGCCGTGCCAGGGCATGCGGTTCTGGTTCATGTGAACTCCTCAGGTGTGATCGGTGGTGGACTCGTCAAGACCGGCGAGCCCGCCGAGGGTGATGGGGGTCGCGATCAGCCGTTCCGCGGATGCGTACGGCTGATCGCGGGCCACGAGACAGTGCACGGCGGGCCCGCACATCCGGCCCTGGCACCACCCCATGCCGGCCCTGGTCAGCTGTTTGACCTGCCGGTGGTCGGACGCCGGTCCGTCGGCGTGGGCGGCTCGGACCGCCCCTGCGGTGACCTCTTCGCACCGGCAGACCAGCGTGTCGTCGGTCAGCCACGCGGACCAGGCAGGTGGCAGGGGGTGCGCCTGTGCCATCGCGCGGGCGAAGACTCGGTGCCTGGCCACCGCGGCACGCTTCGCGGCCAGGCGCCGGACGTTCGGCAGGCCGGACGCCCGCAGGTCGGTGAGCACCGACACAGCGGCGATCGCCCCCTCGTTCACCGCGAGCGCGGCACCGCCGACGCCGCAGGTCTCGCCCGCCGCGTAGAGGCCGGGCACACCGGTGCGCTGTCCGTCATCGACGGCGGCGGCCATGGTGCCGTCGCCCGCGTCGGCGAGGGTGCAGCCGAGAGGGACGAGGAGGTCGAGCTGGGGTGCGAAGCCCCAGCCGACTCCCACCGTGTCCGCCTCGATCCGGCGCTCGGTACCCGGGAGCGGGGTGCCGTCGGCGTCCAGGGAGGCGACACGCACCACGGCGACCCTCCCGTCGCCTTCGGCGCCGACGATCGCGGTGCGGGTACGGACCGGCACGCGGTGCCGGGCGAGTGTGCCCGCGTACCGTGCGGCCTCGGCCCACCTGGCGGGGTTGCGCAGCAGCGGTCCGGGGTGTCGCAGCCAGGCCGAGGGCGCGGCCGCCTCGCACACCGCGGCGACCTCGGCCCCCCGCGAGGCGAGGGCCGCGGCGACCGGCAGCAGGAACGGTCCCGTACCGCCGAGCACCACCCGGCGGCCGGCGGCGACTCCCCCGCCCTTGAGCAGCGCTTGAAGACCCCCGATGGTGAGCACGCCGGGCAGATCCCAGCCCGGGAAGGGAAGTTGACGATCATAGGCGCCGGTCGCCACCAGCAGTGCCGGCGCGCGCAGCACTACGGCGGTCTCCTCGGGTGCCCGGCTCCGGTCCACGGCGTGAACGGCGAACCCGTCGTCCTCACGGGCCGTGGTCCACACATGGTGGTGCAACAGCAGGGTGAGCCGGCCGGTGCGCGCGTGGGCGGACAGGGTCGCGCACAGCGCCCGGTACTCGCGCAGTCCGTGGTGGAGATCCGCGGTCGGGATGGCCCGACGCGCCTGTTGCGGGGGGTGACGCCAGAACTGGCCGCCCAGGGCGGCCCCCGAGTCGACGAGAACGACACGCAGTCCACCGTCCAGGGCGGTGGCGGCAGCCGCCATGCCGGCCGGGCCCGCGCCCACGACCACGAGGTCACCGGATTCAGTCATCGTCACCCTCGCCGGTCGTGATGGCCATGCCCGTGCGGGCCTGTACGAGGCAGGCGCGTTGCCCGCCCTTTCCGTCGATGGTCACCAGACAGTCGAAACAGACACCGATCCCGCAGAAGACTCCGCGGGGCCGCTGTCCGAGCCTGGTGACCCTCCAGGAGACCCGGCCCGAGGCGACGAGCGCGGCGGCCAGGGTCTGTCCCGGTACGAACGGCAGCGGTTCGCCGTCCACGGTGAACTCGCTCACTTCGGCACACCTCCGGTGGTGAGGAATCGGTCGGGCAGGAGGGCGGTATGGGCGGCCGGATCGGCGCCCCTCCAGGGGCGGCCGAGCAGATGGGCGGTGACCAGTGCGCCGGTACCCGGTGCGAGGCCGACGCCGGCACCCTCGTGGCCGCAGGCGTGAACGACGCCCGGCACACGCAAGTCGGGACCGATGACGGGCAGATGGTCCGGGCAGTACGGCCGGAAGCCCCGGTAGGCGCGGATCAGATGGGTGCCGCGCAGGAACGGGAACAGACGGCACGCCTGGGCGGCGAGCGCGGCGACCACGGCGGGGTTCATTGCGGTGTCGAAGCCGACGCGCTCGCGGCTGGCGCCGATCAGAATGGTGCCCGCCCGGGTGCCCTCGACGACGCACGAGGTCTCCAGCCCCTCATCGCAGGAGGCGACGTTGGCGACGTAGTCGGCGGAGTAGACCTTGTGCCGGATCATCGGCGCCAGCGGCTCGGTGACGAGGACGAAGCCCCGGCGCGGCAGGATCTCGATGGGGGCGCCGAGCCGGCGGCCGACCTCACCGCCCCAGGTGCCCGCAGCGTTCACCACGGCGTCGGCGGCCAGCACGGTGCCGTCGGTGGTGCGGACTCCGGCGATCCGGCCGCCCGGTCCGATGACCGCGGCGGCGGCTTCGCCGGTGCGCGTCCGCGCGCCGCGCCGGACCGCGGCGCGCAGCAGTGCGGCTGCCGCGAGGACGGGCTGCACCTGGGCGTCCTGCGGGTAGTGGACGCCGCCGGGAAGTCCGGGCGCGATCTGCGGTTCGAGATCCAGGACACGTTCGACGGGTTCGGTGCGGACGCCGGCCGCTGCCTGGCCCGCGGCGAACGCGTGCAGGGCGGTGAGGGCGTCGGGTGTGCTCGCGACGACCAGGCCGCCCTTGGCCTCCAGTTCGAGGGTGTCCGGCCCGAGTTCCTCGCCCGCCTCGTCCCACAGATCACGGCTGAGCCGCGCCAGTTCCAGCTCAGGTCCCGGTTCCTTGTCGGAGAGGAGAATGTTGCCCTCCCCCCGGCTGGTCGTGCCGGCGGCGACGGGCCCCCGGTCGAGAACCGTGACGTCGAGGCCCGCCGCGGCGGCGTGGAACGCGCACGCGGCGCCCACAATGCCCGCACCCACGACAACGACTTTCATAGCCACCCCCTCAGTGCAATGTCACATTCCACAGCTAGGCTATACATCGGAATGATCCGAAGACAACGCCGTCGGCAGGGTGATCTTCACCGGACGCCCGATGACGGCACGTTGCGCACCGTGCGCACAGGGAGATGAATCGTTGTGAACCTGACCGGACACTCGATCCTGGCCGGCCGTGACGCCCCTGGTACGGGGGACGCCTGGCGGGCGGTCGCCGCCGCGACCGGCGAGCCGACCGGCCCTCGGTTCCGGGACGCGTCGGCGGAGCAGATCGCCGAGGCGGCCCGGCTCGCCGGGGCTGACGCCCGCGCCTTCCGCGCCCTGTCCACCGAGCGCCGGGCGGCCTTCCTCGATGCCTGCGCGGAGGAGATCGAAGCACTCGGCGACGCCCTGGTGGAACTCGCGGCCCACGAGACCGGGCTCTCCTCGGCCCGGCTGACCGGTGAACGGGGGCGGACCTGCGGGCAACTGCGCCTGTTCGCCGAGCTGGTCAGAAGCGGAACCGCGCTCGGCGTGCGGATCGACTCCGGCGCGTCGCGGACCGATGTACGGCTGCGCCGGATTCCCGTCGGTCCGGTAGCGGTGTTCGGTGCGGGCAACTTCCCGCTGGCGTTCTCGGTCGCGGGCGGAGACACCGTGTCCGCGTTGGCCGCCGGCTGCCCGGTGGTGGCCAAGGCACACCCGTCCCACCCGGGCACCTGTGAGGCGGTGGCCCGCGCCGTTACCGCGGCCGCCGCGCGGACAGGTGTGCCTGCCGGTGTGTTCTCGCTGCTGGTGGGCCGGGGCAACGAGGTCGGTCTCGCCCTGGTGGGCGATCCACGGATCGCCGCAGTGGGCTTCACCGGGTCCCGGGCCGGCGGACTGGCGCTGGTCGCCGCCGCGCAGTCCCGCCCGGTGCCCGTGCCGGTCCACGCCGAGATGTCCGCGACCAATCCCGTGATCATGCTCGACGGGGCCCTCGCCGAGCCGGGACCGGCGGCCGGCGGATATGTGGCTTCGCTGACCAACGGCGCGGGGCAGTTCTGCACGAACCCCGGTCTTCTGCTGCTGCCGGCCGGACCCGCGGGCGACGTCTTCCTCACCGCGGTGGCACAGGCCGTGACGTGCGCGAAGGGCCAGGTCATGCTCACTCCCGGGATCTCCCGGGCGTACACCGAGGGCGTACAGCGGTGGGCGGCCGTCGAGGGAGTGCGGGAGGTGGCCCGGGGCACGGCCGGGGACGGCCCGTACGCGCCCGCCCCCGTGGTCCTCGAATGCGACGCGGCCACGTACGCCGCGCACGAGGATCTCACCGGCGAGGTCTTCGGCGCCGCGGGGCTCGTCGTGCGCTGGTCCGGGACGGAGGAACTTCTCTCCCTCCTCGAGAATCTGGAGGGCCAGCTGACAACCACCCTGCAGGGAACGGACGCCGATACGGCCACGGCCCTGCGGCTGCTGCCCGTGCTGGAGGAGCGGGCGGGCCGCATCCTGTGGGGCGGCTGGCCCACCGGGGTCGAGGTCTGCCACGCGATGGTGCACGGGGGGCCGTGGCCCGCGACGAGTTCACCCGCGACGACGAGCGTCGGCACCCTCGCCGTCGAGCGCTGGCTGCGCCCGGTCTGCTACCAGTCCTTCCCCGGCTCCCTCCTGCCCCCCGAACTCCGCGACGACAGCCCCCTGCGGGCCCCCCGCCTCGTCAATGGCGCCCACCACCTCCCCCACTCGTCCCGGTAGGCCGGCGGAGCAGATACAGGCCGACGCTCAGGGCCAGGGCCGTCACCACGGCCGTGAAGATCAGGCTCGCGGTCCGCAGCCCCAGCCCGAGCGTCAGCGCTCCCACACCCACCACGGGTACGGCGATTCCGATGTAGGCGACGACGAAGTACGCCGAAAGGGTGCCGCCGCGGTGCTCGCGCGGGGTGGCATCACCGACCGCCGTCAGCCCCGCCCGGAAGGCCAGCCCCTGACCGAAACCGCCGACGAACGCACCGGCCAGCAGCAGGGGCAGCGACTCCACCAGGACGGACGCACCCACGAGCAGCAGTCCCGCCACGAGCGTCAGGCATCCGGCGGGCAGCGCTCGGCGCGCACCCAGTCGTCCGGTCAGCAACTGCCCCAGAGTGGAGGCGAGGAAGGCGGAGAACGCCACCGCCCCGGACAGGGCCAGATCATTGATCCCCAGCACCTCGGACACGAAGCTCGGTGCGACAGCGGTGAACAGCCCGAGCAGCGCGAAGCCCGCGAAGGCGGCGATCGCCGCCGAGGGGAAGACCCCCCGCGCCTGAGGCGCCACGGCCATCCCCTGGGGCCGTCCATGAGGCAGCCGCCGGGGACGGGCCACGGTCTCGGGCAGCAGCCGGGCCGGAACACAGGCCGCCACCACCAGGGCCAGATGCACCGCGAACGGCAGCCGCAACGGCGCCGGAGCGTACTGCGCGAGCACACCGGCCAGCAGCGTGCCGCAGCCCAGGCCGCCCATGTTCGCCGCGGTGGCCGCGAACCCGGCACGGGCCGCGCGGTCCGGCGGGGCGAGTTCCATGACGGCGGCGGTCGCCGCTCCGGTGAGCAGTCCGGCCGAGAGCCCCGACAGCAGGCGGCCCGCGAAGAGCAGGGGCAGACCGCCCTCGAACAGGAAGCACAGATCGGCGGCCGCCGCGAAGCCCAGGGCGCACAGGACAACAGGACGACGGCCCACCTGGTCGGAGTAGTCGCCCGCGAGCAGGAGGGAGGTGATGACGCCGACCGCGTACACGGCGAACACCACCGTCACCATCAGCTCGGAGAACCCGATCTGGGCGCGGTAGAGCCCGTACAGCGGCGTGGGCAGGGTAGTGCCCGCCATGCCCACGGCGAACACCGCCGCCGCCACGAGGTACCCGGGGCGGCGGCTCCTGCGGTGACGTGCGGTCATGCGAGCACGGTACGAGCCACTCCGCCGGAATCCTCCGCACCGGCTGGTTCCGCGGTCGGCGACCAGCCATCCGGCCCCGCGACTACCGCCCGGAAGAGGAGTCCGCCCACGGCTTCGGCCGCCGGCCGGGCTTCCACCGGAGCACCGCCGGCAGCCGGGACAGCGAACGCGGAGGCCGCGGCGCCGAATTCGCCGCCGGGACCGGACGACGAAGGTCCCCGGCCAGGCCGCGACCCCACGGGACGGGCACATCGGGCGCCCTGATAGTTTGTTGTCAGTACTCAAGCCTTCCCGGCCGGGCCCCGCCTCCGCCAGGGAGGCTTTTTTCATGCCCGGGCTCGCCCCGTACGCGACGGGGCCACCACCGTGATCCCGCCGCGCCGCGCGCGCCCGCCCGGGAGCCCCGGACACCACGGTTTCACGCAGCCCGAAGGAGATTGATGAACGACGTATCCGTACGCCTCGCCGAAGCATCCGACCAACCGACGCTGGAGCGACTCTGGTTGCTGTTCGGACACGACATGTCCGAGTTCAGCGGTGCTCTGCCCAACCCCGACGGAACCTTCCGGAACGACCGGCTCCACGCCGCTTTCACGCAAGCCGACTGGGCGGCCTACCTCCTGACCAGCGGCACATCGCCTGTCGGCCTCGCGTTCGTCCGCAGCCTGACTGCTCCGACACGCGTGCTGAACAGCTTCTTCGTCGTCCGTGGGGCGCGCAGAGCGGGGATCGGGCTGCAGGCCGTTCAACAGGTCGTGGCGAAACACCCGGGGCCCTGGGACATCGCCTTCCAGCAGAGCAACACCGCCGCAGTCGCGTTCTGGCGTCGCGTTGCCACCGAGATCGCCGGCGGCGAATGGACCGAGGAACGCAGGCCGGTACCGGGGCGCCCCGACCTGGCACCCGATACCTGGATCACGTTCGACGCCCCGGCTGCCGGGCCAGGCGCATGACGTCGTAGCCGGCATCACCGACGATCACGATGTCCGGGTCCCCGGCCCGGCCGGGCAGCGCACCGGCCGCACCCACGCGGCAGATCACGCCGGCCTGCCCGGTGCCGGGGGCGCCCCCGGACAGGCCCGCGGATCGGCGGGCGCGGGCGGCCATCGCCGCGCCCCGCTGTCGCCGATATCAGGTACAGGCCCCGATCATGCGCGATATGCTGATGCAGATTGTGCAAGCGATTTGCAAAATGAGGAGGGTCATGGCTACGCGGGCGACCGATGTCGGGACGAACCAGAGCGTCGAACGAGCGGTCTCGGTGCTGCGCGCACTCGACTCCGGTCGGGCCGAACTGCGCGTCTCCGACGTCGCCGAGCTCACCGGACTGGGCTCTTCGACCACCTCTCGCCTGCTGTCCACCCTGGAACGCCTCGACATGGTCGAACGCGATCCGGTCAGCAACCTCTACCGGCTCAGCCTCGGAATCCTCACCCTCGCCGCCACCGCCACCAACCGCCACCCGGTACACCGGGCCGCCCGCATGGTGCTCCAGGACCTCGCCACCCGCACCGGACTCGGGGCCAATGTGGCCGTCCGCCGCGGCACCGAGCTGATGTTCCTGTGCAATTTCGAGGGAACGCGCGCCCCCAAGTCGTATACGCAGGCCGGACATACCGCCCCGCTGCACGCCACGAGCATCGGCAAGTGCCTTCTCACCGGACTCACTCCCAAAGAGCGTCGCAAGCTGCTGACCGAACCGCTCGACGCGCACACCGAGTACACGACCACCAGTCACGACCTCCTCGACACCGAGATCGACGGCGTGCGGCGCACCGGTTACGCCGTCGAGGCCGAGGAGCGTGCCCTGGGCCGCGCGTCCCTGGCCGCTCCCGTCCGCGACGCTTCGGGGGACGTCGTCGCCGCCATCTCCCTGTGGGGTCCCACCTCGCTGCTCGGGGACCGCGCCGACGCGGAGGGCCAGCGCCTCGCCCTCGTACGAGAGGTCATCGAGGCCGCCGATGCCATCAGTCAGGCGCTCGGCGCACTTTGACGTACACGGCGAAGGGGTCCGGTGGAGGCTGATCACCTTCACCGGACCCCTTCGCCGTGCGGCTACGCGCCGTACGCCTTGAAGGCGATCACGTGCGCGTGCCGTGCCCCGTGCGTCGCGTCGACCACGAGCCGTAGCGCGTCGGTGCGTACGGGGCGGCCGTCCGCGGCCTTCAGTTCGTGTACGCGGTGGCGGCGACGGTTGTCCGTCACCGTCAGGAGTGTGTGCCAGGTGCCGTCGGGGCCGCGGCTCTGGACGCGGTAGTCGCGTACGAGTTCCGGCATGACCTCGTACGGGGTGCGGTGCCGGTGCAGGTTGTTGAGGTACTCGTCGACGTCGTCGTCGAACACCAGGCGTGTCTGGGTGAGTTCCCGCTCCTCTTCCCAGTCGAGACGGAGCCACTCAGGGGCGCTCCCCGGCCCGGAGGACCACATGTGCGGGCCGCCGTAGGGGCGTTGGTACCCGCCTACGGCCCGTTCCGGGTGGAACGCGGCGGTGTCGGGAGTCGCGCGGAAGGCGAAGGTCTGGCGGCGCAGACCGCGGGCCTGCCACTCCAGGACCCGTTGTCCGTCCTCCTCCGGGATGTCGTGGTCCACGGCCGCGTCTCCCTCGGCCTTGCTGCGCAGGGCGAGGACACCGTCGGTGCGTTCGGGGAGGAGGACCAGGGCCGTTCCCGGGCAGGCGCGGACGATGAGGATCACGTTGCGGGGAGTGTCCGGGTGGTGGTCCAGACGGGCCGTGACCCAGTGGGGGCCGTCGGACGGGACGGTGAGGGTGGTCGTGAGGAGGTGGTCGGTGGGGACCGCGTTCTCGGGGTGGCCCGTACCCCACAGTTCCACGGTGAGCTCGCGGGACCGGCCGTCCGGGGCACCCTGGACGAGGAGGTCCACCGTGTCCAGCGCGGGGTCGACCGGGAGCAGGAGGGCGAGGTCCCGGGTGAGGGGGTACGGGGCGCCGGGCGCGGTCGCGGTGGGTTCGGCGGCCAGGCGGGTCAGGTGGGAGGAGGCGGTGACGCGGGCCGCACGCGCCAGGTTTCCGGGGTCTTCGTCGGCGAGGCCGATCACGGAGGCGTCCTGGCGCAGCAGGGTGTGGCGTACCAGTTCCGGTCGCCCGGTGGCGAGTTCGCGTGGGGTGAGGCCTTCGGCGACACAGAGGGCGGCAGCGGTGCCCGCGGCCTCGCCGAGTGTCGCGCAGGTGGCCATGACGCGGGTGGCCCCGAAGGCGATGTGGGTGGCGGAGATGTTGCGCCCGGCGAAGTGGAGGTTCGTGACGTTCGCCGAGTACAGGGAGCGCAGCGGGATGTGGAAGATGCCGTCCGCGTAGCGCTGGCGGGCACCGGGCTCGTCGGCGTACATGCCCTGTACGGGGTGGAGGTCGACGGACCAGCCGCCGAAGGCGATCCGGTCGGCGAACTGGCGCTGTTCGAGGATGTCCTGCTGGGTCAGGATGTAGTCACCGACGAAACGGCGGTACTCGCGCTTGCCGGGGAGACTGCCGACCCATTCCAGGGTGAGGTTCGCCGCGTCGGGGTACTCGCCGGAGTTCTTGATGTGGTCCCAGATGCCCATGATCACGGACTGGAGCTCGTCGCGGATGCGCTCGTTGTCGTGAACGGTGTCGAGTTCGCCGCCCCACTCGATCCACCAGTAGTCGCAGCCGTTGTCCCCGGTGCGCAGGATGCGGTTGCGCAGGATGGGCGTGGTCGACAGGTCCTTGGCACTGGCGGGTGGTACGAACTTCGCCGGCCGGCCCGTGTCCCTGGTGTGGAAGAGGATCGTCGAGCCGAGCAGCTCCCGGTCCGCCTCGGCCGGTGCCCAGGGCTCGTCGAACTCCGCCTGTGCCTCGCGGCCTATGCGGTAGCGGGCGCCGGCGAGGTGGCCGAGCAGGCCGTCCCCGGTGCAGTCGAGGAACTGGCGCGCGTGGAAGGTGATCCTGCGTTCCGAGCCCATCATCCAGCCGGTGCAGGAGTGAACCTCCCGGCTGTCGTCGGGGCCGCTCGCGTCGACCTCGCGCACGTCGGTGTTGAGGTAGAGGTCGATGTTCGGTTCGGCGCGGACGGCGTCGAGGACGACCTGGTCCCAGTAGTACGGGTTGCCCTCGGGGTTGCGGTACTGGTTCTCGGTGTAGAGCTCGCCCATGATCCCGGTCTCGCGGGCCCAGCGGTGCACACCGTGTGCGGTGGCGCCGCAGACCCAGACGCGGATCTCGCTGCTGGCGTTGCCGCCCAGGACGGGCCGGTTGTTGACCAGGGCGACGCGTCGGCCGAGCCGGGCCGCGGCGATGGCCGCACAGGTCCCTGCCAATCCGCCACCGATCACGGCGATGTCGTAATGGACCTCTTCTTCCCGCACGGTGCGGCCTCCTTGGTGGTGAAGCTCGGATACTCCCCGCCATCGCGGAGCCGCCTTGAACGTACATCACATCCATATTGTGCAACCACTGTTCAGCTAGTGGGATCCGTTGTAAGTTTCGGTCACGGCCATCGACCTGGCTGTCGCGAGCCGATTTTCACGTTCAGAGCAGGTGGGGCGAGTTCGCCGGTCCTGCGCAGAACCGGCGATTCACTGCCCAAAAGGGTTGACGCCATCGCACGATATGGAGAACGATCCCGCATGCTGCAACTTGCATTCAATGGAGCATGGATGGCGTTCACGCAGGGCCCCGGCGCTCCCGCCCCGTTCGAGAGGACACACCCATGAGTACGGCCGCACCTCCCCAGAAGGCGCCCCCGCCCCGTGAGCGGACCGGCGGACGGCTCTCCAACGGTGCGTTCGCCCTGCTGCTGACCGCACCGGGACTGGCCCTGTTCGCGGCGATCATCTTCTACCCGCTGCTGTCCGCGCTGTTCACCGGCTTCTTCAAGCAGGATCTGCGGCTGCCGGGCCGGGAGTTCGTGGGCCTGGAGAACTTCACGTACTGGCTGGACGGCGACTTCCTCACGATCCTCAAGCAGACGCTGGTCTTCACCGTCGGCGCGACGCTCGTCCCCTTCGTGTTCGGCTTCGCGCTCGCGCTCGCGCTGAACACCGGCCTCAAGGGCAGCGGCTTCCTGCGCGGCCTGTTCCTGTTTCCCTGGGTGATCCCGGGCGTGGTGGTCTCCTTCCTGTGGATGTGGATCTTCAACGCGAACTACGGGGTGCTGAACGGCGTCCTCATGAAGACCGGAATCATCGACGAGTCCGTCGCCTGGCTCGGCCAGCCCGGCACCGCGATGATCGCCGTCATCGTCACCAAGACCTGGGCGAGCTTCCCGTGGATGATGGTGATGCTCCTGGCCGGTCTGCAGACCGTGCCCAGGGAGCTGCACGAGGCGGCCTCGATGGACGGGGCGGGCTCGATCCGGCGCTTCTTCGCCGTCACCTGGCCGCAGGTCCGCGGTGTCGCCTCCATCGTTCTGCTGCTGGAGTTCATCTGGAACTTCCAGCACTTCGACACCATCTACGTCCTCACCGGCGGTGGACCGGCCGGCACCACCGAGACATTCGCGACCGCCGTCTACCAGACCGCGTTCAAGGGCTTCGACATCGGCCGGGCGACCGCGCTGGGCGGACTGTGGATGCTGCTGCTGCTCCTCCTCGTCGCCATCCACCTCAGGATCACCGAGCGGAAGGGCGACGCCTGATGACCTCCACCACCTCCACCCCGCTGTCCGTCGCGGACCGTCCGCGGCCGTCCGCCACGCGGGCCGGGCGCACCACGCGGCGCCGGATACGCAAGGACCTGCTGCGCTCTCGGATCGCCGCCTGGAGCGCTGTCGTCGTCATCGGCGCCTTCGGTCTGCTGCCGGTCTACTGGCTGCTCGTCACCGCGCTGAGCACCCCCGAGTCGACCTTCCAGTTCCCGCCGAAGCTGATCCCCACCGATCTCACCCTCAGCAACTTCACGGCCCTCGCCGAGAACGAGCAGCTGATCAAGTACATGGTCAACTCGCTCATCGTGGCCTCGATCACCGCCGTGCTGAGCGTGGTCGTCGCCACGTACATGGGCTACTCGTTCTCCAAGTTCCGCTACCGCGGGCGCCGGTCGCTGATGCACCTGGTGCTGGCCTCCCAGATGTTCCCCCAGGCCCTCCTGCTGGTGACGCTGTACACCGTGTTCTCCAGCTTCGGCATGCTCAACACGTACACGGCCCTGGTGCTCTCCTTCACCACGTTCACCATGCCGCTGTGCGTCTGGATGCTGAAGGGCATCTTCGACACCATCCCGGACGCCCTGCTGGAGGCGGCGTCCATCGACGGTGCGTCCCGGTGGCGCATGCTGCACTCCATCGTGGCCCCGCTGGCCGCGCCCGGGATGATCGCGGCCGGGCTGTTCGCCTTCGTCCGCGGCTGGAACGACTTCATCTTCGCGCTGACCCTGGCCGACAAGGAGAAGCAGACCCTGCCTCCCGGCCTCGTCTCCACCTACATCGGCGAGTTCCAGACCGCCTGGCCCCAGTTGATGGCGGCCTCGCTCATCGTGTCCATCCCCGTGGTCGTCGCCTTCATGTTCCTCCAGCGCTACCTCGTCGGCGGCATGACCGCCGGCTCGGTCAAGAGCTGAACCCGGGGCATCGGCCCGCACCCCTCCCCCACGCACTTCCCTTCCGCCCACTCCCTCATGGAGAGATCATGACCACCTCTGGCATCAGCCGCCGCGGCGCGCTGCGCATGTTCGGCATCGGCGCGCTCGGTGTGGCCGGCGCCGGTGTGCTCGGCGCCTGCGCACCGTCCGGCGCCGGCAGCACCTCCAACGGCGGCGACCCGAAGTCCAAGAACTTCGACTTCACCTCCTGGTCGCTCAACGAGGAGGCGGCCAAGCCCTCGATCGAGAAGATCATCGCGGCGTGGGAGAAGGCCGAGAAGTCAAAGATCCGCGCGGTCTCGTACCCGTACAACGAGTACCTGAGCCAGCTCACCCTCAAGCTCGGCGGCGGCGAGACGACGGGTGCGGTGCACCTCGACCTCGCATGGCTGGCCGCGGTGGCGCAGATGGGCAAGCTCGCCGACCTGGGATCGGTGGCCGGCAAGGGCGGCTACACGGATGTGGCGCTGAACAGCGGAAAGTACGACGGCAAGCAGTTCGGCCTGCCGTGGAACACCGGATCGATCGGTGTGATCGCCAACTCCCAGCTTCTGGAGAAGGCCGGGATCAAGAAGCACCCCACCACGATCGAGGAGTTCGAGGCCGCGCTGCGGGAGCTGAAGGGGCTCCGCGGCGGTGTCGTACCGTATGCCGCGGCCACCAAGGTCGCGCAGCTCAAGGACATCTTCCCGTGGATGCAGACCTTCGGCTGCAAGCTGCTCGACGGCGGGAAGGTCACGATAGGCGACGACGCCTCGGTCGACGCGGTCACCTGGTACAAGAAGCTGCACGACGAGAAGCTGATCGCCGCCGACGTGGACCGTTTCGACGCGCGCGCCCTGTTCGGGCAGGGCAAGGCGGCCTTCTACGACGACGCCATCATCGGCAAGGGCGTGACCTCCGCCCAGTCCAAGGACAAGACGCTGGCCGACGCCATGCAGCCCATGGAGCGTCCGGTGCTGAAGGCCGGGGACACCCCGCAGGCGCTTCTCTGGGGCGGCGTGATCGCGATCGTGAAGGGCAAGGGGCAGGACGCGGCGACCGAGTTCGCGCTGCACACCACCAGCGACCGGGCCACCACCTCCGACTACTTCGCCGCGCGGGCACTGCCGCCGTCCACCACCGCGGGTCTGGCCGACCCGAAGGTCGCCAAGGACACCTTCACGACGGAGTGGACCGAGAAGATCACCAGGACGGCGACCGGCAACCCGTTCTGGCAGTTCGCGCAGAACGCCCAGATCGAGGAGGCCGTCGCCAAGCAGGTGCAGGCCGTCCTCGTGGGCAAGTCGAAGCCGAAGGACGCGATGAAGCAGGCGGGCGAGGAGGCCGCCGCGCTCATCAAGCGCTGAGACCGAGCGCCGTTGTCCGGGCCCGGTGAATGTCGAACGACCTCGCCGGGCCCTGCTCCGTACCGGTACCACGACCGCGCCGGCCGGCCCCCGGGCCGCTGCCGTCCGCGTCATCTCCACGCCCGAGCACGCACCCGCGAAGGAGCTCACCTTGCGACGTTCCACGGCACGCACGTACACCGCCTCGGCCGCGGCCCTGGCCGCCCTGCTCTCACCCGTCACAGCCGCCTCGGCCGACACCGCGCAGAGCACGGCAGCCGCGGCGACGGTGCTGGAGAAGGTCCCGTACGCGATGGACTCGTCGAACCAGGCCGCCTGGTGGACGCCGGTCGCCACGTACAAGGGCCGGGGGCAGTACACGTACTTCGCCTTCAACGAGCCGGGCTCGACGGCCGCCACGCACCGGCCCGCCATCGCGCGGCGCGACCCGGACGGGGTCTGGAGCCTGCTGCCGCTGCGCGACCGGAGCGGGGCGCGGGCCGAGTTCGCCGACGACAACGGCCACAACCAGCCGTCCGTGGCGCGGGACGGCAGTGGCCGTCTGCACGTGTTCGCCTCCATGCACGCCGACGCCTGGCGCTACTTCCGTACCGAGGCCCCGGGCGGGGACGTCACCGACCACGCGGCCGAACTGCCCGACCAGGGCCAGGGCATCACTTATCCGATCGTCGCCACGGCACCCAACGGCGATCTGTATCTGGCCGCCCGTGTCGGCGCCGGATCCGACCAGCGCCCCGGCAAGCTCTATCGCTGGGACAACGCGGCGGCGCGCTGGAGCGTGGTCGCCACCTTCGCCGGCGCGCTGAACCGCTCCGTGTATCCCGACGACCTGACAGTGGACAGCGAGGGGCGTGTGCACCTGCTGTACGAGTGGGCCAAGGCGCCGGCGACCGGGTTCCGCCACAAGCTGTCCTACCTGCGCTACGACCCGGCGACCGGCGGCTTCGCCGACAGTGCGGGCGCGGCGCTCACCGTCCCGGTGACGCCCGACACCTCCGATGTGATCCAGCAGCTCACCGCGGGCGAGGAGTGGAGCATCGACAACGCGTACACCGGTCCCGCGGTGCAGAGCGCCAAGCTCACCCTCGACGGCTCCGTCCCGAAGGTCGCCTACCGCTACCGCTCGGCCGACAGCGGCGGCAACTTCCGCGTGTACTACTCCTATCCGAGCGGCAGCGACTGGGTCGGCAAGACCGTGTACGCCGGCGGCCAGACCGCGGCCGCCCTCGGCATCACGTGGGACGAGACGGACACCAAGCGGATCTACTACGTGACCGCCTCGGGCACCGACCGGGTCTTCGCCGCGACGCAGTCGGCGGACGGGGCCTGGAGCGCGCAGTCCGCCGCGCCGGGAGTGAGCGCGGACCGGCTCGCGGTGCGGCGTGACTCGGACGGCAACGATGTGCTCTATCTTCCGGACACCGCGCACAACTCCCTCTACTACAGCGTTCGTTGAAGCAGGAGCAGCGCCCGCGCGGCCTGTACGGGGACGAAGCCGTCCCCGTACGGTGCCCGCGGGGCGGTCAGGTCGCGGGCCTGCTCGCCAGGTACTCGTCCAGCCCGTCGCCGGTGAGCGGATAGTAGTCGGAGAGCAGGCCGCCCTCGTCGAGGCGGCGGCGTGCGAACGCCTCACGGTCCTGGTGCAGGAGCGCGTCCTCGGCCAGCGGGACCGCGCGGTCCTGCGGTACGACCACGGCTCCGTCCTCGTCGGCCACGATCAGGTCCCCCGGCGTCACCAGGGTGCCGCCGACACCCACCGGCACATTGAACGCGGAGGGGAACAGCTCCGTCTGCGAGGCGTAGTGCGGGGTGACCCCGGTGCACCAGATCGGGACGCCGAGGGCCCGGATCCGCGCCGCGTCCCGTACCCGCCCGTCCACGACGATCCCGGCGCCGCCGCGCAGCTTGAAGTAGCGCACCAGCATGTCGCCGAGACAGCCGGTGAAGTGGCTCGCCTGCGCCGAGATCACCAGTACGTCGCCGGGTGTGATCGACTCCAGCACCCCCCACAGCGGGGTCCTGCGCTCGATGTCCTCCTGTGCGGCGCCGTTGAAGACGTCCTCGCGCTGGGGCAGGAACTGCAGGGTGACCGCACCGCCGGTGACCTTGACGTCCGGTTCCCGGTGCAGCGGCACCGGCCCGTCGATGAAGGTCCGGGTGATGCCCATCTGGTGCAGCTTCGCGCAGGCCGTCGCCGCGCTCACGTCCTCGAGCGCCTCCACCATCCGCCGTGTCGGCCGCCGGAAGGACGAGGTGTGGACCGGCGACAGCATCGACTCGTAGACCGGGGTCTCCCCCGCCGACGACGTTCCTTGATCCCTGTTCGGGTTCATTCACGTGCCTCTCCGCGCGCTCCCCGCACGCAACACCAGTGACATCATCGTCTATCGATGGTAGATAACAGCCAATCGATTAGTGCTGTCAATCCGTCAGGAGTCTTCCGTGCCCCCTGCACCGCCGCCGCTCCTCCGCCGTGCGCGCGGGCGTTCCGCGACGCGGAACGTGGCGCCCACGAGATCCCGGGCCGGGAACGGCAGGACCGCGAACACCGGCTGCCACGACCGCAGTCGGGGGCACCCGACCCGTCCGGCCCCGGCGGCTTTCCGGCCCCTGACCAGCGGTCCGTGTCGCCGCCGACAGGCAGCGGGCGAACGGGAGCAAGCGGTTTCGGCAGCACCCTTGAACATGCGGGGGTGCCGCCCATAGCATCAGCAATCGATAGGCGATTGCGATGGGCGCCCACCCGGCCCCGACCGCACCGTTCGGACCGCGGCGCCCCTCCCCTTCCTGCCGAAACTCGCACGAACACCTGCAACTGTTCCTCAGCTATCGATTATTCACGACTAAGCAATGGAGCGTGTCCGATGAGAACCATGTGGCACCGAGCCTCCGCAGTCGCTCTGGCTCCGCTCGTGATGGCCTCCGCGGTCGGCTGCGGGGGAAGCGGGTCCGACGGGGCTGCGGGGGGCACGACTCTCCGCATCATCGTCAACATCTCGCCGAACCTGACAGAGCAGTACTGGAAAGGCCTCTTCGCGAAGTACGAGAAGAGCCGTCCCGGCGTGAAGGTGAAGCTGGAGCTGACCGGGACGGTCTCCGCCAACGCCAAGCTCACCCAGGACCTCGCCGCCGGCGACCCGCCCGACATCGCCCAGCAGATCATCCCGGCACCCGACACGGTCAAACTCTTCACGGACCTGTCCGACCAGGCCTGGACGAAGGACACACCGCTGGCCGGCCAGTACGCCATCGGCGGCAGGACGTACATGGTCGGCGTGGGCGAGCAGATCCAGTCGCTGGTCTTCTACAACAAGGCGGCCTTCGCGAAGGCCGGAGTGAACGCGTCGGAGATCCGGACGCTCGATCAGTTCACCGCCGCCATGGGCAGCCTGAAGTCCGCGGGCTACAAGCCGCTGCAGACCGCCGGCCAGTGGGTGACGGGCGGACAGTTCTCGATGATGGCCGACGCCGGTGTGCTCACCGGGAACCCGCAGTGGATCAAGCAGCGCAACGACGGCAAGGTCTCCTTCGCCGACAGCGGCTATGTGCCGTACCTGAAGCGCTACGAGCAGTGGATCGACAAGGGCTACCTCGACAAGAGCGCACTGGGTCTGACGTACGCAGACGGGCAGACCGCCTTCCTCAACGGCAAGTCGGCGATGTACATGATGGGTTCCTTCTTCGTGCCCGCGGCGGACGCGGCGAAGAAGAGCGAGGAGATCGGTGTCTTCACGATGCCGACCGACAGCGCCTACCCGTCCGGCCAGTTCGGCAACATCTCCAACCCCTACACCGTCGTCAAACAGTCGCGCCACAAGGCCGAGGCCATCGACCTCGTGAAGTGGCTGGTCACCGACGAGGAAGCGATCAAGAGCCAGCTCGCCGCCGACGGCAATCTGCGCACGGGCTTCAGCTACCCGATGTCCAGCCTCGGCACCTCGGTGCAGAAGATCCTCGACGGCACGCCGTCGGTGCTCGTGAAGTCCGGTGACAACCAGCCGGTCGCCGGATTCAGCGACGAGCTCAACAAGCAGATCCAGTCCCTGTACACCGGCACCTCCGCGAAGGATGCCGCGGGCGGATTGGACAAGTGGTGGAACTCGCAGAACTGACGCGGCGGGCGCGCCGCTCCGGCGCCGCTCCCGCGGCCCCCGGCCCCGGCCGCAGGCGGGCCCGTGCCCGCGAGGCGGCCGTCACGTTCGGCATGATGGGCCCGGCCGTGCTCCTGTACACCGTGCTGACGGTCGTGCCCGTGGGCGTGGCGGTCTACCTCAGCTTCACGGACTGGGACGGCTTCTCCACGGCCCAGGTCATCGGGTGGGAGAACTACAAGCACCTCTTCGACGACCCGAGCTCGACGGACGCCTGGTACGTGACCGCGATGATCACCATGATCGGCACCGCCCTGATGGTCGGCGCGGGCCTGGTGTACGCGCTGATCCTCAAGGGCCGGTCGCGGACGAACTCGTTCTTCCGTGCCGTCGCCTATTTCCCGCACGTGATCAGCGCGCTGATCCTCGGCTATCTGTGGGCGGCGATCCTCGGCACGAACGGGGCGGTCAACAACACCCTCGCCACGTTCGGCATGGAGCCGGTCGGCTTTCTCTTCGACGAGAAGTTCGCGCTGTACTCGCTGATCGGTGTCATCGTGTGGGCCGGATTCGGCTTCAACGTCGTGCTGTTCGTGGCCGCCCTGCAGACCGTCCCGGCCGCACTCCTGGAGGCCGCGGCGATCGACGGCGCCAGCAGGCGGCAGATCAACCTGCGCATCGTGGTCCCGATGATCGCGCCCGTGATCACCGTGGCGACCGTGCTGAACCTGGTCGGTCTGCTGAGGGCGTACGACATCGTGGTCAGCCTCACCGGCGGAGGTCCGGCCGGCTCCACACAGACCTTCACCTATCTCATCCTCGCCCGGTCCTTCGAGGGCACCAAGGTCGGTTACGCAACGGCTCAGGCGGTGTTCCTGATGGTCGTCTCCGCCGTGCTCGCCCTCGCCGTGACCGCGCTGCGCAACCGCCAAGACCAAGCTGCGACCGGTTAGGAGCCGATGGTGGTCGTCACTGAACCGAAGGTCCGCGACAGACCGCGGACCGCGCCGGCTCCCGCCCCGGAAATCTTGCCGATGGAACAGCGGGAGTCCCGCTCCCCCCTGCGCCGGGTGCTCCTGAGCCTGCTGTTCATCGTCATGATCGTGCCGGTGTACCTGCTGATCGTGAATGCCTTCAAGTCGCAGCAGGACATCCTCGACAGCCCGTTCTCGATCCCCTTGAGCGGCATGACCTTCGAGCACATGTCCGCCGCCATCAGCAATCCGCAGTACAACGTCATCGGCGGCTACGGATTCACGCTGTTCCTCGTCGTCACGGTGGACGTGCTCTGCATCGCGCTCGCGGGACCGGCGGCGTACGCGATCGCCCGCAGCCTCAAGAGGCGGACGCAGCTGGTGATGCTGTACTTCCTGGCCGGCACGTTCATCCCCGGCGCCGCCGTGATCATCCCGGTGATCTACGTACTGCGCGAGGTCGGTCTCGCCAACACCGTGACCGGTCTGGTCGCACACGATGTGGCATCCACGCTGCCGGTCAGCATCTTCCTGTTCGTGGGCTTCATCCGCACGATCCCGGTGGACATCGACCATGCGGCGACGATCGACGGCGCGGGCCGCTACCGGACGTTCTGGACCATCATCTTCCCGCTGATGCGTCCGGCGGTCGTCACCGTCCTGATCCTCAATTCCATCGGCATATGGAACGACTTCATCTCGCCGCAGATCCTGCTCAGCCCCTCGTCCGGGCACTACACGGTGACGACGGCGATCTACGCCGGCATCAGCCAGTACTCCACCGATCTGACGAAGGTGTTCCCCAACCTGCTGCTCGCCATCGCGCCCGTGATCATCTTCTTCATCTACATGCAGCGCCACATCATCAGCGGTCTGACGGTGGGCGCGGTGAAGGGATGAACGGGCGGATCGCATCCCTCCAGAGAAGAGAGGACCATCCAGTGTCGAGGAATTGGTGGCCACGCCCCGGTAAGGGGTCGTGGTCCGCGGCCGCCCTGCTCGCTTCGCTGTCCGTGGTGGCGGCCGCCGTACCGGCAGCCGCGCACCCGTCCCGGACCGGAGAGGTCTATTACGTCGCCCCCTCGGGCCGGGACTCCGACAAGGGCACCCACACGGGCCGGGCGTTCCGCCACATCCAGCGGTGTGCCGACGTCATGGAGCCCGGGGACACCTGTCTCATCCAGTCCGGTACGTACGCCGAGACGGTCGTGCCGGCCCGGTCGGGCACCGCCGGGCTGCCGATCACCTACCGGGCGGCGCCCGGGGCGAAGGTGACACTGAGCGGGACCGCGCCGGTGCGCGGCTTCGCACCCGTCACCGGCGCGGACGTCGCGGAGATCGCCGAGCGGGATCCGTACGCCCTTGACTCGGCGTTCAGCGACGCCGTGGCCGCCGGACACGTCTACAGCACGTCCGTCGACCTGGGCCCCGACGTGAGCGCCGTGCAGGTCTTCACCGACAAGAGGGCGAACGTCGAGGCGCAGTGGCCCTACCCGGGGCTCGACCTGCTCGACCCCACGCCGCAGTACGCGGGTGCGGGCAGCGCGGAGGCGACGATCAGGGATGAGGCGCTGACCCGGCCCGCCGGGTACTGGGACGGCGCACGGGCCCTGACCGGCTACTGGTACGTCTCGGCGACCGGCACGGTGAAGAGTTCCACCGCCGGCTCGGTGACGCTGGACGCGGCGCCGCCGTGCGTGCACAAGGTCGTACCGAAGGAGACGCGGTACGCCCTCGCGGGGAAGATCGGCGAACTCGCCCGCCCCGGGGAGTGGTTCTACGACACGGCCGCGAAGCGGCTGTACCTCTACAGCGAGGACAGCCCCGCCGCGCACACCATCGAGGCGAAGACGCGGTCCCTGGCCTTCGACCTGACGGCCGCGAGCCACACCACGGTGGCGGGCGTCGGACTGTTCGCCTCCACCATCAGGACGGGCCCGGCCAGCACGGGTGTGACGCTGGACGGGATCACCGGTAGGTATCTGTCGCACTACACCGACATCACGCGCGGCACGACGGACTGCGGCAGCACGGTGACGCGGGGGGTCGGCGACACGGGCATCGTCCTCGACGGCACGTACAACAGAATCGTGAACAGCGATCTGTCGCTGAGCGCGGGCAACGGTGTCGCGCTGCGCGGGCAGAACAACACCGCCACGAACAACGTGATCCACGACGTCGACTACATGGGGACGTACGCGGCGGGCATCGCCGTCCAGGGCAACAGCCAGACGGTCACCCACAACACGATCAGCCGGGTCGGCCGCAGCGGCATCAACCTCCAGTGGAACACCGTGGAGGGCCGCACCCCGGGCAAGGACCTGATCGCGTACAACGACATCTCGGGGTACGCCCGCCTCAGTCTCGACGTCGCGGCGATCTACACCTGCTGCAGCGCCTGGATGATGGGGACGTCCATCGATCACAACGTGCTGCACGATCCGGAGCCGGCCACGACTCTCACCACGTTCGGGATCTCGGGTGTCTACGCCGACAACGGTCAGAGCGATCTGGTGATCGCGAACAACGTGGGCTGGGGCAACCGGGAAGGCACGGTGATGCTCAACGGTCTGGGCACCGGATCGCACAACAACGGTGTGTACAACAACACGGGTGGAATGACGCTGTTCTACGTCAAGGAGCCGTGGCAGTCGACCGGCACGAAGATCTACAACAACATCGGCACCATCCGCGGTCTGACCGGTGCCACCGACGGCGGGCTCGTGCTCTCGAACAACCTGCCCGGCGAGACCGACCCGCTCTTCGCCGATGCGGCCGGGCACGACTACCGGCTGACCGCCGATTCCCCCGCGCGCAGTCGGGCGATCCCGCTGCCGGGCATCAACGACGGCTCGACGGACGCGACGCCCAGTCTCGGCGCGTACCAGTACGGGGCGCCGAAGTGGACGGCGGGCGCGCACCGCTGAAGGGTGTGCCGTTGACCCGGGTGGATCGGCGCGCGGCGTCGGACGCGCTGCGTCGCGCGACGGAGGGACGTCCGCTTACCGGGTGTACGCGGACGTCCCGGCCACGCCACGAGGTGCCGCAGCTGTCGTCGCGCGCCCGCCGGGGAGCACGGGACAGCCTTCGGCCACGGCGGCTGCCCCCGCGAGAAGGCCCGAGCCGGATGTCCGGCTCGGGCCTGTGGTGCGGGGCGGTACTCATTTCTTGACTGCGGCCTTGCGCGGCTTCCTCTTCACCTCGCGCGCGTCCGGCACGGGCCCGCGGCCGGCCGCGTGGTCGGCGAACGCCGCGGCCGCCGTCTCGGCGTCCCCGGAGCGCAGCAGGCCGACGAGCCGGCCGTGCTCCTCGGCCATGGCACTCCAGTCGCCCTCGAAGAGGGGGTCGGAGATGGCCCGCAGGGTCCGCAGGCTCGGCTCGATGACCTCCCACATCCGGGCGAGGAACGGATTGCCCGCGATCCGGCTGACCACCGTGTGGAACTCGATGTCGGCGTCACGGAATCGGCTCACATCATGCGCGGCGACGGCGTCCCGCATCCGCTCGACCAGCGCGTCGAGCTCGCGGAGGTGGTCGTCGGTGATGTGTTCGGTGGCGAGCTGCGCGGCGAGCCGCTCCAGTGGTTCGCGTACCTGCCGGGCGTACTCGGCGTCCTGCGCGGAGATCTCGACGACGAAGTGGCCGCGGCGCGGGACGTGCATGAGCAGGCCCTCGCGGGCCAGCCGCTTGACCGCCTCGCGCACCGGGGCCTGGCTCACCCCCAGGCGTCGGGCGATTTCCGACTCGACCACGCGCTCGTTCGGTGCGAGGTCACCCCCGACGACGGCCTGGCGGAGCAGGTCGTAGACCTGGTCGGAGATCAGAGTCTTGCGGAACCGGTCCTTGTTGGTGGCCAGCGTGGAGACGAATCCAGCCGACGCATTCGATGCCATGAATTCCCAATCCTGCGATGAGGCGAGCCAGTTGCGCCATGGTACGCGCTCATCGCCTATCGATGGAATCCCGGTGGGACGCAGGGGTCATGAATCCCGAGGATTGTCAGGTTTCGCACCGTCCGGACACTTGGCCGGCCCTTCCGTTCCGACGACCTCGCCGAGAGACGTCACATCGGATGAGAATCAGGGTGATTCGACGACTGTCAACCACGCAGCCCGTACACCCGGACGGCGTTCGTGTGCAGTACCAGCTCGCGCTCGTCGTCCGACAGCCGGTCGAGACCGCGCACGGAGAGCCCAAGCGAATCGGCGCGGCTGCCGCGGGGCAGGCAGATCGGCCAGTCGGAGCCGATGAGACAGCGGTCGGGGCCGAGCGCGTCCACCGCGCGCCGGACCAGTTCGGCGGTCCGTTCGGGCGGCACGCCGTGCTGCTGGGTGAGCAGACCGGAGAGCTTGACGACCACGTTCGGCTCCGCTGCGGCCCGCTCCAGGTCCCGGTACCACTCCCCCGGGTCCGCACGGAGGTTCGGCGGGTTCCCGAGGTGGTCGACGACCACGGTGAGACCGGGGTGCCGGGTGGCCGTTTCGGCCGCGGTGCGCAGCGCCCCGGCACCCAGATCGAGCTCCAGCACCATCCCGGCCGCAGCCAGTTCCGGGACGAGCGCACGGGCGGATGCCGGGGTGTCCGCCCAGCTCGCACCGCCCAGGCGCATGCCGTTCGGCCGGGTGTCGCCGAGATCGTTCAGCAGCGCGCGGAAGCGGTGGGGGCCACCGTCGCCGTGGACGTGCAGGTTCGCCACGTACCCCGCGACGAGGTCGGGGCGGCGAAGGCTCCACTCGCGCAGGGCGAGCGTCTCGCCGGCGTCGCCGCGGGACGCCTCGACGAGGATCGCGCCGGTCACGGCCGGGGCGGGCCCCGAGGCCGCCAGGTCCTCGATGCCGAACGCCCGGTGGTGCGCGCTTCCGGGGCGGATCCAGGGGAACCCCGCCGACGGGTCCCACAGGTGCACATGGCAGTCGATCATGGTCGGGATCCTCCTGTGGTGCCGTTCCCGAGTATTGACACACTGGCTCGCTCCGGTGAGTCTAACCATCGGCTATCGATGGGCGATTGCGAGGGGCGGACGTTCTTGATGTTCAGCAACCAATGGACCAGCGGCTCGAACACCGGGGAAGGGGCGGGCCGATGACGGCCGTCACCGTGCCCGGCCCCCGGCTCCGGGCGACCCGCAGCATCGGCGCGGCACCCCGATGGGCCATGCTCCAGCGCGAGTTGCTCGCCCATCAGGACAAGGCCTGGCGGCTCTTCGCCGACCGCTACACCGAGGGCGACGGCCGCCTCGTCTTCCGGGACAGGCTCGGCGTGGGCCCGGACGGCCGCGACGGCGTGGACGACTTCTACGAGCCGTTCTTCAACTGGCCGACGCTGTACATCCTCGGTGGCAGCGCGGATCTCCTGCCGGCGGCGCGCCGTCACTGGAGCGGCGTAACCGCGCAGCTCACCGAGATGGGCATGCTCCAGGACGGTCTGGAGCGCGGCTACGACTGGTTCCACCAGGGCGAGGGCCTGCTGCTCTTCTACGGTCTGTGCCTGGCCGACCCCGACGATCCCCAACTGCGCCAACTGGCCGCCCGTTTCGCCAACTTCTATCTGCCCGGCGGGCCGAACTACGACCCCGAGCACCGGGTTCTGCGCGCACCGCACAACGGATCGGCGGGACCGCGCCCGGGATTCAGCGACGAGGAACCGTACTTCCCGTGGAGCCTCGCCCTGCACCCGTACGGTCTGCCGCTCGACGGGATGGACGACGTCACGTCCTTCGGTCAGCTGGCCGCCGACCCCGAGCGCGCCCGCTCCTACGGCCGCGCGATGTGGGACCGGATGGGCCGCGGTGACACGATCGTCAGCCTGGCCGCGACCGGGCTGGCCACCAACGCCTTTCTCCTCAGTGGTGAGCAGCGCTACGCGGACTGGGTGGCCGAGTACGTCGGCGCCTGGCGCGAACGGCTGGACGGACGCGACGTGGTCCCCGACAACGCGGGCCTGAGCGGTGCGGTCGGCGAGTATCTGGGCGGCCGGTGGTACGGCGCGCACTATGGCTGGTCGTGGCCGCACGGCCTCTCCTCCGTCGGCAGCGCCACCCTCGTCGGGGCCTCGAACGCGGCCCTGCTCACCGGCGACGCGGCTTTCCTCGACCTGGCCCGTAACCCGCTCGACGCCGTACTGCGCCAGGGCGAGCAGCGCGGCGCCGAGGGCCGGGGCACCCTGGGCAAACGCTGGGATCCGCACCTGCGCGCGATGGACGCCGACCGGACACTGATGGTTCCGCAACGGCACAACGACTCCGGCTGGTTCGACTTCACCGTGATGCCGGGTCAACTTCCGGTGTCCCTTTGGCACTTCAGCCGCGAGTCGCAGGACCAGGAGCGCATCGAGCGGCTGCGGGCGGGCGCGGGGTGGGACTGGACGACGGTGCACACCCAGCGGATCAAGGACGAGGCCGGGCACGAGGAGCCGTGGTACGAGTTCCTGCAGGGCCGCAACCCAGGTTTCCCCGAGCGCATGCTGCGCAGCGCTCTCGACTCCTGTGCCGAACGCGTCGAGGCCATCGAGAACGACCCGGTGGACCCGGCCGTCGGCCCGGACATTCTTGGCATCCACCACTGGCAGAACCTCAACCCCGTCGTCACCGAGGCACTGCTGCAACTGACCACCGGCTCCCCTCAGGTCCTCTACAACGGGGGTCTCGCCCATATGCATCTGCGCTACCACGACGTGGGCGGGCGGCGGCCCGGACTCCCGCCGGACGTCGCGGCACTCGTCCGCGACATCCGCCCCGACCGCACCGTCGTGGAACTGGTCAACCTCGGTAGCACCGCCCGCTCGCTGGTGGTGCAGGCGGGCTCGTTCGCCGAGCACGTCATGCACACCGCGCAGGCCGACGACGGTCCCGCACAGGACGTCGGTGGTCCGTACTGCTGTGTGGAGCTGCCCGGAGGGACGCAGGTCCGGCTGACACTGACAATGACCCTGCGCGGTGGCCGGCCCACCTGCGAGGCCCCGGTCCGGGAGGTGGCCCGATGACCGGCCGGCTGCCCTTCGAACTGCCCCGTCTGGGGATCGGCACCGCACCGCTGGGCGGCCTCTTCGAGGAGGTGACGGAGGCGGACGCCGCGGCCACGCTGGAGGCCGCGGCCCGCGAAGGGATCACGTACTTCGACACGGCGCCGCGCTACGGGCACGGCCAGGCCGAGGACCGGCTCGGCCGCCTGCTGGCACCGGCAGGCGTCACCGCGCCGCTGATCTCCACGAAGACGGGCTGGCTGCTGCGGCCGCGGCCCGACGGCTCGCCCGGTGAGGTGGTCACGGACTGGACGGAGGCCGGTATCCGCAGGTCCTTGGAGTCGAGCCTGGACCGCCTGGGGCGGTCGTCCGTCGACATCCTCTATCTGCACGACGCGGACAACTTCCCGGACGAGGTCCGGCGCACGGCCTACCCGGCGCTGCGCCGGCTTCGGGACGAAGGACTGGTACGGGCGATCGGGTTCGGCATGAACCACAGCGCGCCGCTCGCCGCGTACGTGGCGGAGTTCGACGTGGACATCGTCCTCATCGCGGGGCGGTTCTCGCTCCTCGATCACGACGCGCTCGGCACGCTGCTGCCCCTGTGCGCGAAGACCGGTACCTCGGTCGTCGTCGGTGGGGTCTTCAACACCGGTCTGCTCGCGGCCCCCTCCCCCGGTGCGATGTTCAACTACCGGCCGGTTCCCGAGCGGGAACTGGTCCGCGCGCGGCAATGCAGGCGGCTGTGTGCGGAGTTCGGCGTTCCGCTCGCTGCGGCGGCCATCCAGTTCCCGTCGCTGCATCCGGCTGTCGGGTCGGTGATCGTGGGCTGCCGGTCGGCCGCGGAGGTCACGGCGAACGCGGCGGGGGCCCGCTTCCCCGTCCCGCCCGCGCTGTGGCGACGCCTGGCCGAAGAGGGTTTCGTCCCGCCGGAGTTGGTTCCTGCCCAAGGGTCCGCAGAACAGTAGGCCGCGCACTTTTTCGCGGGGACCGGTGCGTGCGATCGCACGCCGGAGGATCGTCCTCGTACGGGGTGTACGAGCACGGCTCCGGGCCGTGGCGGGAGGAGGACGCCGCCCAGAACGCGCGATGCGCGCTGTTCCGGGGCTCCGGCCGGCGTCGGGGGCGCGCCGGCATCCCCGTGGGCAGTGAATCTGGCCGGCCCTGCTCAGCTGTCCCGGTCGCCGGAGTGCCGCTTCCTGAGCCATGGGCCGAACGCGACGAGCGCGGCGGCGCCCCCCACGGCGAGGACGCCCGTTGCCAGCACGATCGGATTCTTGGGGTTCAGGTCATCGGCCGCGCTGTCGGTGGCGTCGTCGGTCGCGTCGTCCTGTGGCGGATCAATGGTCGGTGCTCCTCGCGACGCGGTCGGAGTGCGAGGTGCGGACCCGGTCGGGGTGGGTGCCGGTGCCGTCCGCGTGGCCGAGGTGTCCGACGAAGCCGACGCCGAACGACCGGACCCTGTTCCGGGCCGCGGCCCCGTGGCCGTACCGTCAGTGGTTCCGGGACCCGCGCCGGAGCCGGCTCCACCTCCGGACGCTCCGGAGCCGCTCCCGCCCCCGGTCGTTCCGGAGGAGGGCCCGCCGGTCTTCGTCGGGGTTGCCTGCACCGGCTCGGTGATGGTGAGCGACTGCAGGACCGTGTTCTGCCCGGGGACCACTGTGCAGGATGCCTGGAGCCGGCCCACGGGGGTCGTGCTGCCGTTGGCACGTTTCGGGGTGAGGCTCAGGGTGAGGCTGCCGATGCTGACCTCCGCCCTGCCCCGTCGGGTGAAGGTGAGCGAGGGCGCGGTGCCCTTGGCGGTGATGTCGAACGAACCGGAGGCCGGGACAGCGGTCCGGGGGATCGTCATGGGCACGGCCAGGGGGATATTGCCCTGCGGTGCGTTCACGGTGGCGGTCCCGTCCAGCGAGCCTTCGACGGTCTTCGCACCGACCGCCGCGGCCAGCCGCGTGATGCCCGCACTCACGGTCGCCACTCCGTTCAGGGCGGACCGCGGGCTGGCCTTGCCGACCCGGATCGAATCCGGGATATCCGTATCGAGCCGCATCGTCACGGGCTGGTTGCCGAGTCCTGAAAACGCGCAGGCGTAGCGCAGTGTGAGCCCGACCGGTTCCGCGGAAGCGGTCGGGGAGCCCGGCAGCCCCACGATTCCGGCAGCGGCCACCAGGGCCGCCGCGATTCCCATCGCGGCACCGGCCCCGGACCTCCTCGTGCCGCGTACTGTTCGCTGCCCGTCGTTCATCAGCGGTCTCCTGTCGCTGTCGTCGGCATTTCGCGTCGCCCGTGGGCCTCGGCCAGGTGATCCCGGAGCCGCGCGTGGCGGAACTGGTAGACCGCGCCGGCCCGACGCAGCACACCCCGCTCGTAGGCGTCGTCCAGAAAGGCGTTCACTGCCCGCGGAAGCCGCCCGGTCAGGGGCAGCCAGACACGGACCAGGACGACCCACCGGCCCCAGGCGGTCAACGTGCAGGCTCCGAGGGCGACCATGACCCCCGTCGCGAACCCGTTCGCCACCCCAAGGGCGGGATTGTTGATGACCGCGACGACGGTGCCGTACCCGAGCCCGACCGTCAGACCCATCGCGAGGACCTGGGCGAGCACGGTCGCACGGTTCGTGTTCAGCAGGTCGGACGGGCTGACCGAGGATTTCGTCTCGATGAGGGCCTCGACCCCGGTCATGAGCCCGAGTGTGAGCCCGGCTCCCAGCCCGATTGTGAGCCCGACCAGGGACCATTCCCCGAATACCAGGAGGGCCACGAGCCAGGGATAGCCCAGAGAGGTGAAGTAGACGGCCAGCCCGAGGCCGTACACGACCCCGAATACCAGGCCACCCGCGAATCCGCCCAGGATTCTGGGGAGAAGATTCTCCTTCACCCTCTTCGAGCCGCCGCGGATACGGATGTGCATGCGCGACGGTTCGAATGCGCCGCCGACCCTGAGTTTCGACATGATTCCATGCAAAAGGCCGAAAGCCAGACCGATTCCCAGCACATGCAGCAGCAGATTGAGGGCTGTTTCCCAACGTGTCTCGAACCCGGGGGCGAACCCGAGCACGGTGCCTGTCGCGAGCCCGGTCACGACCCCGGAGACGAGCATGCGCGAAGGCAGACTCATCGCCGTCCCCAGTCGCCACCATTCGATGTCGTGGGTGTCGAGTTGCTTCAGGTGTGTGGCGAGGTATCCGAGCCAGTGCTCTGCGCGTTCGGAGCGCCAGGGCCGACGTTTCGTGACAGGCCGGTGGCTGAGGAAACGGGCGTACGCGGTGGTAACGAAGTTGTCCAGGAGATGGCCCTCAAGGGCTTCGCGGGTGCCGAGCTCCGTGTCCGTCAGCAGCCGCACCGGATCGCGGCCGGACGAGTAGACGGTGCGGGCGAGTGTGACCATCAGAGGGGTGGTCAGCACAGCGGTGAGGTTGGCGCAGGCCGGTTCGTCGGGGTGGTGGCGCAGCCTGTTCAGTACGTACTCCCACCCGGTCGGGGAGGTGGCGCCCGCATCGGTGCCGAGGCCTGTGACGGACCCGGGCAGCAGGTAGTTGACGGAGTCGTCGAGGGTGAGGTCGGTCAGTTCGATACCGGCGAAGAACATGGGTGTCTTCACCGCCTCTTCGAGTTCGGGGCGGCGGCTCGTCATCAGCAGCGGCACGGTGGTGGTCGTGAGATCCCGCAGCGCGTCCTTGTGCAGGCCGTCGGCGATCTCGTCGAATCCGTCCAGGATCGCCAGAACACGGTCGGCGCCGATCAGCGCTTCGGCCCACGTCGTCGCACCGTCGGGGCCGGCCCCTGCCAGAAAGGGATAGTCCCGCTCCAGTCGGGCGATCAGCCAGTCCCGCAAGGGGGTGGTGGTCGGATTCCACGACCCCAGGCTGAAGATCACCGGTACCGGAGCCTCACCGGTCGGTGTGCGGGCTTCCAGCCGGGCCCTGGCGAAACGCCGGATCAGAATGGTCTTCCCCGAACCCGCCCGTCCCAGCACCAGAAGCCTGCCGGGTCTTGTCCCCTCGTAGACAACCGCGAGTTCCTCCAGCGGGCCCTCCAGGTCCAGCGGAAGAACAGCCTCCGCCCCGGCCCAGAGGCCAGGACCGCTGCTCTGGCTGTCGGCGAGAGTCGGAGGCGCCGGCCGGCAGCGCAACGGCAGCGGAACCGGATCCCACAGCCGCAGTTGCTCCTCCTCACGCTTCAGGAAGTCGCTGACCCTGTCCGCGAGCAGATTGGCCTTCCCGGCCACCGAGTTCTCGGCAGGGGGAGCCAGGGGCTGGATGACCACGTTGTGCGCGTTGTCGCCGTTGCTGATGATGCCGTAGTTGTCGCGCACGTGGACCAGGCTGTCGCCGTACGACCGGACGGGCCCGCGATCGGTGCGGTCGGGCTGCTGCGGGTCGGTACCGCCGTTCACCGGTGCTGCGTGTTGTGCGCGCCGTCGCCGGTGGAAATGATCCCGGAGTTGTTTCCGGCCACAGCGACACCGCGCTCACCCCCGGCCTGGGCGGCGGGACCTTCCGGCAGCAGCGCCGAAAGCTCCTCGGCGAGGCCCGGATGCTCTCTGAGTGCCTCCCGCAGTGCGATCCTCAACTCCAAGCGCCGCAGCCCGCGCATGTCCTGGTCCTCGCCCGCCTCCGCCAGGCCGGTGACGGAGGCTTCAACGGCGTCGGCGTCTCCACCGCGGTTCATGACCCTGGCGAGCAGCCGTTGCCCCAGCCGTACGGTCGCCCCGGCCGTCTCGTCCCGCGCCGCCGTGAGCACACCCACTCCGTAGGCGACGACCGCCGCTTCGGCCGCCGGCACGATCTGGTCGAGCAGCCCATCGATCTCAAGCACAGCATTCCCCCCGTCGCGCAATCCAATACGGAGCCAAATGCTACTGAATTGGCTGGGCACTATCAGCCCAATCGCCCAGCACGGGACTCCGTCCCCGAAGGATGCACACCTTTCACACATTCATGCGACGAATACAAAGTCTGCTGACCGCTGCTCGCCGGCACAGTCAGGATGATCAGCCTCGGGGGCTTCACGGCAGTCCGGCACCTCCTGGCCATATACGGACGGACCTGTGCAGCTCCGGGCCGCCGTGGCGGGGCACCTTGGAAGCTACGGCCCGGCGTCGGGGTGGCCCTGCCGGCCGGGACCGGGACGCCCGGGTTCGGGATACCCCCTCGAAGCCCTGGTGGGATGTGCAGGTCCATGCCCGCCGTCCGACGCGACGGCGGCCTCGGACGCGCACCGGCCGGGTCGGCGCCACCCCGGCGGCTACCGCCATCGGCGCACCGAGCCGCGTAGCCGCGGTCAGGGCCAAACGTCCTCGCACTGGAGTGACCCGGGCGCCGCGGCGGGCCCCGCCGACTTCCGAGCGAAGGGCCACCGGGATCGTCGGGGGCCCTTCGGACGCGTCCTCATACGTCCGTAGGATCATGGCGAAGCCGGCGGAGGGGGAGTTCAGGTGGCGGAGCGACGCAGGAGAACCAGGGAGAGCAGACGCAAGGAGAACTGCGCCGACGCGTGCGGCGACAGCTGCTTCTGGAGCCGTACGTGCTGCCCCGACGCATGGGTCGCCCTCTTCCTCTTCGCTGTCCTGGGCCGGGGAGCCGGATTCCCGAAATCCGCCGGCGCGGACCCGGCGGCGCCCCGTCCGGGCGGCCGGGCGGCAGGTGCGCTGTACGAGGTGGTCCGCCGCTACCGGGCGACGGTCAGCCCGCGACTGCCGGCCTGCTGTCCCTACACGCCGAGTTGCTCCACCTACGCAGTCAAGGCGCTGCACCGGCATGGGGCGCTGCGCGGGGGCCGGCTGGTGCTGGGGCGTCTGCTGCGGTGCCGGCCGGGAGCCGCCCGGAGGCGGGGCTTCCACGACCCGGTGCCGGGCTGACGGGCCGGAAGACGAAGAAGGGGCCCGGCGCGGTCGATGCCGGGCCCCTTCTCTTCCCGCAGCGGGGCAGAGGGCCCCTACGGAACACATTCCAGGGTCCGGTGGGGGCCACCCCCGATGGGCCGGTGGCCGGCGGACTGTGAGTCTGCCGGTATGACCTCCAAACTCGTGGGCCTGCGTGGCCCCGTGCTCATCGCTCCGCTCATGCTGGTGCTCTACGGCCTGCTGCGACTCGTCGACGGGTTGGACGGGGAGCACGGACCCGGGCTCGCCTGGAACCTCGGACACACGCTGTTCTTCATCGGCTTCGCGCTCTTCGGCGTGGTGACGCTCAGGCTGCGGCAACTCGTTCCCGCCACCACCCTGCGCAGGCGTCTCGTCGCGAACACGGCTGCGGCGGTCGGCCTGTTCGGCGTCGTCTGTTTCCTCTGGGTGATTCTCGGTGATCTGTTCCCGCGCCTGGACTCCGCCGCACCCCTGCCCGAACCCCTGGAGATGGTCGGCCCACTCGCGTTCCAGCTGGGCTGGCTCACCCTGCTGGTCATGCCGGCGGCCGCCACACCGCGTCTGCTGCCCGCCTGGAGTCCCTTGCTGGTGCTCGTGGGCTTCCTTCTGTTCGCGGCCAACCTGGACCTGCTGCCGATCGGCGCGTTGCTCCTCATGGCCGGACTGGCTCCGGTGGCCCGCGGATCCGGGCCACCGTCCGCCACCGCGCCGCAGGGCGCCTGCCTGCCGGAACAGAATCCGTCCTCCCGTTGAGGGTCCGTCGACGACCGCTCACGGGGAGGAACCCGTCGTCAGCCGAGGATGGCCTGCATCTTGTCGTGGAGGTAATCCCCGGCACGTACCGGGCTGTAGGGCCTGAGACCGAGGGGTGCCGGGAGCGAAGTGATGCGGGTGTGGGGTGCGCAGGCGTGAAAGTACACCAGTGAGGTGAGTTCTTCCTGCGGGGCCTCGGGGGGCGGCGGCAGAACGCGGTGACGGCCGGAGCGCCAGCGGTCTCCGCTCCAGCGGGCCATGAGATCACCGATGTTGAGCGTGTAGGCGCCGGGCTCGTAGGGGGCGTCCTGCCAGCCGGACTCCTCGTCGTGGATCTGAAGGCCGCCCTTGCCGGGCTGCCGGTTCAGGAGGGTGATGAGGCCGAAGTCGGTGTGCGGTCCGACACGGAACTGGCCCGGTGCGGCGGCGCCGGTTTCGTGGGCCGCCGGATACCAGTTGATGGTGAAGTCCCAGTGCGGGCGGGTGGTGTGGCGGGTGAAGAAGTCGACCTGCTGACGCAGGGCGGTCGCCATGACTTCGAGGAGCGTGTCGGCGAGGGTGCGCATCCGGTCGGTGTACGCGGTGACGAGCGGGCGCAGGGCGGGGACTTCGCCGGGCCACTCGCGGGGTATCCGGTGTGCGTCGCCGGGCCGTACGGAGGAATCGACGGCGCATGACCAGACCTCCAGCAGATCCGGCGGGGTGTGGATGCCTTCGGAACGGGCGGTGGTCACCCGTTCCCGGCCGATCCAGCCACGGCGGTTCTGGTCGTAGTGCTGCTTGGCCGCTTGGGGCATGTGAAAGAAGTCGTGTGCCGCGGCGCGTACACGGCCGGGCATCTCCGGTTCGATGCCGTGTCCGGTCACCAGGAGGAAACCGGTGGACCGCAGGGAGAGATCGACCTGGGCTGCGAGCCGCTCCTGGTCCGCGCTGTGACCCGATGTCCAGCGACTGAGGTCGATGAGGGGAATCGGGGTGGTGGTCATGTTGGGTCCTTCTTTGGGGTCGGTGGTCGGGCCGGGATACGAACCGGGATACGAATGAGGCTGAAGAGGGCCGGTGAGAAGGCGACGTTCTCGGCGTGAGTCAGGGCGTCCGCTGCGTGCATCGTGTCTCGGACCGCCTGGCGTGACGCCGTTGCTGCCGGGCTCAGCCTCGGATCGCCTGGCGTGACGCGGTTGCCGCCGGGCTCAATCGATGGCGGATGTGGCCGGCTGGGCGTCAGAGGTGGTTTCACCTGCGGCTGTTGGGCGTACTTCCCGTGGCCCTCGGGACAGCCACAGCACGAGAGCGGCTCCGGCCAGGGCCACGGCACCGGCCGTGAGCGCGAGGGTGTTGTGCCCGGTGGCGAACACGGCGTGGAGCGTGTGCTCCAGGGAGGCGCGCTGCGCAGCCGGGGCCTGGGCCAGGAGACTGTCGGCACCACCGCCGGAGAGGCTCTGCGCGGTGACGACGGGATCGGTGACCTTGCCGCGGAGGGACGTGGTCATGGTGGAGACGGCCAGGGCGCCGAAGACAGCCACTCCGAAGGCGTAGCCGAGCTGTTCGAAGGTGCTGTAGGTGCCGCTGGCGGTACCCGCGTGCCCGGCCGGGACGGAGCCCAGCGCGAGAGCTGCGGCGACCTGGAAGATCAGTCCCATGCCGACCCCGCTCAGAGCCAGGCCCCCCACCAGGACGGGCCAGCCCGACCCGGGTCCCAGGAAGCCCTGGGCGCCGACCCCCAGACCGGCGAGAGCGAGCCCGAGGGCAGCGCCCGAACGGGGAGACGGCTTCCGCTTCCGGAGTCCGCCCAGCACCGCCACCGATGCTGCGGCCAGCGCGTGCGGCAGCACGACCAGACCGGCGGCCAGCGGGGAGAGGTGCTGCACCGACTGCAGCCACAGCGAGGTGTACGGCATGATTCCGTAGACGGTGCCCTCACCGACCGCGATCGTGAGCATCGCAGCGGTGAACGCGGGCCGGCGGAACAGCGACAGGTCCAGCAACGGGTGCCGACTGCGCTGTTGCACTCGCACGAACGCGACGAAGGCGCCCAGTGCCGCTCCCAGTGGCACCAGTGTCCCTGCCGACACCCATCCCTGGACGTGCGCCTCGGTCAGTGCGTAGACGGATCCGCCCGCACCGATCGCGAACAGCACGACGCCGGGGACATCCAGCCGCCGTGAGGCGTCCCGCACCGGTGGTGGGGTGCGGGGGATGTATCGGAAGGTCATGACCAGGGCGATCACGGTAACGGGGATGTTCACGTAGAAGATCCATCGCCAGTCCAGGGTCTGGGTGAGCAGGCCTCCCAGGATCGGTCCCAGGGCGGAAGCACTGGCGGCCACGGCAGCCCAGCTGCCGAAGGCCAGGGCCAGACGGCGACCGGAGTACAGGGTGCTGATCAGGGACAGCGTGGCCGTGAACATCGCCGCGGCCCCCAGTCCCTGCACGATGCGGGCGGCGATCAGTACGGCCATGTCGGGCGACAGCGCACAGGCGACCGACGCGAGGGCGAAGACGACCAGTCCGCCCGCGTACATCCGGCGCCGGCCGTGAAGGTCTGCCAGCATTCCGGCGCCCAGCAGGGCAGCCGCCACCGCGAGCGCGTAGCCGTCGGCGACCCATTGCAGTTGGGACAGCGACGAGCCCAGCGACTCGGACATGGCGGGTAACGCCACCAGCACGATCGTGACGTCGACGAGCAACATGAACGTGCCCAGGCAGACGGCGGCCAACGGCCCCCAGATACGCATGGATTCTCACTCCCCACACCGGGATGGACAACGACCCGGTCACCATCCAGGCCCCTCCCGCTCCGGCCCAAGCCGTACGCTTGAGAGCGGGATCATCCGGCGAAAGAATGAGGAATACCGGTGGATCACGGCACCATGGACGACCTCGACCAGCACCTGCTCCGGGGCCTTCAGCTCGACGGCCGCACTCCTTTCAGCCGCATCGCGCGAGACCTCGGTGTCTCCGAGCGCACCGTTGCCCGCCGATACCAACGGCTGCGGATCCTCGGCCTGCGCATCATCGGACTGCCCGTCTCCTCCCGTCTGGGCCTGACCCGGTGGCTGCTGCGCCTGCACTGCACTCCGGACGCCGCCGGAACCATCGCCGAAGCCCTCGCCCGCCGCCCGGACACCACCTGGGTCACCCTCGCCTCCGGCGGAACCGAGCTCTACTGCGCGCTCAACGCCCGTACGGTCGAGGAACGCAACGTACTGCTGCTGGAGAAACTCCCCCGCACCCCTCAGGTGCTCTCCGTCAGCGCGCACTGCATGATGCGCATCTTCGTCGGCGCGACCAGCACCTGGCACTCCACGCGGTTCGAGCCGCAGGGCACCGCGGCCACGGTGGATTCCGGCTCATTCACCGCCGGCCCGCTCAGCTTGGACGCAACCGACCGGATCCTGTTCACCGAGCTGGCCCGGGACGGCCGTGCGACACTGCCCGAACTCGCCGCGGCCTCCGGCCGCTCCCCCTCCAGCGTCCAGCGCCACCTCGACCGCCTCCGCGGCGAAGGTGCCCTGAATCTCTCCGTCGACTTCGATCCGCAGCTCCTCGGCTACCACATGGCCACCCGGATCTGGCTGAACGTCACCCCCGCGCACCTGCGGATCGTGGGGGAAGCCCTCGCCACCCACCCGCAGATCGCTTTCGCCGCCGCCGTCACCGGCACGTCCAACCTGGTCGCCAACGGCATCTTCCGCGACCCGTCCGACCTGTACGACTACATCGACCAGCGGATCGGCCCGCTCCCCGGCATCCAGAGCATCGAAACCGCCCCTACTCTGCGGGAAGTCAAGCGTCTCGTCCCTGCGTGACATGAGCACGGGTGCCCTCTTGCCCGATCGCACCCACCTTCGAGACCTCCCCCTTCACCACCGGCTCCTTCCGCCCTCACCCCGCCAGGCCGGAACCCCAGTCGCCGGCCCAGTCGTGTCCGAAGGCCCTGCCGTACGTCGACGGGCTCGCGTCGTTGGCGGCGCAGTGCCATGGCGAAGGTGGAGGCCGGCGCTGTGCCCGCGCGATCCGGGGCGGCGCCAGGCCGCTCCGCAGGCTTCCCCAGCGGCCTGGAGCCGTAACTCCTCGCGTAACTACCGCCGTTCCGCGAACAGTCCGCCACCCTGTGGACACCGCAGGCACTGGTGACAGCGCAGGGAACGGAGACCGTCACCCTCTACGGCACCCCTGAGTTCGGCCTCCGTACTCGGCGTGGCTGAGACACCTTCATATGCGGGCCGACAGCCGCAGTCGACCGGACCTGGCGGCACAACACCACCGGAGCGGCTACCGACTCCGCCCCTGCCCCTCCCGGGTCATCCTCCAACTCCGCCGGTTCCCGCAGATCCGCCCGAGTGCCGACTGCGACACGCACATCCACGGATGTTATGACCGACCGACATTGGCGGAAGCCGGTGCTGCGCCCGCATACTCCCCCCACGACGCATTGACAGTGCATCGACAATAGGAATGCTTGTCCCGCTCCCGGGAGGGGCGGTGCCCACCGTCCGTACCACCGGCTCCGGCGCCCTCTCACGGAGACCAGCCCAGCGAAAGGACAGCCATGCGCCACTCGAAGTGGTTCGCGTTAGCCGGCACCACCGCGGCCATCACCATGATCACGATGCCCGCGGCGTACGCCGCTCCTACGCCCGCGACGGCCGCACCGATCAGCGTTTCCGCAGCCACGACCCTCTACTACGACGCCACCCGGGCCCCCGGCTGGGAAGCCGCCATCACGGCCGGAGTGGCCTCCTGGAACGCGAACACCAGCAACGTCAAGCTGGCGAAGGCCCAGCCGGGCACCCGCGCCGAGATACAGATCGTCGCCACCAGCGGCTGGCCGCAGGCCACGCTGGGCCCGGTCCGCCCGGGCGGCCTCGCCCGGGTTGAACTCGGCAGCCAGGCGGTCACCGAGGGCCACGACAAGACCCGCATCGCCGCCCACGAGATCGGTCACAACCTCGGCCTGCCGGACACCAAGCCCGGGCCGTGCTCCCAGCTGATGTCAGGCTCCAGCGCCGGTATCAGCTGCAAGAACTCCGTCCCCAACGCCGCCGAACGTGCCCGCGTCGAGTCCGCCTACGCGGCCCGTGCCGCCACGCGCACCCCGTCCGAAGGCCGCCTGCTGGTCGACGCACCCTGACCGAACGGGACTGGACACCGCTGCCCGAGCCCGGACCGCGGTGCTCCGCACTCCGGCCCCCGCCCCGTCTCCACCCCGGTGTCCAGTCTCCTCACCCATGACACGGTCATGGGGTACCGGCTCCGCCTCGAACGCCGCACTTCGTACCAGGCATCCTGGAAGCGGCGGGATCGCCCTCGCGGGCACGGACTCGTCGTGACGCGGATGAAGGCCGGACGGGCCCCGAGCAGCATCCGGATCACCCACCATCGGATGCACCGAGCGCGGAACTCCGCGGGCGCCGCCGTACTGCGAGCACGGCGGCGCGTGGTGGAGCAGCAGCGCGTAGGGGCTCGGCGGGGGCGATCAGTGGTGTCCGTTCGATCGAGCACCGGCCGGGGCGTTCCGGAAGACCCTCTTTGCCGAGGCCCTGACAAACATGTCGTCGCTTCCAAGTTGACCCGGCGCGTGGTACCCCTTGCCGTCGCAGGACGGCCGTCGGCGTCCGGTCGATGGCACGTGGGCGAGGGGAGAGCGTGTTGTCGGACCGAGCAGCAACACCACCGGGGCCGGATCTCCTCGCCCCGGCCCGACTGGGGCCGCTGCGACTGCGCAACCGGATCATCAAGGCCGCGACGTTCGAGGGGCGCACCCCGCACGGTCTGGTGACCGACGAACTGATCGAGTTCCACCGGCAGGTGGCTGCCGGTGGGGTCGGCATGACCACCGTGGCCTACTGTGCCGTGTCCCGCGACGGCCGCACCGAACGACGCCAGCTGCACCTGCGGCCGGAGGCGCTGCCCGGACTGCGCAGACTCACGGGCGCCGTACATGAGGCGGGGGCGGCCGCCTGTGCGCAGCTGGGGCATGCCGGCCCGGTGGCCGACGCCGCCTCCAACGGCGTCGCGGCCCTGGGCCCGGGCCGCTTCTTCAACCCCCTCGGGATGCGGCGTACCCGGGCGGCCACCGCCGCCGACCTGGAACGCGTCACCCGGGCACACGCCACGGCCGCCCGCCTTGCCGTGGAAGCCGGCTTCGACGCGGTGGAGATCCACCTCGGCCACAACTACCTGGCCAGTTCCTTCCTCAGCCCCCGCCTCAACCGTCGTACCGATGCCTACGGCGGCAGCCTGGAGAACCGGGCCCGGCTGGCCCGCGGCATCGCGCGCGCGGTGCGGGAGGAGGTCGGCACCGAGATCGCCGTCACGGCGAAGTTCGGCATGAAGGACGGCGTTCGCGGCGGCCTGGACGTGGACGACAGCCTGCAGGTCGCCCGTTGGCTGCAGGAGGACGGCTCGGTCGACGCCCTGCAGCTCACCGCGGGCAGTTCGCTGCTCAATCCCATGTACCTCTTCCGCGGCGACGCCCCGGTCCGCGACTTCGCCGGCGCCTTCCCTCCGCCGCTGCGCTGGGGCATCCGGCTGACGGGCCACCGGTTCCTGCGGGACTACCCGTACGAGGATGCCTACCTCCTGAAGTACGCCCGGCGCTTCCGCGCCGAACTGGACCTGCCGCTCATACTGCTCGGCGGCATCACCCGGCGGGAGACCATGGACCTCGCCATGGCCGAGGGCTTCGACTTCGTGGCGATGGCCCGCGCGCTGCTCAGCGACCCCGACCTGGTCGGACGTATCACCGCGGACTCCGCGGCCGCCTCGTGCTGCATTCACTGCAACCGCTGCATGCCCACCATCTACTCGGGCACGCGATGCCCCGTGGTCGAACCCGGTGTGCCCGCGCCCCGGCCGTAGGCCGTCCGGCGGGCGGGGTGGTAGCGGTGCCGACCACCTCCATGCGCGGGCCTCGGTGGCCGCCCGGCTCCGGGGCAGCGACGGCCGGTCCGACCTCGACGGCACCGGGACGGCCGTACGGTGCCGCGGGCCGGTTCGGGGGCCGATGTCCGGTCCAACGCCGGCCGGAGCTCGGCCTTTACCGGGCCCACCGATTGGACCGATCGGTTCGCCCCGGACACGGGCGGGAACCGCTGGGGCGGCTGACGCCTTCTTGTCACCGGCCCCTGGCTCTCGCATAGTGAAGCCGCTCCGCCGGGGTGCATTGCACGGGGACGGATCCGCGTTGCCGTGAACCGCTTCATCAGGAGGGTTCGTCAAATGCTGTCACGAAGAATGCTCGCTGGAATGTCCGCTCCTCTTCTGACGCTCGCCATGCTTGTAGGGCTCCCGGGTACGGCAAGCGCAAGTGCCGCCGCTTCTCCCAACGTTGGCTACAACGGGAAATGCGGCTCGGGCTACAACGTGGTGAACTGGAAGGACACCCAGTTCGGCCGGGGAACTGTGTACGTGACGTGGAGTTCCGCCGCGCAGAAGAACTGCGTTGTCGCCATAAGGGCGACACAGGACGGCTCCATATATGAGCTGGGGGCCTGGGTGGGCTACTCGGGGCAAGGCTGGTACGACCAGGACTTCGGGATGTACCAGTACTACGCGGGCCCCGTCTATCTGCCGGGTGCCTCGGGCAGGTGCATCGACTGGCGGGGGGAGATCGGCGCGACGTATGCCTCTGGAGAAGGAACGAACTGCGGATGAACAACAGTGTGTGACCTCGCGCGTTCGTGACGGCCCGTCGTTTCTTCGGCGGGCCGTTTCGGTTGTCGGACCGGTGGCGGGCGTGTTGCGGAGGGTCGACGTCCGGCCTGCCGGGGCCCGTTGTCAGTGGGTCGTCCTAGAGTCCTCACCATGAGCGAAGCCATGGATGGGTCACTTCTTGCCGCCGTCATACCTGTCGCTGACGCGGACCCCGCCGAGCGTGCCGCACGGGTCCGTTCGCTGATCGCCGACGGGGCGGACGTCTCGGCACGGGACGAGCGGGAAGCCACTGCGCTGCACCGGGCCATGGAGGCGAAGGGCGACGACGGCCCGTTGCCGTCCCTGGAGGTCATACGGGCGCTGCTGGAGTGCGGTGCCGATGTGCACGCCACGGACAGCGAGGGTCTCACGCCCGCCGGACAGGTCGTCGCACACAGCGGTTCGGAGGCGGAGGCACGGCGGGCGGGGCGCGCGGTGGAGGTGCTGGCCCTGCTGGTGGAGCACGGTGCCCGGCTGGACGGCCCCGTCGGGCTCCGCGCCGGCGGATGGCTCGCCCACCACAGTGGTGTGGCCCGGTCCGTTTACGCCTTCCTGCTCGACCACGGCGCACCGATCGACGCGGCCGACGACCGGGGGGACACCCCGCTGCACGCGGCCGTCCGTGCGCGGAGGCCGGATCTGGTGAAGCTGCTGCTGGAGCGCGGCGCGGACACCGCCGCGGTCGATGGCCTGGGCCGCACTCCCCTCGGGTTCGCGCTGCGGCTGCCGGAGACGGATACGGTGGCCGTGCTGGAGGCGGCGGGAGCCCCCGCCCGGGTGCGCTACCCCGTTGTCGAGGGCGGGCCGCTTCCCATCGACATGAGTGCGGTCCGCCGGGTGGCCTCGGTGATGTACGCCGAGCACGCCGGGATCCCCGACGACGGTGGTTGGCTCGCCCGGCTTGTGGAACCGGATCTCGACAGCTACCAGGAGCTCGCGGCCCAACTGGCGGGCGGCATCGACCCCGACCTGCTCGGCTATGTCCCTGAGATGTGCGCCGAGGCGCTCGGCGACACCGGGGCCCCGCGCACCCTGCTCGGTGACCAGCTCGTGGACACGCCGTTCTTCCACCACGGTGACCTGGTCGTGAAGGGACATCTCCGTGTGGTGGCGCCCTTCGTGCTGACCGGCTCACTGACCGTCGAGGGCGTGCTGAGCGACTGCGGCCCCGATTCGGTCGTGGCCGTCCGCGGCAATGTCACGGCCCGCGGGGTGTTCACCGACGGCGACATGGAGTGCCGTGACATCCACGCCGAGGTCGTCTACGGCTCGTACAACGACCACACGCTCCAGGCAGGCACGGTCCACGCCCGCCTGGTCATCGAGGATGATCACGAGACGATCGCGACCGTGCAAGCGGACCTCTACTTCGACGTGTTCGACTACCAGCAGGGATACGGCGACGGCGTACAGGAGCAGCTGCGCGAGCTCCTCGTGGACGACGTCTTCGCCGCCGACGAGGACGAGGACGAGGGAATGCTCGACCAAGGGCTGCTCATGACCCGGCTGAGTGAAGGGCTGCCGGTCTTCCGCGTGGACGCGGCTCCCGAGGACCACTGAACGGGCCGCCCCGCCCGGTACGGCGTCCGCCGGGCGGGGCGGAACCGCGTTCCCTACGCCGGTCACCGCATTCCCCACCGCATCCGCCCCGATGACCACCGTGCATTCACCGCCGGGGTACCGCTCACATCGCGGTGCTCGACGGGGAACTCGCGCAGATCCCCCGCCACCGCGCCGGAACACCGCCAGGCCACGCAGCAGAATTGTCCCGCCCACCGGACACCTGACGAACAACGGTGTCGCATCACCCCAACCGAAACGGCGAGGCCACTCCGTATCTCCGGAGTGGGCGAAGATCAGGTCCAGCTTGTCGGTGTCAGCCGTCCCGGCCCCGGTGCCTGCCGTGATGGTGTCCGGAGCACGGTTGCCACCATCACGTGGTGGGACGGCAAGAAGATCCAGCGTCGGACCGTCTCGGACGGCGGCAAGAACCTCCGGGTGGTCCCCACGGGTGACGGCACCCCGTAGCGGGCGCGGAGGCGGGCTTCCGCGGCCGCACGTCCATCGATCGGCTTCCCCGGGCCGGCGTCCGGCGTCGGAGGACGCCGCGAGTCTCCTCCAGGAGGGCAGCCGGCTCGGCGATACCGTGATCCTCCCGCACCTGTCGGCCCCGCCGGATCACGGCATCGTGCGGTGTGAAGGCGGTCGGGCCGGTCCACGACAGGACGGCGGCCGATCAGGCGTTCGCTAGGGACATGGTCCAGGGGTGAGCCCGCCGCACCCAAAGGGCAACAGCATCTGGGCAAGGGGCAGCGGATCACGGTGGGGCTGGTGCTTCGCGGTGCCGATAGCAGCGACGCCGGCGCCGGTCGGGCAGGCGACTCCCGGACCGGACAGAGTCAGGGCCAGCACCTGCTACGGTACGAGTTGCTGCATTGTCGGAATCGAGGAGTGACAGACGTGGCGGGTGAAGACGACATCTCCGGGTGAGATCCGGATGTGACTGGCCATCGGACAGCTAGCAGTAGTGCTGTCGGTATGGCCTATTTGTCGTTCCCCCTTTTTCCCACACTGTCCAGGGCAGAGCTCTGTCTGCCCTTAGTTCTTCGAGGTCGTTCCATGTCCGACGCTGCCATCATCTGCTCGAACCTTTCCTTCGCCTGGCCCGACGACACCCCGGTCTTCACCGACCTGTCCTTCACCGTGGCTGCCGGCCGCACAGGCCTGGTCGCTCCCAACGGGTCCGGCAAGAGCACACTGCTCAAACTGATCGCCGGAGAACTCAGGCCCGCCACCGGCTCGGTTTCGGTCAACGGGACGCTGGGCTACCTCCCCCAGAGCCTCCCCCTGACCGGAAACCTCACGGTCGCCGAGGTGCTCGGTATCGCCTCCGTGATCCGCGCCCTCGACGCCGTCGAATCCGGCGACGTGAGCGAGGAGCACTTCACCACCATCGGTGACGACTGGGACATCGAGGAGCGGACCCGCGCCCAGCTCGACCGTCTCGGACTCGTCGGCCTGGAGCTGAACCGGAGCCTGAGCACGCTCAGTGGCGGACAGGTCGTCTCCCTCGGCCTCGCCGCCCAGCTGCTCAGGCGCCCCGACGTGCTGCTGCTCGACGAACCGACCAACAACCTCGACCTGGAAGCCCGGCACAAGCTCTACGACGTGCTGGCGGACTTCAACGGCTGCCTGCTGTTGGTCAGCCACGACCGAGCGCTGCTCGACCGCATGGAACGCATCGCCGAACTCGTCGGCGACGAACTGCGCGTCCACGGCGGCAACTTCACGGAGTACGAGGAGATCGTGCGCGCCGAGCAGGAGGTCGCGGAGAAGAACATCCGCAACGCCGAGCAGGAGCTGAAGCGGGAGAAGAGGGAGTTGCAGCAGGCCCGCGAGCGTGCCGAACGCCGCCAGAGCAACGCCGCCCGCAACCTCAAGAACGCGGGCCTGCCCCGCATCTTCGCCGGCAATATGAAGCGCGGCGCACAGGAGTCCGCTGGCCGGGCCGGCCAGATGCACGCGTCCCGGGTCAGCGAGGCCAAGTCCCGGCTCGACGAGGCCGGACGCGCCCTGCGCGACGAACAGCGCCTCACCCTGGAACTGCCCGGCACCCAGGTGCCCGCAGGGCGCAATCTCTTCCTCGGCGAGGGGATGCAGGTGCACCACTCCGGTCGGGCCGTGTTCGCCGACGGCGGCGTCAACCTGACCATCCGCGGCCCCGAGAGGATCGCGCTGACCGGAGCCAACGGTGCCGGAAAGACCACGCTGCTGCGGCTGATCACCGGCGATCTCAAGCCGGACAGCGGGGAGACCACCCGCGGCGACGGACGGATCGCCTACCTCTCGCAGCGCTTGGACCTGCTGGACCTGGACCGCACCGTGGCGGAGAACTTCGCCGCGTTCGCCCCCGAAAGGGCCGAGGCGGAGCGGATGAACCTGCTCGCCCGCTTCCTCTTCCGGGGCCCCCGCGCGCATCTGCCGGTGGGGGCGCTCTCCGGTGGTGAACGGCTGCGCGCCACCCTGGCGTGCGTGCTGTGCGCCGAACCTGCCCCCCATCTGCTCCTGCTCGACGAGCCGACCAACAACCTCGACCTGGTCAGTGCGGGCCAGCTTGAAAGCGCGCTCAACTCCTACCGGGGCGCATTCGTGGTGATCAGCCACGACGAGCGGTTCCTCGCCGAGATCGGGGTGAACCGCTGGCTGCGGATCTCCGACGGAGCACTCACGGAGACCGGAGCCCCCGCTGTGTGAGCCGGCGGCGTGCCGAGTGGCCCGCGCCCGAGGCCCTGTGCCCGGCGGGCCGAGCATCGATCACGTTGAGAGGTTCCCTGTGTCCCAGCCCGCTCTGCTCGCCCACGACCTCGTCCGCAGCCTCGGGGGCCGACGTGTCCTCGACGGCGTCTCCCTGACCGCCTCCCCCGGCCACCGCATCGGCCTGATCGGGGAGAACGGTGTCGGCAAGTCCACTCTGCTGCGCGTTCTGGCGGGCGTGGACCGGTCCGACGCCGGAAGCGTCTCGCGCCCCGGTGACATCGGCTTCCTGCACCAGGAGATGCCTTTCGAGGCCGCGTCGTCCATCGCGGCCGTGATGGACGACGCGCTGTGCGAGGCCCGCGAGGACGTCAGGGAGCTCGAACGGCTCGGCGAGGAACTCGCCCGAGTCCCGGAAGGGGCCCCGGACCATCGGGAACTCCTCGACGCCTACGGCAGGCGGCTTGAGCAGGCACAGCACCGGGAGTCCTGGGACGCCGATCGCCGCGCGGCCCTGATGCTCGGCGGTCTGGGCCTCGGCGCGGTCGGCCACGACCGGACACTTGGCTCCCTGTCCGGCGGACAGCGCAGCCGGCTCGCCCTGGCCGCCCTGCTCGTCCGACGGCCGTCGGCGCTGCTGCTGGACGAGCCGACCAACCACCTCGACGACAGCGCCGCCGCCTTCCTGGAGGAACAGATCCGGGGCCTGCCCGGAGCCGTGGTGGCCGCCAGTCACGACCGGGCGTTCCTCGACGCTGTCTGCACCCACCTGGTCGACCTCGACCCGGCGGTGGACGGCCCGGTCCGCTACGGCGGCAACTACAGCGCCTACGTGGGTGAGAAGCGCGCCGAGCGGGAGCGCTGGGAGCGGCGGTACGCCGAGGAGCAGGAGGAACTGGAGGGAATGCGTCACACGGCGGGCGTGACGGCGCACCTGGTGGCGCCGGGCCGGGAGCGGCAGGACAACGAGAAGATGGGCTACGGCCACCGGGCGGGACGGGTGCAGAACCAGATTTCCCGCCGGGTGCGCCATGCCACGCGGCGGCTGGAGGAACTGGAGCGCACCCAGGTCGCCGAGCCACCGCACCCCCTGCGCTTCGCGGCCGGGGAACTGGCCGCGCCGGCGGAGGGAGACCCTCAGCCCCTGCTGTCCCTGCGGGACGTACGGGTTCCAGGCCGACTCGCCCTGGACGTCCTGGAGGTGTCCGCAACCGACCGGCTGTTGGTCACGGGCGGCAATGGGGCGGGCAAGTCGACGCTGCTCGCCGTGCTCGCCGGAAGGCTTGCCGCCGAGGGGGAGGTGCGCAGGCGGAACCGGCTGACGGTGGGGATGCTCACCCAGGACACCGTGTTCGACCGGGACGACCGCACGGGCCTCGACACCTATGAGCGGTTGCTGGGAGAGGCTCGGGCCGAGGAAGTGCCGCTGAGCTCGCTCGGTCTGATGCGCACGGCCGACGTGGACAAACCCGTCGGACATCTGTCCGTCGGCCAGCGCCGACGGCTCGCACTGGCACTCCTGGTGGCACGGCCGCCCCAGTTGCTGCTGCTCGACGAACCCACCAACCATCTCTCCCCGCGCCTGTGCGACGAGTTGGAGGAGGCCTTCAACACCGGCCCCGGCGCAATCGTCCTGGCAAGTCACGACCGCTGGCTGCGCCGACGGTGGCAGGGGCGCGAGATCCGGTTGGAGCCGGGACGGGGTCAGTGGGAGAACGGCGAGAGCCCTTACCCGTTCGACTTCTTCGGTACGTCGGCAAGGGCGGCGGGGAAGCGTCCGCGTTCCGGGACGTCGTAGCCGTGGGCGCGGGCCCAGATGCGGACGCCCTGGGCGTGCGGCTAAGGCGTCACGATCACGTCCGGCACCTCGCCGATCGTCCTCCCCCGCGCCACTTGCCGGCCCGTCCGCGAGCCGCTTCACAACGCTTCGGGGGCACCCTCCCGAACGGGATCCTTCCGAACGGGATCCTTCCGAACGGGATCCTTCCGATTCCGGGTGACCGGGACCGCTGGCCGAGGCAGCCCTGAACAGCGCCGCCTCGACCCGGCGGTTGCTGGTCAGGGTTGCCGTGACGGCGGTCGTGGTGAGGAAGAGGTCGGCGGCGTTGCAGAGCGGGGGTGCGCAGGTCGTACGTGGTGGCCAGCCAGCCGCAGAGGAAGGCGCCGAACGGGGCGGCGCACATGGCGAACAGGCGGGAGGTGGAGGCGACCCGGCCGATCAGGTGGCCGGGACGATCGCCTGCCGGGGGAGGGCCCGAGCACCATCGTGGCGCCCCATGCCCGCCCCGCAGACGGCGAGCGGGAGCCCCGGCTGCGTACGGGTTCGGGGCGGCGGCAAGCCCCAGGACGGCAGGCCCCTCGACAGCGGTCGTGCAGGTCAGCGCGGTGCCGGTGCCGGTGCCGAGTCGTCGGCCGAGGAAAGAGGTGATGCCCGCGCCGAGCAGGCCGCCGGTGGGCTCCGCCGTAAGGAGCAGGCCGTAGCTGAAGGTGGCGATCCCGAGACGGCCGTGCGCGAGGAGTGCGAGTACGGTCTCCACGGCGAGGAAGGCACGTTCCCGACCGCCGGACGGAGCCCGAGCCCGAGCAGCAAACGATCCTGGAAGACGTGGGCGGCGTCGGCTCGTGCCCACCGAAGCAGCGACTCCTGGGTACCTCCGGCAGGCCGGGGTGGTGCGGGCAGCGACCGTACGAGCAGCGCGGAGAGCCCGAACGACACCGCGTCGGCGAGCAGCCGGAACCGCTCGCCCGAACGCGAGCAGCGCACTGCCTGCGGGCGGCCCCGCGACGCCGGACGCGGCGGTTTGGGTGCCGCGGCAGGCGGGAGTTGGCGCGCTCCAGGAGCGCGGCGCCACGGCCGGGCAGATCCGGCAGACAGGCCGTGGCGGCCGTGGCGGCCGTGGCGAAGAAGAACCCGCCGAGGCCGAGCAGGAAGACGACGGCCGCGAGCAGCGGAATGCTCAGCACGTCGAGTGCCGCCGCCGCAGGTATCGCGAGCAGCACCGCCCGCGCCGCGTCGGCGACCCACATCGTGCGCCGGCGGCCCCAGCAGTCCCACCAGCGCACCGCCCAGTACCCCGAAGAGCAGCCACGGCAGCGTCCCGGCCGCCGTGAGGACGGCCAGCGCGATCGGATCCCGCGCCAGCGTCACCGCGAGCAGCGGCAGCGCGGCATGTGTCACCCCGTCACCGAGCGAAGACACCGTCTGCGCGGTCCGCAGTCGTCCGAACCCGGTCGGCACCTTTCTTACGTCCAGGGTCACTTGGCGTCTCCCCCCGGCCCCTCACGCAGCGCCGGACGGAACAGCGCGAAGGCGAGCGAAACGTCCGGCAGCGACGGATCGGACAGCTCCCCGTAATCGTCCGCCAGCGCCTCCAGCCGCGCCCCAGCTCCGCGAACTGCTCCTCGGCGGGCCGCAGATGCGCCATCTGTACGTGCCACAGCTGCTCGTCCGTGGTGACGTAAAACGACTCGGGAAGATCATCGGTAGGGCCTCAGCCACGCAGCCCGTGACGGAACGGGACACGGCGAATCACCGCAACGCGACACGACCTGCGGGGGGGGGCACGGCCTCTGCCGGCACAACTGCGCCGGGGGGGCGGTATGTCAGCAGGCGATGGACACAGCCGGGTGGGGTTGCTGATCAGGGCCATGGGGATGGTCCTCGGCGGTGCACGAATAGGGCCCGCCCCGCAACCGGGCGGCGTCCCTTTGCCGATCCCGGATCGGACCGTGTCAGTAGCCGGTGACAGGATCGAGGGGTGCTGATCAAGGGATACGACGCCGGCCCGTTGGTGCCCGGCGAGTCACTGTCGGCCCGTCCGGGCTTCTGGTCGAACTACCTCTTGGCGATGTGCAGCGACGGGGAGTGCACCGAGCGGCCGGTTCCGGAGTGGTTCGGCGACGACGGCGCCGATTCCGATGCCCTGTCCGAGGTCCTCTTCGATCCTGAACGCTGGCCGGTGTTCCGGGTGCCGGCCGAAGAAGGTCCCGGAGTCGTGGTGATCTACCGCAACCTGGATGACGACTACGGCACCGACTACCTCCTCACCCGTCGAGGCAGGAGCAGCGTCCGGCGGATCGCCGGCTGGGACGGAGATTCCTCGGGAACCGGGCTGACATGGCGCGAACTGATCCGGATCGCTGACAGCCCGCCCTCTGCGGCCGAAGGCGTCCAGGACACGGCCACCCGCTTCCTGCTGGTCCTTCCGCTCCTCACCGACCCGGACGTGCCGGAAGCAGCGTCGGCAAGGCTCACCGCCGCCCTGACCGCGGTCGGCGCGCCGCAGGACACTGCCGCCAACACGGCGGAGCACCTGCTGGCCCACCTCACGAGGAGATCCCGGCACGATCCCACGTGGGCGTCTCCGTTGAGCGGCAGCTGAGCGGCGGGCCGAGCCGCCGCCCATCCCATGGAACGATCTTGGTACGCCTGGTGTGGTTGCTGCGCCGGAGTGGCCTGGACAGTACCGTTCGCCGGGCTGAGCCCGGCACCCTGGTGCCCACACGCGACCACGCCATCGCCGCGCAGTCTATGAATGAGGAATCGGGCGCCGGAACCGCTGTCGGCAGTGCCACACGATCGCTGACGGAGGCTGTCCCGGCACCGGACTCGTCATGCCCACCGCCGCCGCAAGGGCGAAGACCTGCCCGGCTGGAAGGAAGCCCACAACACGTCCCACAAGCAGGTCCGCGCCCGCGTCGAGCACGTCTTCGCCCGCACAAAAACCTGGCAGATTCTCCGCGACCGCCGTCTCAAGGGCGGCAGTTCGTGCGTCCCTCTGTTCGAGGATGCCGATCGGGGCCTGGTGCGCATGAAGCGTCGACTGAGAATCCGCGCGGATTGGTGAGGTGGCGGATGTGGGGCTGGAGTAGGTCTTGTCCGCTGAGGCTGCTGGGGGCTTCGTCGGTGACTCCACTCAGTTGACTACGTCATCGTGTGGGTGGGGTGCCTGGTTGGGGGCCGGTGTCGGTGGTGGCTGGTTGGATGTGGGGATGTCCGATGATCTGAGCGTTGACGGAGCCCGGGTTGTGCTTGAGGACGCGGATGAGCGACTGGTGGATCCGGGGTTCCTGGTGAATGCCGACCCTGGTGAGGTCCTGGGGCTCCTGGATGCGGCTTCGGGGCCGTCCGCCCGGTTGGCGGGGGCGGTGTACCGGGCGTCGGCGCATCTGCACCGTGAGGTGACGGCGGGTGTGCGGCGGCAGTTGCTGGCGTTGGACGCTGCCCGGCACGGGGACCGGGAACTCGCGGCGCGCATCACTGCTGTACCGGTCGCGAACGAGCCTGCTGCGCAGTGGGCCGTGGAGTGGGCGACCGGCACCCGCCTCGAACACCGGTTCCAGAATGTCCTGACCGGGCACACCGGTCGGGTGCGGGCGGTGGCGACGTCCGCGGTGGAGGGCCGCCCTGTTGTCGTCACCGGCAGCGACGACAGGACGGTGCGGGTGTGGGACCTGGCTACGGGAGAGTCCCTCGGTGAGCCGTTCCTCCACGGCAGCGCGGTTCTTGCTCTGGCGGTCGGGGCGGTCAACGGTCTCGCCGTCGCCCTCGCCGGCGGTGAGGATGGGGTGGTACGGGTGTGGGACGTGGCCACCGGCCGGCAGGCCGGAAAGCCCTTCACCGGCCACACCTCCGGGGTGGACGCGGTCACGGTGGTGAGCGGGACCACCCTTGCGGTGACTGGCAGCACGGCCGACGAGACGGTGCTGGTGTGGGACCTGGCCACCGGTGAGGAAATCGATGGGCTTTTCACTGGCCACGATGACTGGGTGAGTGCGGTGGCCGTGACGGTGGAGGACGGCCGGGTGCTCGCTGTCACCGGACATGACGAGGGTGTGGCGCGCGTGTGGAGGGTGGACATGCGTGACAGTTGGCGGGAGGGCCAGCTCCTCTCTCGCCACGACGGCCCGGTGCATGCGGTAGCGGTGGCCGACGGCGGCAGTATCGCTGCCACCGTCAGCCGGGACGGGGCAGTACAGGTTTGGGATGCGGTTACGGGAGAGCGGGTCGTTGAGTTCCCGAGCGGCCACCCCGCCGGGGCGCTTGCGGTGGCGGAGGTGAACGGCAGGACCCGCGTGATCACCGGCAGCAGGAATGGGGTGGTGCGGGAGTGGAACCTTGCCACCGGCGGGCCGGTCGGGCCGGAGCTGGTGTTTCCGTCGTCTGTCCGTGCGGTGGCTGTTGCCCCGGACAGTCGGCTGGTGGTGGGGTTCGGCTGTGAGGTGGCGGTACTGGCCCGTCGTGACCGGGTCCGGACAGCGCCGAAGAGCATGGGCGTCTGCGAGGTGCGACGCCGGTGTTCAGGGACAGCGGCGGGGCCGGTGGCTCCAGCGGTGTGTGGTCCACGCTCGACGGATCAGACTCCGTACAGCGATAGTCACGTCGGCGAGATCGAACCGCCACCGGGCGCCTTGGTGATGCAGCCATCCACGGCGATCCGATCCAGGGCGAGGCCGACGATCAGGTCGTAGGACCCCCAGCGCGATCCGCTTGAGCTCGGCGAAGACGCCCCGTATCCGGTCCAGGTCGGTGAGGCGGCGGTGCAGGATCCTGTGACGCTCTCCATCGAGAGAACCATCGTTGTTCCGTCAACCGGATACGCACCCGGCGACGTCGGCGTCAAGGAGTACCAGGTCAGTACCTGCCCGCTCCGCGTCGTCCAGTTCGGCGGGAAACGGCGTCGTCGCATGTGTTCTTGCCACAAGTGGGCCACGATGTCTTCGGGCTCATCAGTACTGTTCACGCGGCCATCATCGGGCAGGCTCCCCCCTGCGGATACTGGTGTTCACTGACGTGGGCGGCGGTGGCAGGTGAGAATCGCGGCGACGACGAAGGCCAGGAAGCGCTCGGCCTTGCGCCCGTAGCGGCTGTGGAGCCGACGGCAGCCGGCCGGCCAGGACACGGTTCTCGCTGCGTCCTCGGTGACAGCCGAACCCTTGCGAAAAATTGACACCCTCGTGGGCGATGCGGTGCCGAATGCCGCGGCTACCGAACTATCGCAACAGGCAGTCACAGCCGTACACCTTGTCGGCGTGCATTTTAGCCGGGCGTCGGCGGCGCGGGCCGGCAGCAGCCGTTCCACCAGATCAGTCGGACAAGAAACAACGAACGATCACATCAGAGCAGACGAGACCCGAATACCCGGGCCGGTTTGGAGCCACCCACTATTGGCGGGCGAAGCCGGCCTGGACAAATGGTCCGTTGCTCGTTCTCGGGGGGGGGACCCTGGAGACCACTCCATTCGCCACCATGGCGAGCATGCCCATGGACCGGTCCATCCCGCCACGTTCGAAGCCCGCACCGGCAAAAGGTACTGCGATGGATGATCCCGCCCTACGCCTCTGGTCCTGATGACCAGAGAGCAATTGGCCCGCAGGCGACCGAATCGCGGTCAGCCCTGCTTGCGTGTCAGCGCTTCGGCGCGAACGTCGACGCGGTAGTTCTCGACCAGGTCCGTCAGGCGCTCGACTATCTGTTGAGGGTCGCCCTCGGCGCTCACCTCCGGAACATCCAGCTCCGTGACGCTCTCGCCTGCCTGCGGCGTGAGTCTCGCCACCGGTGCATCGGGGGGCGATGCTGCGAGAGCCGTGATGAATCCCTGGGAATCATGAGTGATGGAAACGCGCATGCCTATCCCTCCGGTACCTGCTGTGACCTTCCGGACTGTCCGCTGTCCGCTGTCCGCTTGATTGATCGGCCGCGGCTCGCTCAGGGGGTGTTCCGAGTGAGGTAGACGGTGTAGGAAGTCACGTTTCCTTGACCGGCCAACCCGCTATTCCTCACCTTCACCCAGAGGTAGGACTGGACATTACCTATGTCGCCGGAGCCGATATCCTTCTTACCCATCGATATGTCGTCAACCGTGAGCCAGAAGAGCGTCTGCCTGAGAGTGGTGACCGGGTGCGCGGAGACACTGAACGTCCCTTGGTCGAAGTATGATTCAGGGCCCCATGTCAGGCCCCCGCGTGCTCCCACGGGTACGCTTTGGACTACGTAATAGGAATTCGTCTGAGTGGCCATCACTTCTCCCGAATCCGGTTCGACCCTTGTGTCGTGCGACCGTCTGCATTCACCGAGACCGTTGCAGATCCAACTGATTCCCTGCCGCCCGGCATTTCGCGAAAACGAGTCGAGCGTGCAGGCGGGTGTCGCGATCCCAGTGCTCTGCTTCTCAATTCACAAAGATGATCCCGATCACCCGGTCGCGCAGTCGATCACGCCGACATCACCCTTTGTTTCACGATTCACCGACCGAGTCGTCGGGCCCGTTGCTCAAAGGCACGCAAATCTTGACTCGTAGCTTCCTGTTCGGCAGTGAGTCGGTCCGGCATGAGCAGGCTGAAACGGCAACGGGCTCTGCCGACAGCCAAGTTCAAGGCGCTTCTGCTGTACCTCGACGAGCGGCAGCGCCGTCCGCTGATAGGGCTGAGTCCCCGCTTCCCGGCCACGACGGGATCAGAGCGGCCTCCCGTGCACGCCGGTGTCCGTGGGGCAGCGTCTGCGGGAATGCGGAACGTCGGCTCAGGAGAAGCAGGCGCTGGGACGGGTCCGCCGACCTGGCGGCTGCCGCAAGAACGCGTCGTCGACCTGTGAACCCAGCCGTTGGCAACCGCTTGTCACGCTGGTGGCCCCGACGTACGCGGAAATCCCCTGTCGCCGCTTCACCGGACCCGCGAAATCCACCCACATGCACCGTGAGGCTCGGCATCACTCCCCCGGCATGCACTCCGCACGTACGCGAGGGGAGGCTGCCCCGCCCCGACAGCGTCGGGAACCGACCCGAGGGCGAAGTGGCCGAACAGGACCTCCGAGCGATGCCGTCAAGGCATGCTCGTGCGATCCAGGTCCGTCGAACAGGTCCGAAGCCGGCCGTCAGCGCGAGCGCGTAGGTCATCGCGCGGTTCTCCGTCGGGGACGGTCCCGCTCGGTCCCGCCTGGCCGCAGCGGGGCACGGGGCCCTCGGACACGACGGACACGACCTCGCGGACCGCCAGCAGTTCGACATGCTCCACGACCTCGATCCCGCCCACTGACCGCCCCTGGTCATCAGGATGCTGATAACCCGTTCGGCAATCCGCCCGGGCTGCGGGACGACAGGGCCCGCAGCCAGCTCCTGCGGCCGCGGGCCCGTCGACGGTCTGCACTGACGAGCGGCGCGCACAGCTCTCAGGTCGTCGTCACCCTGCCAGACGCTCGATGTCCTGATACGCGAGTGCGTCCCATGCCTCCTGGCCGGCATCGTGACGCCGATGATCGGCGCACACGCGGCCGGTCCCGCCCGCGCGTGCGGCATTACCGGCACGCCCCGGGCCGGCCACAGTGATCGAAGAGAACGTGCCAGGGCCGGGCGGGGTCAGCCTGCCCCCATCGACACCGGTCTCTCCGCTGGTGGATTGCGCCGGGGGCGCGGAGCCATGCCTCAACGGCGGGCCCGCCACGCCGTCATCACAGCGACCAGCGGTGCGAGCACGAACAGGCCGAACATCCAGCGTGCCGTGCTCTGCAGGTCGGTGACAGCCGCGCCGTCGGAGAATCCGATCACGTTGGCAACCATCCCGGCCAGCGCCGAGCCGAAGGCGGTCGCGGTGAGCTGGATGGTCGTGACCGAGGAACCGGCGAGGTCCTGGTCCTCCTTCGGCGCCAACTGCAGCACCCTGGTGAGCAGATGGGGCCATGCCATGCCGATGCCCCAGCCCAGCAGGAGCAGCCCGGCGCCCACCGCCACGACGGTCGCGACAGTGTCCGAGTGCACCGGGCCGGCGAAGAAGAGTACGACGAGCCCGATCAGGGAGAAGACCGGGCCGGTGCCGATGATCAGCCCTCTGCGGTGCTGCATGCCGCTGCACGCGATCGAGCCGAGCGTCCAGCCCGCCGCCAGGACCGCGCCCAAGTATCCGGCCGCCAGCGGTCCGAGCCCTTGTAGCCGCTGTCCGAAGTAGGGCACGTAGACCTCGACGGTACTGGAGAGCACCAGCAGCACCATGGTGATGCAGACCAGCCGCAGCCGAGCGTCCGGGCCGAATGCGGTGGCCGGGATGAGCCGGAGCGTCGTACGCCGCTCACGTCGCAACCAGGCAGTGAGGAGCAGCGTGGCCGCCAGGAGACCAGCGGTGTTGACGGCGAGCCGGGACGAGATGCTGGCTGCGGAGATGAGCAGCACGGCCAGGCCGAGCAGGCTCACGCTCCCCCAGGGAATGCGCGGGGCCGACTCCCCCGCCGTCCCTCCGGGCAGTCGCACCGCGCCCCAGAAGGCGAAGAAGAGCAGGAACGGCAGAAGCCCCCAGAAAGCGCCGCGCCAGAGGTCGAGTTGGGCGAAGAGGCCGCCGAGAGCGGGGCCGACGAGCGTCGCGACGCCCCACATGGCGGAGACGAGCGCCATGGCGCGTGGCCACAGTGCCTCGTCCAGTGTGATGCGGACCATGGCGTAGGAGAGGGCGAAGATCAGGCCGCCTCCAATGCCCTGGACAAGGCGTCCGGCCAGCAGGACGGGCATCGTCGGGGCGAGGGCGCAGATCACCGTTCCGGCCGCGAGCAGCAGTGCCGCGAAGCGGTAGCTGGAGCGCGGGCCGCGTGCTCCGAGGACGGCGGAGGCGGCCGTCGACCCGAGCACGGACGCGAACACGAAGATGGTGGTGGCCCAGGCGTACAGATTCGATCCGCCGATGTCGGCGGTGACCGACGGCAGGATGGTGGTCGCCAGGTAGACGTTCACGGCATGCAGCGCGACGCCGGCCGCGAGCGTCGCCGCGACCGCCCCGTGTTCGCGGCCGAGCAGCGCTCCCCATCCGGCTGGTGACGGCGCCTCGGTCGGTTCCTCGCTTCTGATGGTCACGCGCTTCCCCTCCGAGAGATTCATTACGTACCGGAACGGAACCTAACACTAGACTGGCGGAATGGCTGAAGCGAAACATGCACCCAGCGGCCGGGCCCCGGGTGGCCGCCCGCGCGACGCGTCCATCGACCAGGCGATCCTCGATGCGGTGCTCGACCTCCTCGACGAGGTCGGGTACGCCCGGCTCACCGTGGAGGCTGTGGCACGGCACGCCGGCACGACGAAGCCGGCCGTCTACCGGCGCTGGAAGACCCTGCCCGGCTTGGTGCTCGACGCCCTGACCGCTCGCCTGGGCCGTCTCGAACCGCCCGCAACCGACTGCACGATCTGCGACCTCAGTGACGCCATCAAGCTGTACGTCGCCGCATTCCAGCGCATGCCACCGGACGCACTCGCCTCACTGCTCGCCGACTACGGGGACGATCCGCAACGTCGCGAGACGTTCATGGCCGCCCTCTTCGACCCGCCCCGGACCGCCGTCGGCCAGGCGCTCGACGCCGCCATCGCGCGCGGCGATCTGCGCGACGACGTCGACCGGGACCTGCTGCTCGACCTGCTCGCCTCGCTGGTCCACTACCGCGCCTTGTTCGGCCACGCCGTCACCAGCGACGACGAAGTGGAGCGGGCTGTGCACACATTGCTGCGGGGAGTCGCGGTCGACTATCCGAAGCTGGTGGAGATCAGCCGCAAGAAGGACGGGGATCCACGGATCCACCACCGCCACACGGGATGACACGGGTCACCCCGAGCGCCGCCCCGTCCCCGCCTGCGGCGAACGCCCCGAGCGTCACCCCCGCGTCACCCCCGCGTCACCCCCGCGTCACCCCCGCGTCAGCCTGATCATGCGGGGGCATCCGGTCGCGGCAGACCGGGCCGAACGTTGGCTGGGACTCAGCCCTCGGCCGAGGGATCTGCCGGAACGGCCGGACGGCCCTGCAGCTGCCGCTCCCCCGCCGGTACGTGTTCCCCCCGTGCCCAGGTCAGCCGAATGGTGAAGTTCCCCTCCGCCGCCGTCTTGGCGATGATCGCGCCCGCCTCGGCGTTGATCTTCACTCCGAGCTCGACCTCGACCGTGTCCGGCGGGCTGGGCATGGTGGTCATCCGGTCCAGCAGCACGGCGGCGGCCGCCCGCACCTGGTCGATACTCTCGGACAGCGAACGCGCGGCCGTACCCGCGATCTCCCCGGGCCGGGCGGCCCGTACGATCCCGGAACTGCCGGACGGCACCTCCACCATCACTCGTTCGCCCGCACCTTCGCCCTCGCCGTCCAACGGCACCCAGATGAGCTGCGCGTCGTCACCCACGCGTTCACTTCCTTCCCTCACACAGAGGCCCCCGATAGGCACCGGGCGGCACGTTCTCGTTCACCGCGGGTGGCAGCGTTTCGTCTCCGAGGATCCGGCACAGCCTTGTCATCCACCCGCCCGCCCTGCCGACGGACGGTGCCTTCACGGGCTTCTCCCCGGGGACGGGGAGCCGCGCGAGTGGATCACCCTCGCCCGGCCCGACGACAGCGACCACTCCCATGGAGTCCAGGACCACGGAAGGTCTGTCGGCCGGTCCGATCAGGTCCAGGCCCATCCAGGTCTGCCCTTGGCCGATGACGCGAACAGGCCCGTCGCCCGGTGTGGTCGCGGCCGACGTCCCTTCGCCCTCGAAGGAGTACACCAGCGGCTTCGCCCCGGTGGAACCCACGGAAATCCCGCTGACCGGAGTCAGTTGTGTGCTGCGTTCCTGGTGGAGGAGTCTGCCGTCGTCGAGGTCGTGGACGGCGATGCGGTGGGACGGCGACGACAGCCCCTTCCCGGTGCCGACGTCCGTCTCGACGATCCCCAGCCGGGTGAGGTCCGGGCTCACGTCCATGGACACCGTCCTGTCCATGGTGCTCCGCAGGCGCATCACCTCCCGGCCGACGGGTGCCGCTCCGGTCAGGTCCCAGGACTTCACCACCGTGATCGTCTCCTTCAACGACACGCTCTCGTCGGCCACGGTGATCAGCCGGTCGCCCCCGTCCGTCGGCCACAGTTGATCGACAGCGTCCGGAAGGCCGGGCATGACCTTCTTGATCCGCCCGTCGGCGGTGTTCCAGAGCACCAGTCTGCCGCCCTCCCCGAACAGACCCGTCTGGCCGAGCAGCACCTTGGACCCCTGGTCGAAGGCGAGCCGGGCGTACTGGGTCGGCAGTTGCAGCCCGGGGATGTCGGGAAGCGTGGGCATCTCAAGTCCGGGGATCTCCGGCCCCGTGTCAATGTCCTTGGGGAACGGGTCTCCGCCCCGGGGGGCTTCCAGGTCCAGGATCCGACCGGTTGCGACGGTGAACAGTCGCGCCGCCGTCCGCTGCGGGTCCGGCGGTTTCGTGAAGTCCGGGGTGAGGCCCGTCGAATCCGCGAGTGCCACCATCGTGCCGTCCCGGCTGACCGCCATGACGTCCCCCTTGTGCCTCGTCTCCACGCGCCGGAGCCCCGAGGCGTCCGTACGCAGGACCACGACTTCACCGTCAGCGGTCCGCGCGGCGACCACCTTCGCCTCCCCGTCGGTGACGGTCTCGACAGGCAGGCGCAGCGGTTCGACCACGGCGTTGGTGGCGCTCTTGTACCGGGGCGCGAGCAGGTCGGCGAATCCGAACCGGGCGTACATCTCCCCGAGCCGCTCCCGCGTGCGCGGAGTGTCCTGGGTGCGGTAGGCGCGCAGGGAGAGCAGCAGCGCCGTGTACGACATACCGAAGTCCGCCGCGTTTCCCCCCAGTTCGGCGTCGCGGGACTGCTGGACCAGCACGTCCGATGCCTTGGTGGCCGCGTCCTGGCTGATGTCCTCGCGCCAGGCCCAGCTGCCGAGCCCCGCGAGCAGGGCGAGGACGACGCCCATGGCGGCGAGCGCGGTCAGGCGCCGCCGGGCGCCCTTGCCGCTCGCGTCGATGAACGTCTCCTCGGCGGGTCGCAGTTCGCCGGTGTGGGCGGCCCGCCAGCGGCGCGCGTCACGGAGGTCCTGTCCGCGCAGCAGCCGCCGCGCCGGGCGGTCGTCGGCGGACCACAGGGCGATACGCCGGCGAAGCCCTTCCTGCCACATGCGGAAGTCGCGGCCCTGCGCCACGTATGTGCGCAGTCGGTCCCAATGGGTCAGCAGCGTCTCGTGAGCCAGCTCGACGGTCTCCTGCGGCGGACCGGAGTCCGGCTGGTAGTCCTCGCCCGGGACGAGCAGGCGGGTGGTCATCAGGCGCTGGGCCAGCCGCCATTGCTCGGAGCGGAGTTCGGAGCGGGCCAGTGTGCGGCGGGTGGGGGCGAGGCCGTCGTCACCGGGGTGGACGAGCTGGACCAGCAGGGCGCGGGCCGCATGCTGCTCGGTCTCGGCGAGGGCGCCGGTCCAGACCTGTTCGGCGTGGGTGACCAGTGCGTCGTGGACCCGTCCGAGTGACTCGTACGCGGTGTGTCCGATGCGCCCATGGCGCTGGCGTTCCCACAGTTCGGTCAGGGTGAACTCGAGCAGCGGCAACCGGCCGGGGTCGCTGCCGACATCGCTGAGGATGCGGTCGACCAGTCCGGGTTCGTAGGTGACGCCCGTGCCCGTCAGCGGCAGCTCCACCGCGGCCCGTAGTTCGGCATCGGACATCGCGCCCACCGTGAAGAGCCGTTCGCCCGAGAGCAGGGGGGCGAGACCCGGGTGGGCCAGGGCGGGAGCGAGGAAGTCGGCGCGCAGGCTGGTGGCGAGCCGCATCCGGGAGCCGGGCTGCAGGCAGTAGGCCAACGCGGTTGCCAGGGCGTCCAGTTCGCCGCGAGCGGCGACGCCGGTGCCGATGAGGGCTTCCTCGAACTGGTCGGCGACTACGAGCAGCTGTTCCTTGCCCTGCCGGGCGAGCAGCCGTTCCACCACTGCGGGGAGCTGCCCTTCCCGTAACAGCCCCGCCAGAGCCGGCAGTTCGGCCAGTCGGGCGGTTTCCGTGAGGTCGGGCTCCAGCCGGGGCAGCAGGGCGAGCGCGAGGGCGTCCAGCGGGGCGCGCCCGAGCTGCCCGGGGCGGAAGACGACGATGTCCAGCTCGGTCCGCTCGCGCAGCCGAGGCAGCACGCCTGCGTGCAGGAGGGAAGACTTGCCGCAGCCCGACGGTCCGACGAGGCTGGTCGCCGGGGCGTGGGCGAGCAGGCCGGCGATGCGTTCGGCGGGTTCGGCGCGACCGTGGAAGAGGCCCGCGTCCTGCTCCCCGAAAGGCTCCAGGGAACGGAAGGGGCAGGCGGGCAGGGTGCTGGAGGCCAGTGCCGACCAGCTCTCGCGCAGGGTCCGGACCGGAATCAGATAGGCGGTACGTACGTCGGCCCGAGTGTCGGCGGCGACCACCATGCCGACGACGCCCCCCTCGGCGACATCCCAGACCGGGGCCCCGGAGAAGCCCTGCTCGACCCGGTGCTCGCTGGCGGGATCGGTGTCGTACTGAAGCCAGCCGGCGCCGGTCGCACCGCGCAGCCAGCCGACGCTCCAGGCGCCGTCGTCGTAGCGGTGCGGGAAGCCGAAGGCGCGCACCCGGCGGTCGGAGCCGGCCGCGTCCTCGACGAGGCGGGCGATGGGAGCCTTCGCCGGTGGATCGACGAGAAGTTCCAGGACCGCGATATCACCGGAGCCATCAGGCCGGACCGGTGTCCAGGAGCCGACCCGCGCGGGCACCCTGGTGCCGCGCTCAGCGAGCGGGAAGTCGACCCATAATCGGTCGCCGGGTGAATCCTGGGTGTCCGGCGGCAGACCGAGCGCCGTGGCCACCACGTGCGCACACGTGATGACCTCGCGCGGCCCGGCGCGGAACCCGGCCCCTTCAGGGCGTCCGTCGGCACCTAGGATCCGTGCCACCGAGGCATCACTGAGCGCTGTGCTTCCCGGTTCCATGGTGTCCACCCCCGTGCACCAGATCCATGTGAAGGCGCTGAGCATATCCAGGTATCCACCGATGTCCAGGGGTGGTTCCGGACACGGCCCCAGACTCCGCCCCGTCCGTACTCCGGCTCGGTCCCTCCCTCCCGCATCGGCGGCCGTCCGGACGTCTTCCCCGGCACCGGCAGATCCACCACCCCGGCGAGGCCCTGGCATGCCACTCGATCTACGGGCAGTTGACGTTCCGCCGCAGAGGATCCCTACCCAACCCGCCGCACGCGCCCGCCGAATCAGCGCGGGCCGTCAGCAACTCGACACCACCGAGCCGAGAGAGGTACGCAGATTCCACCCGAACGTCGACAGGCACTCCCCCGCCCCGAAGAGGCGCAGGGGCGGAGAGCCCGGCGGGCCGAGTGCCCGGCCCGGAAAAGCGTTGCCGGTGCGCCACGCATCCCGCGTTGCCGGGGTGGCCGCAGGAGTCGTGAGGCAACGCGCGGGGACCGCACCGCCCGTGAGCGACCGCCCCTTGACGTACGCCCGCTGTCCCTCGGTGGCGAGGACACAGACAGCAACCCTGCGCGTGCTGTGCCAAAGGACTCCCACCAGTTCAGGACCGTGACGGAGTGCGGCCGCGCGGGCCTAGCTGTCTTCCCCGCTGTCGCAGCGGGAGTTCCGCGCCAGCGCCAGTGCGCTGATGGACAGTGCGCCGACGACCATCAGGAACAGCAGTTGGACACGCTCGGGGACGTTCTGCGCCTTCAAGTGAAATTCCCCGCAGTTGAATTCGTAGTTGCTGCCCGGGGTGGTGGCCGCATCGTCAGCGCTCATACTTTCAGACATGGGGGCAGGAGACAGGATCGCGGGCAACGCGTCAAATTTATGGATATGGGGACGTTCGGATGACCGAAAGGTGTGAGTTGTTCGAGCCTCGGCGCATCCCTTGCATGGAGGGGTGCTCCCCGTGAAGTGCCCCGGGCCCCCCGAACTGATGGGCAGTCAGTGAGATGAGAGCCATGCCGCGAACCCGCTTCCCGCAGCGGTGGCGACAAGCGCGAGCAGCCATCCGGGGACTCGCTGAATCGTCAAGACCAGCCCGCCGCATCGTAGTTCGAAGGCCGGTGGGGACGCTCTCTTTTCGGGCTCGATCCTGCTCATGCGTGCTCCTTCGTGGCGATGAGATCCGTGTCAATAGTTCAACGCAAACCGCAGGTGGTACGCCACGTGGCGCTTCGTGGCGGATAGCGCGGTTCTCCACTTGGTGACGGCGGCCGTGGCAAAGTCCAGGTGTGCGGCCAGCCGAGTCCAGGCTGATGGCCACCGGAAATCCAGGTGGACGGCCGTCTGATCAGTGGT